>NZ_BAAGUZ010000008.1:0-142397 GCF_054781135.1 Paralcaligenes ginsengisoli
GCCGCTCCCTTGCCTCCCGATCCAGGCGCCGGCCGCGGCGGACTCAAGCTCGCTCACCCCGCCTGGGCCGCCACCCCCGCTTGCATTAAGTTCTTTGGGCGATCATGACCAAAGCGAATGACTACAGCGACTATGAGGGGATTGTGTGGGCCGCTCGTGGGTCCGTGTAGGGGCGATGTGTCAACCGCGGGTGGCCACAAGGACCACCCTTACGGGTATTGCCGTCAGGCTTTCTTGGTGTAGGCGCTGCACCAGCCCTTTACAGAGACCTGCTTGCCGCCAAAGATCGGACAGGGGCCCCATTCATCACCGGCCTTGCCCTGGAAAAGCTGGCAATTGCCGCAATCCTCGCCGGCAGCGTACTTGGTCTGCTTGGCCTTGTCGACCAAACTTGCATCGTGCTTGTAGCCAAGCGCCTGCGCGGTGGGGTCGTTTTCATCGACCTTTGCCGCATCCGCAAACGCTTGGCCCGTCAATGCCAGCGACGAGGCGAGGCCTATGCCGGAGATTAAAAAAGTGCGTCGAGATGATTTCATATTGAGACTCCTTGATATCCCATCGCGTTCGTCAGGCGATGGGTGTTACGTGGTTTTAAATACAAATCCCGGAAGTTACCGGGAGCCCAAATGCCTTCAGGCCTGTCCTTTTTCCAGCGCCCTTATGCGGCGCAGGGCGCCAAGCCGGCTTCCCACCTTATTTATAGTAGGAGTCTGTCCACGGGAAAACAACCAGCCGTAAAGAAAAAACCCGCTCAATGGGCGTAGAATATTTTTCATTACGCTCCTTTCAAGGTCTCTCCCATGAATGCCCGTGTCCCCGGCAGCGCTTTGCCTCACTCACTGAATCCAGACTCATTGCAGGGCTTTGTCGACGAAAAATGGGACCAGGAGATTATCCCGGCCCTGACCGATTACATTGCCATCCCGGCAAAAAGCCCCGCTTTCGATGCCAACTGGGCCGAGAACGCCTACATCGAACGGGTGGTGCGCGACGCGGCGCAATGGATCGAGGCGCAAAAGGTTCGCGGCCTGACGCTGGAGGTCGTGCGTTTGCCGGGCCGCACTCCCATCATCTATTTCGATGTGCCGGCCACACGCCGCGATAACGGCGATACGGTGCTGTTGTACGGCCACCTCGACAAACAACCCGAATTCACGGGTTGGCGCTCCGGGCTGGGTCCGTGGACCCCCAAGTATGAAAACGGCAAGCTCTACGGCCGCGGCGGCGCCGACGACGGCTATGCAACCTACGCATCGCTGACGGCCATCCTGGCTCTGGACAAGCAAGGCATACCGCGGCCGCGCTGCGTGGGCCTGATCGAAACCTGCGAAGAATCCGGCAGCTACGATTTGCTGCCTTACGTCAATGCCTTGCGTGATCGGCTGGGCAACGTGGCGCTGGTGGTGTGCCTGGACTCCGGCGCGGGCAATTACGATCAGCTCTGGATGACGACCTCATTGCGCGGTCTGGTCGCCGGAACCCTGGAAGTACAGGTGCTCGACGAAGGTGTGCACTCCGGCGACTCGAGCGGCGTCGTGCCGTCGAGCTTTCGCATTTTGCGGCACTTGCTGGACCGCCTGGAAGACAGCGCCACGGGACGCTTGCTGCCGCAGAGCTTTCATTGCGAAATCCCCGCCGACCGCCTCGAACAGGTGCAGGCCACGGCACGCATCCTGGGCGATGAGGTTTGGCGCCGCTTCCCCTGGAGCTGCGGTGCGGACGGCGGATTCGTGCTGCCCATGACCACCGAGCCCCAGCAGGCCTTGTTGAACCGCACTTGGCGGCCAACGCTCTCCGTGACAGGTGCCGAAGGCCTGCCGCCCCTGACCAGCGCGGGCAATGTGCTGCGCCCCCGCAGCGCCTTCAAACTCTCCTTGCGCCTGCCGCCGCTGATCGATGCGGTCGCCGCCGTACAGGAACTGAAATCACTGCTGGAAGCCGACGCGCCCTACAACGCCAGGGTGCTGTTCAAACCCGACCAGGGAGCCGCCACAGGCTGGAATGCGCCGGAGTCGGCCGCCTGGCTGAGCGCAGCGCTTGACGCCGCCTCGCAGCAGTATTACGGCGCGCCTTGCGGCTACATCGGCCAGGGCGGCACCATCCCATTGATGAGCATGCTGCAGGCGGGTTTTCCGAAATCGCAGTTCATGGTGTGCGGGGTACTGGGGCCGCAATCCAATGCGCATGGCCCCAATGAATTCCTGCACGTGCCCTACGGTAAAAAACTTACGGCGGCTGTCGCGCAGACAATTGCCGCCTTGCCGCTGTAGCGGCGGCGCTCTTTTACACGATCATTCGATGAGGCAACCATGACACAGCCATTCGAGGCAATCAAACTTGGCCAGCTTGAAATCAAGTATCTGGTCGATGGGGCCGCCCAGGCGGGCATGGGCGTATTCGAGTTGACGGTCCCGGCGGGATCGAACGTCCCGCCGCCGCACAGCCATATGAACAACGATGAATGCGTTTACGTTCTGGAAGGGACCTTGCGTTATTCGGTCGATGACGTTACGCGCGATCTGCAGCCAGGCGACTGCATGTATTCACCCAGGGGGTCGGTGCATGGATTCAGCAATCCTCACCGCGACTGCGCCCGAGCCTTGATCGTGCAGACCCCCGACATCGGCCCCCAGTATTTCCGCGACGTCGCCAATGTCATCGGCGCCGGCGGTGCCCCAGACCGTGCGCAGCTCATGGCAGTCATGACGCGCTATGGCCTGGTTCCCGCCGCACCGCGGGCCTGATCAACTCATTGCGGCTGTATTCCCGCCGCACGAATGACCGTTCCCCATTTCTTCAGGTCTTTCTTGATTTCCTCATCCATCTGATGCGGCGAGGTCAATGCAATGGCATACCCCTGATCCCGCATTTTTTCCGCCATCCCCGGCAAGGTCACGGCACGCGCCAGGGCCTCATTCAGCTTGCGCACGATAGCGTCCGGTGTTTTTTTCGGCGCCATCAGCCCGTACCAGATCTGAACATCGTATCCCGGTACTGCCTCGCTGATCGAAGGCACATTCTTCAGGGCTTCCACGCGTTTGGGGTCGGCCACGGCAAGGCCCTGCAACTTCCCGGCAGCAATAAAGGGTTCCGCGGAGTTGATCGCAGCCGATACCAATGGGATGTGCCCGGCCAGCAAGTCCGACAGCGACTGGGCGGAACCCTTGTAAGGGATGTGGGTCATTTTGATTCCCGTCATATGCATAAGCAGTTCCACCGCCAGGTGCTGCGGCGTTCCTATGCCCGGCGTGCCATAACTGATTTTGCCCGGATGAGCTCGCGCGTAATCGATCATTCCGGCCAAGTTCTTAAATGGAGCCAATGAATTGGTAACCAGCACGATCGGAGAGTTTGCAATGATGCTCACGCCGCGCAGATCGTTCTCGATGTCGACAGCCATATGCTTGTAGATATACGGATTGATGGTCACGTTGTTGACGGCCAGCAATAAGGTATAGCCATCGGCGGGTGCGCGGGCCACCGCTTCGGTGGCGATGTTCCCGCCCGCACCCGGCTTGTTCTCCACCACAATGGGCTGGCCCAGTTCCTTCGCCATATAGGCTCCGGCAAGGCGGGCGATCATGTCCGTTCCGCCCCCGGCGCCATAGCCGACAATCAGTCGGATAGGATGAGTGGGATACTCTTGCGCCTGGCTGAACCGGACTGGGCCCAGCGTTGCAATTCCTGTGAAAATCACAGCACACCAGAAACCTCGCTTCATTGTGTTCTCCTGATTCAAATGACCGCCCGACCAACGCGCTTGTACGACGATTCCCAACCTATGCAATTCAAGGGTGATTCAACAGCCCTTGAATTGCGGCTTTCGTTTCTCCAAAAATGCTCGCACCCCTTCCACATGGTCGTGGCTCATCAGCGCGGTGGACTGAGCCCAGGCTTCGGCGTCCAGAAAACTTTCCAGCGACGGGGTGGATATTTGCTTGAACATTTTCTTGCCTACGCCATATGCATAGGTCGGGCCCGCGGCCAACTTTTCAGCCAGTGCCTTGGCTTCCTGTTCCAGCACCGCATCGGGCGAGACTCGAGCCACCAAACCAAGGCCGAGAGCCCCGCTTGCCGACAACTTCCGGCCCGAAAGCACCAGCTCTTTGGCTTTCAACACACCCAGGTTCTGCGCCAGGAAGTAAACCCCGCCGCCATCGGGCGCCAGGCCCACATTCTTGAAGACTTGCGAGAAATAGGCGGTATCCGATGCGTAGATCACATCGCAGGCCATGGCCAGGCTCCAGCCAATTCCGGCCACCGCGCCGCGAACAGCGACCACGACGGGCTTTTCCATGTTCGCCAACCCCAATATCATGCGATGGGCCCGCTTGATTCGATCACGCGCCGACGCGACGGTAAAGTTGCCCATCGTCGTAATGTCGCCGCTGGCGCAAAAAGCGGGCCCCGCCGCACAAAGCAGGACGGCTCGCACTGAATCGTCGCGCCCAAGCTGTTCAAACAATTCGCCAAGCCTGTCCTTCATGGGCTCGGACAGGGCGTTGAGCCGATCGGGCCTGTTCAGCCGCACCACAGCAAGCGGACCTTCCCGCAGGTATTCCACAAATTCTTCCGCGCCGCCGACAATTGCTCCGCTCTTCTGCGTCATTTGCCTACTCCCCATAATTCCGGCGGCTTTGCATTGCTTCAATACCCGCCCGTACCTCAGCCATTGAAAAACAAGCCCGGCAAAAACGAACTCGGCTTGAGCTTTGCCGCGGAGTATAGGTCTAATACAATTATTGGTCAAACAATTAAATTATTCGATATTTTATAAGTATCGATAAAGTCGAGTGGTGAGCGCAGTTCCACTGTTACAATAAATTCAATGTGAAAAATAGGCCCATGAGCATCCGGCGTAGCCGTTTCCAAACCAAGTGAGCCTGGCGGTCTGCGCCGACACAAGAGTCTGTTTTTGGGCTGGCATACGAATCTCGGGCATGCATACAGGAGACTTCAAGATTCCCCAAACAACATCACCCTTGGCCCCGTTTCGACACGCCAGCTTTCGCGCGCTATGGACCGCAACGCTGGCGTCCAACCTTGGCGGCCTGGTCCAGGCGGTCGGGGCCGGATGGCTAATGACAACGATCTCGGATTCGGACGATATGGTGGCCCTGGTGCAGGCGGCCACCACCTTGCCGATCATGATTTTCTCGCTCGCCGCCGGAGCGCTTGCCGACAATTTCGACCGCCGCAATATCATGCTGACGGCGCAAACCGCGATGATGCTGGTTTCAGCCGTGCTTGCGGTCTTTGCCATAGCCGGGCTGCTTACGCCGTGGTTGCTGCTGACCTTCACTTTCTTTATCGGCTGCGGCACGGCGCTGCATAATCCATCGTGGCAGGCCTCGATGGGCGATCTTGTTCCGCGAGAAGATCTTCCTGGGGCGGTAACGCTAAACAGCATGAGCTACAACCTCATGCGCAGCGTGGGCCCCGCCGTCGGGGGCCTTATCGTCGCGGTCGCCGGCGCGGCGTTTGCATTTGCCTTGAATGCGGTCAGCTACATTGCCCTTATCGTGGCGCTTGCGCGCTGGAAGCCACAACACTCGCCGCGCAGCCTGCCGCGCGAGGCGTTCGGAAGCGCCATCGCAGCAGGCCTGCGTTACATCGCCATGTCGCCCAACCTGGTGAAGGTGATGTTCCGCGGGTTTGTCTTCGGGCTTGCCGCGGTCTCGATCCTCGCGCTGTTGCCGCTGGTCGCACGCGACCTGGTAAAGGGCGGCGCCCTGACCTATGGTATCTTGCTGGGTTGTTTCGGTGCCGGCGCCATCGGCGGAGCATTGCTCAACGCGTGGGTGCGTGAACGCTGGAACAATGAGACGATCGTGCGCGCAAGCTTCCTGGGCTTTGCACTGAGCGCCGCACTGCTCGCATTCAGCGACAAAATGTGGCTGAGCTGTATCGCGCTATTGCCTGCCGGAGCGTGCTGGGTACTGGCCTTGTCGCTCTTTAACGTAACGGTACAGCTCTCCACGCCACGCTGGGTCGTCGGGCGCGCGCTCGCACTCTATCAGACCGCTACCTTTGGCGGCATGGCGGCAGGCAGCTGGCTCTGGGGCATGACGGCCGATGCCCAGGGAGTGGCCACGGCACTTATTGCCTCCGGCGTCGCGCTGGTCCTGGGAGCCATGATGGGGCTGCGCTTTGCCTTGCCGGAGTTCGGCACGCTGAATCTCGACCCCCTGAATCGCTTCAATGAACCGGAATTGCAATTGGACTTGAAGCCGCGCAGCGGCCCCATTCTTATCATGCTGGAGTACGAGATCGCGCAGGGCGATGTTCCCGCCTTCCTCATCGCAATGGCTCTTCGCCGCCGCATTCGCATCCGGGACGGAGCACGCCATTGGGCGCTTCTGCGCGACCTTGAAAACCCCCGCATCTGGACGGAAAGCTATCATGTGCCCACCTGGGTGGAATATGTGCGCCACCATCAGCGGCGCACACAGGCGGATGCCGAGGTTTTCGACAGGCTCCTGGCGCTCCACCGCGGCACGGAGCCGCCGCGCGTGCGCCGCATGATCGAGCGCCAGACCGTGCCGGTACGGGACGACACGCCGCTGAAGGAACATACCGAAATCCCCTGATCGCCAAATAGCCCATGCACCAGCCAACCGCTCTTTTCATCCTGGGCCACGCCGGAACCGGCAAATCGTTCCTGACCCAATATTTCGTTGCGCAGCAACGGGAAAAAGGCCGTGCCTGGGGCATCCTGGACAAAGACGTAGTCAGCGAAAGCTGGTCGGGCCGTTTGCTGGAAGCGCTCGGGCAAGCCCCCAACGACCGGGATAGCCCGCTGTTCAAGGAAAAAGTACGCGACCTGGAATACCTGAGCACGCTGCGTATTGCCAGGGACCAGCTTGTGCTGGGACTGGATGTGGTTTTCCCCGGACCATGGAGCCGGGAGTTGGCTTCATTGGCGTTGTTTTCAACGCAGGAGCTGGGGTTTCCTGCCCAGACGCGCCTTCGCCATGTCTGGCTGGAACTATCCTTGGCTGTGCGCAAAGAACGCCTTATTGCCCGGGCCGACCCGCGCGACCAATGGAAACTTGATCATTGGGAGGCTTATGTCGACGCGCTGAAACGACCTGCCTCGGTTCAAAATGGCAGTATCCCCATCATTGATGCGAACCTGCCTCTTGGCGAGCAAATCGGGATATTGGATGAGCTGGTTCGTTGAGGCGTATGGGTGGTGAGGCGGAGAACCACCCGCCCTCTGCCAACATCCCCGAAGCGACGGCCAGCTCGCGTCAAAGACACGCTGCGCTTCACCCCGCCTAATCCCGCTCAATACATAAATCTGCAGCGCCAGTACCAAAAAGCTCTGCCAGAACGATTATCTGGCAGAGGTTTTCATCACAAGCTGGAATCGATAATTTTCCGGGCGAACTAGAACGGAATATCATCGTCCATATCAGCCAGATTGGCCGGAGCGGCCTGCGGCGCGGCGGGGCGTGCGCCCTGGGCGGGACGCGGAGCGCGCTGTTGCTGCTGTTGTTGTTGCGGAGCCGAGCTGCTGAAGCCACCGCCACCACCGCCCGCCCCCATGCCTTCGCCTTCGCGGCCACCCAGCATTTGCATCTGGTCGGCGACGATGTCGGTGCTGAAGCGGTCGGCGCCGGTGTCCTTGTCTTGCCACTTGCGGGTTTTAAGGCGGCCTTCAACATAGACCGAGCGGCCCTTCTTGAGGTATTCGCCGGCGATTTCAGCCAGGCGGTTGTAAAACACGACCCGATGCCACTCGGTTTCTTCGCGCTTTTCCCCGGTGGCCTTGTCTTTCCACTGGGATGTGGTCGCAATGGATACATTGCAGATTGCCGCGCCGTCGGGGCTGTAGCGGACTTCGGGATCGCGTCCCAGATTGCCTACGAGTATGACTTTATTGACCGATGCCATGGCGATATCTACCGTAAAAATTTCACATAAAGCCTATTATCGACGATTTGCAGTCAAACGTGTAGCGAACGGGTATTCGCACGAAGATACTTTCATCCAGCCAAGGCCACAGAAGCCGCTTCCACCTTGCCATCAGGCCCGCATAGCCCTGTCGCCCGCCAGGAAAAGGCCCTAAGCCCGCCCCTGTCCGTAATAATCGATGGCGCTTTTCTTGGCCAGGCCTATGACTTCCTTCAGGAACGGCGAATCGTTTTTCTTCAACCAGCTCATCATGATGGGTGAGGTGAAATCGGGCGCATCCAGTGCCAGGTAATCGATATCGTCCCGGTGCAGGCGGTGCACCGAGCCGGGCACCAGGGTAATGCCCAATCCGGTCGCCACCAGGCCCACCGCCGTTTGCATTTCATTGGTTTCAATGGCGATTTTAAGCACATGGCCATGTTTCTCCAACAGGCCGACAACATGGTCGGCATAACTGGGCCTGGGCTTGGCGGGATACAGGATAAGGGGTTCGGACAAGATGTCCTCCAGCCGCACCCGGGCATGCCGCGACAACCTATGATTCCGGGGCACAACAACCATCAAGGGCTCGTCCACGAGAACCAGGCGCTCGATTTCCGGATCCTCCAGCAATATGCGCCCTACGCCTACGTCGATGTGCCCGGTCTTCAAGGCGTCGAACTGCTGTACGGTCGTCATCTCCGCCAGGCCGATTTCAAACTGATCGTCCAGCGCAATCACCTGCCGAACGAAGGCGGGGACAAAGCCGTACAAGGTCGAGGGCACAAAACCTATGCCGAACCACTTCTTGCGCTTTTCGGCAATCCGCCGGGTTGCCACCGCAATATCTTCCAGCCGCCGGGACACCTGGCTTACCTGATCCAGGAAAAACCTGCCGGCGTCCGTCAGCCGTATCGATCGCCCCAGGCGCTCGAACAGTTCCGCGCCCAGTTCCTGTTCCAGTTGACGGATCTGGCGGCTGAGCGGTGGCTGGGCCATATGCAGGCGCGCCGCCGCCTTGGTAAAGCTGAGCTCCTCGGCTACGCACTGGAAGTAGCGTATTTGTCTGAGTTCCATAACCCATACCTATAAAGTATTCATAGCAACTTATTTGATCTTGGACAAAACCCACCAAAGCCTTAAGAATACTAAGCTCCGGAAGATAGCTCAATGCTT
Organism: Paralcaligenes ginsengisoli; assembly: GCF_054781135.1. Classification (NCBI taxonomy): domain Bacteria; kingdom Pseudomonadati; phylum Pseudomonadota; class Betaproteobacteria; order Burkholderiales; family Alcaligenaceae; genus Paralcaligenes; species Paralcaligenes ginsengisoli. The sequence continues at coordinate 9,076 of NZ_BAAGUZ010000008.1, forward strand.
CTTTAAATTCCATCGTCCATTTTCCACTACTTTAAAAGTATGAAACCAAGCACCACCCTGCTTTCCATCGAAGCGATCATTGTCGATCTGCCGACCATCCGGGCCCACAAACTGGCCATGGCCGTCATGAACCGCCAGACGCTGGTCATCGTCAGGATCAAGGCTTCGGACGATATTGAAGGCCTGGGGGAAGCCACCACGATAGGCGGCCTGAGCTACGGAGCGGAAAGCCCCGAGGGCATCAAGCTGTGCATCGACCAATACCTGGCGCCGGCCCTGATCGGCAAGGATGCGCAAAATATCCATGCCGCCATGCAAGGCCTGGAAACGATCGCTCAAGAAAATCGCTTCGCCAAATGCGCGATTGAAACGGCATTGCTCGATGCCCAAGGCAAGCGCCTGGGGGTACCGATATCGACCTTGCTGGGAGGTGCAGTGCGTGAGCGCCTGCCGGTGCTCTGGACCCTGGCCAGCGGCGATACCCAAACAGACATAGCCGAAGCGCAGAGCCTGCTGGCCTCACGCCGGCACGATACCTTCAAACTGAAGGTGGGACGCCGCGGCATCCGGGAAGACGTGGCGCATGTAACCACCATCAAACAAGCCTTGGGCGACGATGTCCGCATAACCGTGGACGTGAACCAGGCCTGGAGCGAAGCGGATGCCGCCAAAGCCATCTCGCAACTGGAGGCTGCCGGCATAGACCTGGTCGAGCAGCCCATCGCCCGCGACAACATCGATGGCCTGGCGCGGCTTGCAAGCCGCTTTATCGTACCCATCATGGCCGACGAGGCCATCCACACGCCGGCCGACGCCCTGGCCATTGCCAAGAGGGGCGCGGCCGATGTCCTGGCGTTGAAAATCGCCAAGGCAGGCGGGCTCTACAACACAATCAGGACCGCCGCCGTCGGCGACGCCGCCGGCATGGCTTTGTACGCGGGCACCATGCTCGAGGGCAGCATCGGCTCGATAGCCGCCGCCCACGTATTCAGTACCCTGCCGCGCCTGGGCTGGGGCTCCGAACTGTTCGGCCCCCTGCTGCTCAAGGACGATATTGTCGTCGAGCGGCCCGAGTACGCCGATTTTTCACTGAAGGTCCCCACTGGCCCCGGCCTGGGAATCGCACTGGATGAAGACAAGCTGATGCATTACAGGCGTAAAGGCTAGGAGCCAGGAGACCCGGCTTTTGATTCGCCCTTTCAGAAAGCTTGAAACCACACCACACGTATTTGATATCTGGAGATAAGCATGAAATTCAACAACGCCAAAAGAAAACTTCTGGTCCTGGCCGCCGCCGCGACACTGCCATGGGCCCTGGGCCTGCCGGCCCAGGCCGCCGACTACCCGACACGCACTATTACCTGGGTGGTGCCGTTCCCTCCCAGCGGCGCCATGGACGTGATTGCCCGCACGCTGGGCGAGCAAATGAGCAAGGAACTGGGCCAGGCGGTTGTCATCGAAAACCGCCCTGGCGCGGGCGGCAATATTGGCGCATCGCACGTTGCCCACTCGAAGCCCGACGGCTACACCATCATGATCGCGGCCAATGGCATGGCCGTAAATCCGTCTCTGTACAAGAGCCTGAACTACGATCCCATCAAGGATTTCGAGCCCGTCTCCTTGCTGGCGTATGTGCCCAACATACTGGTCACGCAGGCAAGCCGGAAAGACGTCAACACGGTTGCCGATGTACTGGCCCTGGCCAAGGCCAACCCGGACAAATACACATTCGCCTCGGCCGGGGTGGGAACCTCTATACATTTGGCTGGAGAATTGTTCAATAGCCTGGGGCACATCAAGATGATGCATGTCCCCTACAAAGGCAGCGGCCCCGCCATGACCGATTTGCTGGGCGGCCAAGTGGATTTCATGTTCGACAGCATCACCTCGGCCAAGCCGCACATCCAGTCGGGCAAACTCAAAGCCATAGCGGTCACCACCAGCAAACGGTCGGCCACCTTGCCGGATGTTCCCACCGTTGCGGAAAGCGGCCTGCCGGGCTACGATCTAACACCCTGGTTCGCTACATTCGTGCCGGCCGGCACGCCGCCCGACATCGTTGCCAGGCTGAACAAGTCCATGCTCGATGCCATGAAAACGCCCAAGGTCCAGGCTACATTCAGTACCATAGGCGCCGAGGCGGTAGGGAGCTCGCCGGCCGAATTGAAGACGTACCTGGCTTCCGAAGAAAGCAAATGGAGCCGAATCATCAAGGAAGCCGGCATCCAGGCCAACTAACCGCACCCAGGAGAAGCGCCATGCTGTTCAAAGTTCAAATGACGGTGAACATACCCTTCGACATGCCGGCCGATACGGCCAATGCCATCAAGCTCGAAGAAAAGCAGTACTCACAGGCCCTGCAAAAATCAGGCAAATGGCTGCACATCTGGCGCGTCGTCGGCAAATATGAAAACGTCAGCATCTTCGATGTACAAGACAACGACGAACTGCACCAGATCCTGAGCGGCCTGCCCTTGTTTCCCTATATGGAAATGGAAGTCACGGCGCTTTGCAGGCATCCCTCGTCGATATAAGGCCATGCCTGGGAAGGCATGTCATCGGCCGGGGAGCCTTCGATTAAGGCCTTTGTGTTATCCGCCCTGATGGCTGCTCTTCCGAACGGGCGCCGGCATATCGCAGGACGCGGGTAGGGGCGGCCATGGCGGCTGCCCTTCTGGTCAAGCCTGAAGCGCAATCAAAAATACCGGATCGGCTCAGCCATGCCCCTTGAAGCCGCGGGCAATCAGGAACCAGACAAAAGTCAGGGCGGAAGCCACCAGGAACACCTTGGAAGCGTCGCCGTACGAGGCCAGCAGGCCGCCCACCACCGCGCCCATGAATACGCCCAGGGCCTGGGCCGTATTGTAGAAACCCAGGGCCAGGCCCTTGAACTCGGGCGGAGCCACTCGCGACACCAGGGAAGGCTGCAGGGCTTCCAGAATATTGAAGGCAACAAAGAAACCCACAAACGTTGCCACCAGCGCCAGGAAAGCATGGCTGGCCAAGGGCATGAGCGCCAGCACCACGACCAGGCCCGCCACTGAAACCTCCAGTGCGACTTTATGCGCGTGGCGTGTTTCAGCGTAGAACACGGCCGGCACCATCAGCACGAACGAGAGCAGAATCACCGGCAGATAGACTTCCCACAAATGCGCCGAGTCGTAGCCGCCCAGGCGGGCCAGCAGGCCGGGCGCCACGATGAAAATCGACATCAGTACAAAATGCAGGCAGAACACCCCGAAGTTCAGGCGCAGCAGGTCGGCGTGAGCCAGGACGTCGCGCGGCTTGACCTGCACGATAGGGGCTTTGGCCAAGGGCACGACCGGCACGACAAAGGTGGCGATCAGCAGGCACACGAAGCCCAGCAGGCTGATGGCCCAAAACAGGCCCGACAGGCCAAACTCACCGACCAGCAAAGGCGACAGCACCAGCGATGCGGCAAAGGAAATGCCGATCGAACCGCCCACCATGGCCATGGCGCGAGTGCGAACTTCAGGCCGGGTTGCATCGGCCAGCCAGGCCGTGATGGCGGCGGAAATGGCGCCCAGGCCCTGAACCACACGGCCGGCAATAATCCAGTTGATATCGTTGGCCAGGGCGCAAATCACCCCGCCGGCGATGAACAGCAACAAGCCGAATACGATGACGGGGCGGCGACCGTAACGATCGGACGCCATGCCCAAGGGAATTTGCATCAGGGCCTGCGTCAGACCGTAGGCGCCCAGCGCCAGCCCGACCTTGGCGGCATCGTTGCCCCCGGGTATGGTGTGCGCCGCCACGGCAAAAACAGGGGTCAGCAAAAATAGTCCCAGCATGCGACAGGCAAACAACAGAGCCAGCATGGTGCTGGCGCGCCGTTCGGTGGGGGTCAGCTTTAGCCTGAGACGCTCGGATTTGCCCGGATGAGGGGTAGGGTGGGTCATGAAAACTCTTCTTTGAAAAACAGGGTCCTGCGCACTGCCTGAAGTGCCCGAACCCACGCGCCCTGCGCAAAGATCGGGACTGCGCGCTATAGTAGCAAGTTAGCCTTTGAAATACCTGAAAGAACCAGATGGACGCGATTCGCATCCGGGGCGCCCGTACGCACAACCTGAAAAACATCTCCATCGACCTGCCGCGGCGCAAGTTGGTAGTGGTAACAGGGCTATCCGGATCCGGAAAATCGTCGCTGGCGTTCGACACGCTATACGCCGAAGGGCAGCGCCGCTACGTGGAAAGCCTGTCGGCCTATGCCCGGCAATTCCTGCAGCTGATGGACAAGCCCGATGTAGACTTGATCGAAGGCCTGTCGCCGGCGATTTCGATCGAACAGAAGTCGGCGGGCCACAATCCGCGATCCACCGTAGGCACGATTACCGAAATCCACGATTATCTGCGCCTATTGTACGCGCGGGTCGGCACCCCTTATTGCCCCGATCACGGCCTGCCGCTGCAAGCTCAAAGCGTGAGCCAGATGGTCGACAAAGTCATGACCTGGGCCGCAGATACCCGTCTGGCTATCCTCGCCCCCCTGGCACGCTCGCGCAAAGGCAGTTTCGAAGATGAATGCGCCAGCTTGCAGGCGCAGGGCTTCGTGCGGCTGCGGGTGAACGGCGAGATGATCGAAATCGATCAACTCACTCCGCTTAAAAAAACCGAGAAGCACGATGTGGACGTCGTCATAGACCGGCTGCGCATCAGGCCCGAAAGCCAGCAACGCCTGGCCGAAAGCTTTGAAACAGCCTTGAATCTCGCGGAAGGCCGGGTGCTTGCCCTGAATATGGATACCGGCGAAGAACAGGCTTTTTCCAGCCGCTACGCGTGTCCGGTTTGCCATCACAGCCTGACCGAGCTGGAACCGCGCCTGTTCAGTTTCAATAATCCCGTGGGCGCCTGTCCCGCCTGCGACGGCCTGGGCCATGTTGATTTTTTCGACCCGAAGCGCGTCGTCGCCTTTCCCGAACTCAGCCTGGCAAGCGGCGCGGTGCATGGCTGGGATCGCCGCAACGCCTTTACCCATACACTGCTGACCAGCCTGGCCGCGCATTACGGCTTCGATATCGACACGCCTTTCGAGGAGCTCAGCGCCGAAGTGCGGCAATGTGTGCTGTACGGTTCGGGCTTGGAAGAAATTCCATTTTTGTACTTGAACGAAAAAGGCCGCTCGACCGTCAAGAAACATGCTTTCGAAGGCATTATTCCCAATCTTGAGCGGCGCTGGCGCGAAACCGACTCGAACGCCGTACGCGAAGACCTCGGCAAGCTGCGGCACACCAAAACCTGCCCCGACTGCGGCGGCTCGCGCCTGCGCACCGAAGCGCGCCATGTGCTGATTGGCCACGAAGTGGGTACGGCCGAACGGCGTGGCCGCGCCATTTTCGAAGTCGAAGCAATGCCCCTGTCGGCGTGCCTGGCCTGGTTCCAGGCGCTCGAGCTGACGGGCGCCAAAAAGGAAATCGCCGAGCGCATTGTGCGTGAAATCGAAGCCCGCCTGCAGTTCCTGAATAATGTCGGACTCAATTATCTGTCGCTGGACCGCAGCGCCGACACGATTTCGGGCGGCGAAGCGCAGCGCATACGCCTGGCCAGCCAGATCGGCTCGGGCCTGACCGGCGTCATGTATGTGCTGGACGAGCCCTCGATCGGGCTGCACCAACGCGACAATGACCGCCTGATCGAAACCCTGCAGCATTTGCGCGACCTGGGCAACAGCGTGATCGTGGTCGAACACGACGAAGACATGATACGTTCGGCCGATTTCGTGATCGACATGGGCCCCGGGGCCGGCGAACACGGCGGCCGGATCGTGGCGTCCGGCACGCCGCAAACCCTGACCGAAAATCCCGATTCCCTGACCGGCCAGTACCTGAGTGGCGCGCGGCGCATCGAAATACCGGTCCGGCGACCGGTCAACGACGGGCTCGACTGGCTGTATCTCAAAGGCTGTACCGGCAACAACCTCAAGGCGGTCGACCTGGCGCTCCCGGCCGGGCGCCTGGTATGCATTACAGGCGTTTCGGGCTCGGGCAAATCCACCCTGATCAACGACACCCTGGCCACCGCCGTCGCCCAGCAACTGCACCGGGCCCAGACCGAATCCGCGCCTTACGAGTCGCTGGACGGCCTGTCGCATTTCGACAAGATCATCAATGTCGATCAGAGTCCTATCGGGCGCACGCCGCGCAGCAATCCGGCCACCTATACCGGCATGTTCACGCCGATACGCGAGCTCTTTTCCAGTGTCCCGGAGTCGCGCACACGCGGCTACGACCCGGGGCGCTTTTCCTTCAACGTCAAGGGCGGACGCTGCGAAGCCTGCCAGGGCGATGGCGTCGTCAAAGTCGAAATGCATTTCCTGCCCGATATGTATGTGCCTTGCGATGTGTGCGGCGGCAAGCGCTACAACCGCGAAACCCTCGAGATCCGCTACCGCGGCCGCACCATCAGCGAAGTGCTGGACCTGACCGTCGAGCAGGCGCTGCCGTATTTCGAGGCCGTGCCCACGGTGGCGCGCAAGCTGAACACGCTCATGGATGTAGGCCTGTCGTACGTGCGCCTGGGGCAAAGCGCCACGACGCTGTCGGGCGGCGAGGCGCAGCGCGTCAAATTATCGCTCGAGCTGTCCAAGCGCAGCACCGGCCGCACCCTTTATATCCTGGACGAGCCCACCACCGGCCTGCATTTCCAGGATATTTCGCTGCTGCTGGAAGTACTGCGTCAACTGGTCGATGCCGGCAATACCGTAGTCATTATCGAGCACAATCTGGATGTCATAAAAACGGCAGACTGGGTGATCGACATGGGTCCGGAAGGCGGCGACGGGGGCGGGCGCATCGTCGCGCAAGGCACTCCTGAAACCATCGCCGCCACACCGGCCAGCCACACCGGGCGCTACCTGAAGCCACTGTTGGGCGCCCACCTGCCGGCCTGAACGGACAGGCCCGAGGGCGGCCCCTACCACAGCATGGAATCGTCGCCCAATGCGGCGCCCATGGCGAGCGCCGCCTTCTTCAGGGTCGGTACCGAGTTCAGCAGGAATTCCAGTGAAATTCGCGCGCTGGGGCCGTGGCACGCTACGGCCGCTATGACTTTCTTCTGGGCGTCCAGCACCGGCACCGCGACCGCCACCATGCCCAGTACGAACTCCTCGCGATCAATGCCCAGGCCGCGCTGACGGATGTCCGCAAGTTCCGCTTCGAGCGCAGCCCGGTCAGTCAAGGTGCGCGGCGTAAAACTGCCCAGCTTGATCCGCCCCAGGATCTGCGCGCAATGGGCGGGCTCCAGCGAGGCCAGCATCAGCTTGCCGCTTGCCGTGCAGTGCAAGGGAACGTGAGTGCCCACCTCCAGTTGCAGGCGCAGCAGATGATGCGTTTCCACACGCTCCAGATAGCGTATCTCGTCGCCGTCCAGTGTCGTCAGATTGCAGGTTTCGCCCAGCACCTCGACGAGCTGGCCCAGAATCGCCCGCGACGATCTGGAAAAGCTCGGCGTGCGCAGGGTAGCCAGGGCCAGGCGAGTCGCGCGCGGCCCCAGCACATAGCCCCGTTCATTGGGTGTCTGGACAACCAGGCCGGACTCGACCAGGGAGCGCAGCATGCGCATCAGCGTCGTCTTGGGCAGATCCAGGCGCTGCGCCAACTGCGCCAGCGTTTGCGGGTGCTGGGTGCGGGCCAGTTGCTCCAGCAGGCTGGGAACACGCAAATAACGAGAAGACTCATTGGACATGCAATTTGCCTTGCAGCAGAGACAGCACCCGGTTCAATACTGAAACACCAGCGGAATATATTGTTTCAGCAGCGGAATAGGGCTTGATTCTATCTTGCGGCGCACACGCAAATCAATAAGTATTGAAATATGGTGTTCCATTAAACGATTTTCAATACGCACACCCAGATAAGCAAATTCCAATAAATACTTTTCGCCAATCTCCATTTTTCGATAGATTGAGCAATAGAACCGGAGACAACATGCCACACACCGTAGACTACATCGTCGTAGGCGCGGGATCAGCAGGCTGCGTGCTGGCCAACAGACTGAGCGAAAACGGCAAATATTCCGTGTGTCTGCTCGAGGCCGGACCGCCGGATCGCAATCCCTGGATCCATATCCCTATCGGCTACGGCAAAACCATGTTTCACAAAAAGCTGAATTGGGGCTTCTATACCGACCCGGACGCCAACATGATGGGGCGCAAAATCTATTGGCCGCGCGGCAAAACACTGGGCGGATCGAGCTCCATCAATGGGCTCATCTACATACGCGGCCAGAAGCAGGATTACGACCGCTGGGTGCAACAGGGCAATCCCGGCTGGGGCTGGGAAGATTGCCTGCCCTATTTTCGCAAGCTGGAAAACAATGACCTGGGGGCGGGCCCCACCCGCGGCACCGCCGGCCCGCTCAATGCCACGTCCATCAAAACCCGGCATCCGCTCGTCGAGGCCTTGATTCAGTCCGGAGCCTCCCTGGGTTTGCGAAAACTTCGCGACTTCAATACCGGCGACCAGGAAGGGGTTGGCTATTACCAACTCACCACACGCAAAGGCAAACGCTGCTCGACGGCTGTCGCCTATCTGAACCCCGCTCGCGGCCGGCCCAATCTGCGCATCGAAACCAATGCGCAGGCTATGGCCGTGCTGATGCAAGGCACACGGGCCTGCGGCATACGCTATAAAAAGAACGGCACCGAACACACCTTGTCGGCCAATCGGGAAGTCATACTCTCGGCCGGCGCCATTCAATCGCCCCAGTTGCTGCAGCTATCAGGCATAGGCCCATCGGGATTATTGAGCAAATTCGGCATTCCCGTCGTCAAAGACCTGGACGGCGTCGGCAAGAACCTGCAAGACCATTTGCAGATCCGCCTGATCTACGAAGTCACCCAGCCCATCACCACCAACGACCAGCTGCGCACGCTCTGGGGTAAAAGCAAGATCGGCCTGCAGTGGCTACTTTTCAGGGGCGGGCCGCTGGCCATCGGCATTAACCAGGGCGCCATTTTCTGCCGCGCCTTGCCGCAGGAAAACGCCACACCCGATATCCAGTTTCACTTCGGCACCCTGTCGGCCGACATGGCCGGAGGCGCGGTGCATGATTTTTCGGGCTGCACGTATTCAATCTGCCAGTTGCGGCCCGAATCGCGCGGTGAAATCAACATCAAGTCGGCCGATCCATTCGAAGCGCCTTCGATGCAGGCGAATTATCTATCGACCGATCTGGATCGGCGCACCGCGGTAGCGGGCGTGAAATATGCCCGGCGCCTGGCGGCCGCCGCCCCCATGAACCGCCTGATGAAAAGAGAGTTTCGCCCGGGAGCGGCGGTGCAGACCGACGATGAAATCCTGCAATTCTGCCGTGAAAACGGCGCGACCATCTTCCATCCCTCGGGTACCGCAAAAATGGGACCGGCCGGCGACCCCGGCTCGGTGGTCGACGGCAGATTAAAGGTACACGGCATCCAGGGCTTGCGAGTCGTCGATGCATCGATCATGCCGACACTGGTTTCAGGCAATACCAATGTGCCGGTCGTCATGATTGCCGAGCGTGCGGCCGATTTCATTCTGGAAGACGCCCGACATCCGGCACATTAGTTACGAAAACCGGCGCCCTGCCGAGGCAGGCAGGGCGTCTTGCGCAGCAAGCGGCACCCAGCACTACAAAAAGAAAGCATCATGCCCCGGCAATATTTGCCGCAGGCGCCCCTTTTTCAAGGAGACAACATGTCCAGTCCAGATAAAAAAGCAATCAGGAAGGTAGTCACCGCCTCGCTCATCGGGGCAACCATCGAATGGTACGACTTTTTCCTATATGGAGTCATCGCCGGCCTGGTATTCAACAAGCTGTATTTTCCCAGCCATGATCCCGTGGTCGGGACGCTGCTGGCTTATGCCACATTCGCGGTGGGCTTTATTGCACGGCCTTTTGGCGGAGTTATTTTCGGCCACTTCGGCGACAAGATCGGCCGCAAAAGCATGCTCATCTTCACCTTGATGATCATGGGCCTGGCGACATTCCTGATTGCGTTCATCCCCACCTACGACTCGATCGGCATCTGGGCACCCATCCTGCTGCTCTTGTGCCGCATTGTCCAGGGCCTGGGGCTGGGCGGAGAATGGGGTGGCGCAGTCCTCATGACTTACGAATATGCGCCAAAGAACAAACGCGGATTTTACGCATCGCTGCCGCAAATCGGCCTGTCGATCGGACTGTGCCTGGCCTCGGGCATCGTGGCCCTGCTGTCGGGTACATTGACAAACGAAGCATTCCTGGACTGGGGCTGGCGAGTCGCATTCATGCTCTCGGCCCTGCTCGTTTTCGTCGGACTCTATATCCGTTTGACGGTACAGGAAACCCCTGAATTCTCAAAGGTCAAAGAAGCCAACGCCGAATCGAAGGTGCCCTTCTACGACATGATGAAACGCTACCCGGGCAACATCCTGAAAGGGATGGGCGCGCGTTATATCGATGGCGTCTTCTTCAACGTTTTTGCGGTTTTCGCGATCAGCTACCTGACCAACACGGTCAAGATCAATCGTACCGAAGCCCTGACCGGAGTGATGGCCGCAGCCATCGTAATGTGTTTCTTCATTCCGTACTTCGGCGCCGTGTCCGACAAGTACGGCCGCACCCGCACCTATTTCTGGGGTTCGCTGATCACGGCCTTTTCGGCTCTGCCCGCCTTCTGGTTCATGACCAATTATTCCGATCACGTCATGGTGGTCTGGCTATCGATCATCATTCCTTTCGGCATTTTCTACGCCTCCATCTACGGACCTGAAGCGGCGCTGTTTTGCGAACTGTTCGACACCAAGGTGCGCTATACCGGGATTTCGTTTGTCTATCAGTTCTCGGGCATATTCGCGTCGGGCATCACGCCCCTGATTGCAACAGCATTGCTCAAGACCAATGACGGGCGGCCATGGCATATCGTGCTGTATGTAATCTTTTCCGGAGTTGTATCGGCCTACAGCGCATGGCTGATCGGCAGATCGGCAAATCGCGCGGCCGATGTATCGGCCCATAGGACAATCGATGCGTCGATCCACCGGGCAGGCACTGGGCCTGCCCCTACGGATGCGGTATCCCGATGATGGGCCCCAGGGGCGGCCACAAGGGCCGCCCCTGGGCATTTACATATTGAACAGCTGCTCGTGCTCGCGAATCGCAAAGCGATCGGTCATGCCGGCGATGTAGTCGGCAATGGCACGGGCCTGCGAAAGCGGATCGGAACGCTGGTGGTCGGGGGGCAGCAGACGCGGCTCGTTCAGAAAGGCCACAAATAGATCGCGCACAATGGTGCGAGCCTTGTTCGTCATGCGCATGACACGGTAATGACGATACAGGTTTTCAAGCAGGAAGCTTTTCAGGGCATCGGCCTGGCGGCGCATGGATATTGAAAACGCCGCCAAGGCGGGCGCGCGGCGCACGGCGTCGACGCCATCGGGCTGATGCTGACGTATATTGGCCAGGGTCGTGTCGGTCAGGTCGAGCACCAGGGTATTGATCATTGCGCGTATCGTTTCCGCAATCGCGCGGCGCCGTTCCAGGTTCGGATACTGCCGCATCACCTGGGCATAATGCGTGGCAAAAATCTCCAGCATTTGCAGTTGCTCTATAGAGATCAGCCCTGAACGCAGCCCATCGTCGATATCGTGGTTGTTATAGGCGATTTCGTCGGCTAGATTGGCGATCTGGGCTTCGAGCGAAGGCCGAGTCTTGTTTACGAAACGTTCGCCAACCTCGCCCAGCAGACGCGCATGGCGCAGGGAACAATGCTTGAGTATGCCTTCGCGTGTTTCAAAACACAGATTCAAGCCATTGAAGGCGGCATAGCGTTCTTCCAGTTCATCGACCACACGCAGGCTCTGCAAATTGTGCTCAAACCCACCCACCCCGGGAGCCAGCTCGCGCAGGCAGGCATTGAGCTCATCCTGGCCGGCATGACCGAACGGCGTATGCCCCAGATCGTGCGCCAGGGAAATCGCTTCGGTCAGGTCTTCGTGCAAGCCCAGATTGCGGGCCAGGGAGCGGGCAATCTGGGCCACTTCGATGCTATGGGTCAGGCGGGTGCGGAACAGGTCGCCTTCGTGATTGATGAAAACCTGCGTCTTGTATTCAAGCAGGCGAAAGGCCGTGCAATGAATGATGCGATCGCGGTCGCGCTGGAATTGGCTGCGATTGCTGGGCGCGGCCTCGGGATGAAGGCGGCCGCGCGACTGCTCGGGGCGGCAGGCGTACAGTGCGAGTTCCGGCATGGCCGCCACTCAGAGGCTGGCAACGGCGGTTCTTTCAAGAACCGTCCGCAATGCATCGGCGGGCGCCGGCTGGAACACCGCCTGGCCTATTTGCGGCAACAGGATGAATCGCAGCTGGCCCGCTTCGGTTTTCTTGTCGACCTGCATCAGGTCGATCCAGCGCTCGGCGCCCAGATCGGGGGCCTGCACCGGACATCCTGTGGCCTGGACCAATGCCCGCACGCGCTCGACACTCGCCGTCGGCAAGCCCAGCGCAAGCGCCGAAAGCTCAGCCGCCTGGACCATGCCGCAACCTACCGCCTCACCGTGCAGCCATGTGCCGAAACCCAGGCCCGATTCGATGGCGTGGCCAAATGTATGGCCAAAATTCAGTATGGCCCGCAGACCCGATTCGCGCTCGTCCTGCGAAACGACCAAGGCCTTGAGCTCGCACGAGCGCTGAATGGCATAGGTAAGCGCGGCGGGATCCAGCGCCCTCAAGGCGGCTACACTCTGTTCGCACCAGGAAAAAAAATCGGCGTCGATAATCATCCCGTATTTGATGACTTCGGCCAGACCCGCCGTTACTTCGCGCGGGGGTAGAGTATTGAGGACATCGGTATCGATCTCGACCGCAATCGGCTGGTAGAACGCGCCGATCATATTCTTGCCCATCGGATGATTAACGGCGGTTTTGCCGCCCACCGAAGAATCGACCTGGGCCAGCAAGGTGGTGGGCACCTGGACAAAACGTATGCCGCGCATATACGTGGCCGCCGCAAAACCGCAGATATCGCCGATGACGCCGCCGCCCAAAGCCACCAGCACGGCACGGCGATCCAGACGATTTTGTAACAAAGCGTCGAAAATCAGGTTCAGGGTTTGCCAGTCTTTATAGGCTTCGCCGTCGGGCAGTTCGATGCGCACCAGGCGCTTGCCGGTTTGGGCCAGGGCCTGCTCCGCGCGCTTGCCGTAATAGCCCGCCACCGTTGAATTGGTGACGATGGCGATTGCCGTGGCATCGGCAGGAATGCTGTCGGCCAGGCGATCCAGGCGGCCCGCTGCAATATGAATGGGATAGCACCCGCCGGGCGTGTTCACTTGAACCGTGCTCATGAATGAATCTCGTGATTTTGCAATAAAGGAATCAGGGATTGAACCACCTGGGCAATAGGCATGACGCCGGTTTCGAAGGTAAGGCTCGCCACCTCCCTGTACAGCGGTTCGCGCTGCTCGAGCAAGACCTGGATGCGCGCCCGCGGGTCGGCCGTTTGCAACAGAGGCCGGTTGCGGTCGCGCGCCACCCGGCGATAGAGCTCGTCGCCGCTGGCATGCAAATAAATCACCACGCCCCGTTCGCCCAGATAGCGGCGGTTCTCGGCCGACAACACCGCCCCGCCTCCGGTTGCCAGTACAATGCCGGGCCGGCGTGAACATTCATCGAGCAGGGCGGTTTCGCGGCGACGGAACCCCGCCTCGCCTTCAATGTCGAAAATTAACGACACCCGGACTCCGCAACGCGCTTCAAGTTCGTGATCCAGATCGAGAAACTCGCGATTCAACAATCGCGCCAGATTGCGGCCAATAGTCGTTTTGCCGGCACCCATCATGCCGACAAGGAAAATGGGCCGATCGTACGGCAGCGTCACTCCCTCGGAGCGACAGGCATCGATGGTGCCTTTAGGGTCGGTCGGCGCAGCGCCGCAACATAAAGAGTCGTTCATTTGTGTATTATCTCACTTGCAATCCCTCGATAGACGGATACACTGCATTATTCGGTTACAGAAACCTAATGCGTAAATCATAGTCTGACCTTGGTTAGACTTAAAATCGCCCGTAATGAGTTCTCCTACCTCCTCCAAATCCGATTCCGGCTCCGCATCCCATTCCTGGGTTGGGCGTTTTTTCCTCAAAACGGCGATTTTTGTCGCAGGCCTGGGGTTATGCGGAGCGCTGCTAGGCGCCCTTGCCCTCGCGCTGGCCTGGCCCAATTTACCCGATCTTTCCGCCATGACGGACTACCGGCCCCGGGTGCCGCTGCGAATCTATACCGCCGACAAGGTATTGATCGGCGAGTTCGGCGAAGAGCGGCGCAACGTGCTGCGATTCAATGAAATCCCCGATGTAATGAAATCGGCCATTCTATCGGCCGAAGACGACCGCTTCTACCAGCATGGCGGAATCGATTGGTCGGGCGTGGCGCGCGCCATGATCGCCAACATCGTGCACATGTCCAAATCCCAGGGCGCCAGCACCATTACCATGCAGGTAGCGCGCAATTTTTACCTGTCGTCGGAAAAAACCTATACCCGCAAGTTCTACGAGCTGCTGCTCACCTTTAAAATCGAAGCCAATTTAAGCAAAGACCAGATCCTCGATCTGTACATGAACCAGATCTACCTGGGTCATCGCGCATATGGCTTTGCCGCCGCATCGCGCACCTACTTTGGCAAGCCCCTGTCCGAAATCACACCGGCCGAAGCGGCCATGCTGGCCGGCATCCCCAAGGCACCTTCGCGCTTCAATCCCATTGCCAATTTCCAGCGCGCCAAGGTGCGCCAAGGCTATGTGCTGGGCCGTATGAAGGCCCTGGGCTACCTCACCGACGCCGAATACAAACAGGCGATGGCGCAGCCCATTCAAATCAAGTCGGCCGCCGGCACGCCGTCGGGCGGCTACACCATTCATGGCGACTATGTCGCCGAACTGGCGCGCCAATTGCTTTTCGATGTCTACCACGACGACATCTATTCGCGCGGATTCAATATCTATACCACGGTCAACTCCAAAGACCAGGAACAGGCTTATAAATCGGTGCGCTCGGGCATACTCGACTACACGCGCCGCTCGGCCTATCCCGGCCCCGAAGAAACCATCGACCTTCCCGCCGGCATCGAAAAAGACCCGGCCAAGCTCGACAGCATCATCGATGACCTCCAGGAAAAATACTCCGACAGCGGCGACCTGCTGACTGGCCTGGTGCTGTCGGCCGATCCCAACAAGATCACGGTGGCACGCAGCTCACAGGAAATCATCGACATCACCGACAAGCGGGCTTTGCGCGTCGTGGCGCGAGGCCTGGCAAAAAACGCCAAGGCCGGAGTCAAGATCGAGCGTGGTTCGGTCGTGTACATCCATAAAAACGGCGATTATTGGGAAGTCATCAACATGCCGTCGGTGCAGGCGGCTTTTGTGGCCTTGAACCCGCAAGACGGCGCCATTCAGGCCATGGTGGGCGGTTTCGATTTCGACCAGGGCAAGTTCAACCGCGTCACGCAGGCGTGGCGCCAGCCGGGCTCCAGCTTCAAGCCGTTTCTGTACGCTTCGTCGCTTGAGCGCGGCCTGACGCCGGCCACGCAAATTTCCAACGAGCCATTCTCGCTCACGGCGGCGCAAACCGGTTCCAAGGCCTGGACGCCAAAGAATTACGGCAACGAATACAACCCCATGCTTACCATGCGCCAGGCGCTGTACAAGTCCATGAACATGGTGTCCATCCGCATCATGCAGGCGGTCGGCCCCAAATACGTGCAAGACTACATCACCCGCTTCGGTTTCGACCGTGCCCGCCAGCCCGCCGTGCTGCCCCTTGCATTGGGCGCGGGCAGTGTCACTCCCTTGCAAATGGCCGGTGCGTATTCCGTGTTCGCCAACGGCGGCTACCGCGTCCCGCCGTATCTCATCGATCACGTTACCGACAGCAGCGGCAAGGTCATCATGCAGGCCAAGCCCACCATTGCCGGTGACGCGGCGGCACGCGCCATTGATCCGCGCACCGTTTATGTCATGGACGACCTGTTGCGCGGTGTGGCCACGTACGGTACCGGAGCCCGTGTGCACCGTGAACTCAAACGCGACGATATCGGCGGTAAAACCGGTACCACCAACGACTCGCGCGATGCCTGGTTTGCCGGCTTTACTCCCAAGCTGGTTGGGATAGCCTGGATGGGCTACGACCAGCCGCGCTCGCTGGGTGATCGCGAAACCGGCGGCGGCGCGGCTCTGCCGATCTGGCTCGACTTCATGCGCTTTGCTCTAAAAGACCAGCCGCAAACACCGCCCGGGCCTATGCCCCCAGGATTAAGCAAAATCGACGGCGATTATTATTTCTCGGAATTCCCGCCCGGCCAAGCCGTGGCGCGAGTCGGGCTGCCTACCGGCGACAGCCTCGACAGCAATGGCGCCGCCGTCGGCAGCAACGACGGCATAGGGAACCTGCTCAATCAATTGAGCGGCGGGAACACCACGCGCAACGGCGCCGCCCAGCCCGACAAGGTGCCCTTCTAGGGTCGGGCCGGATTACGCCACTTTCGGCCCCTGATCCGGCTACACACTGACCTTGAGCGGCACGCCGGCCGCTTCGGAAAAAATTTGCGACAAGGCCTCGGCCAGATTGGGGCCGCCCCGGGTATCATTCCAATTATGTCCATCATAGCGATAATGAAACCCGCCGCTGGGCGCGGCAACCCACATTTCCTTCATGGGAGCCTGGCTGTTGACCACGATATGGACCGCATCGTTGAATATCAGGGTCAGAACATTGCCGCTGCGATTGGCCTCGATATCGAGGTCGTGCAGGGCGACCCAGTCGTCTGACTGACTCTCCAGACTGTCAAGCATGGCTTCGCTTCGAGCAAGAAATTCAGTTTCGTTCATAATCACACACTACCGCACTTGGAATTTTGTCATGCAAGCGTCCCGAACCTCGACACCCGCCCGTTCTATGCCCCGTATTGTAGCCAGCTTCGCCATGCTGGCGGCATTGGCAGGATGCGGCTACAAAGGCCCCTTGTACATGCCGCCTCCTCCGCCGCCCGATGCGTCCCTGACCAAACCACCCACCAGCGTTCCGCTTCCGGCCACGCAGGCGCCCGACCAAACCGGCGCGCAGGCCTCCCCCATTAAATAAGCTCGCTGGCCGACACCGTTTCGCCGGAACGGCCCCGCCCGCGCACACTTGTCTTGCTCACTTTATCCATCCGAAACACCGCTCATGACCGTTGCTCCCGACTTCCAGTTCCAGAATGGGGTTCTACACGCTGAAAGCGTCCCTCTGACAAAACTGGCCCAAGAATTTGGCACCCCGCTCTATGTCTATTCGCGCAAAGCGCTGAACGATGCCTGGGAGTCCTACCGCCAAGCCGTGGGCCAACGCAATGTGTTGATCTGCTATGGCATGAAAGCCAACTCGAACCTGGCGGTCCTGAACGAATTCAAAAACCTGGGTGCCGGCTTCGATATCGTATCGGGCGGCGAACTTGCCCGGGTACTTGCCATAGGCGGCGACCCCTCCAAAATCGTTTTTTCGGGAGTCGGCAAACAAGTATGGGAAATGCGGGCCGCCCTGAAGGCCGGCGTGAAATGCTTTAACGTCGAGTCCGAGGCCGAACTGGTACGGCTCGCCGAGGTGGCCGGCCAAACGGGTGTCGTTGCCGACGTCTCGCTGCGCGTCAACCCCGACGTCGACGCGCTGACGCACCCCTATATCTCAACGGGCCTGAAAGAAAACAAATTCGGCATAGCGATTGAAGCCGCGCTGGCCACGTACCAGCGGGCGGCCTCGCTGCCGAGCCTGCGCGTGGTAGGGGTGGACTGCCACATAGGTTCGCAAATTACAGAAGTCGGCCCGTACCTGGATGCGCTTGAAAAATTGCTGGCGCTGATCGAAACGCTGGCGCAACAAGGCGTGCACATCAGGCATCTGGACCTGGGGGGCGGCATCGGCATACGCTACACCGACGAAACGCCGCTGTCGCCCAAGGTATTGCTGGATCAGGTGTTCGAGCGCCTGCAGGCACGCGACCTGGGCCATCTGCAAATCGTGCTGGAGCCCGGACGTTCCCTGGTCGGCAATGCCGGCGTGCTTCTGACGACGGTCGAGTATCTGAAACACAGTACAGCCAAGAACTTCGCTGTCGTCGATGCCGCGATGAACGACCTGATCCGCCCGACACTCTACGACGCCTGGCATAGCATTGAAGCCGTCGAGCCGCGCGGTCAGTCGGCCCGGAAATACGATATTGTCGGCCCCATTTGCGAGAGCGGGGACTGGCTGGCGCGCGACCGCATGCTCGCCCTGCAACAGGGCGACCTGCTCGCCATCATGTCGGCCGGGGCCTATGCCTTTACCATGGCAAGCCAATACAACACGCGCCCACGCGCTGCCGAAGTCATGGTCGACGGCGAACACTATCATGTAGTGCGTCCGCGCGAGCCGCTCCACAGCCTGTTCGCCAGCGAAACCCTGTTGCCGGAAACGAAATAATGCCGCCAACGATCGCAATCCACAGCGAATAGACCTAAACTCAAGCACTTGCAAACTGACCTGCCCGATTCCGTTACAAACCAAAACCACTATTCGGAATCAACCAATGCCAACTCTCATAAATAAAGCTATAAATGCCATATCATCAATACCATTGAGTTTAAAAGATATAAACAACAAGGGACAAAGGAATCTGGATGAGCGGACCAAGCGAATTCCGACAAGGTGAATCATGGCATGGCTGACAATTCTTCACCGGAATTTCACTAAAAAGTACCTTACCGCTCTGGATCAACTGCTCTATTATTTTTCATTTCGAGCGGTACCCCTCGGTATTGTCGTTATTTCCATCCTGACTCTGCTCACCCTGAATAATCAGTACGATTTCACGCCGGGCACTCCGCTTGCCATGCGTATGGCCAGCCAAGGACCTAACATCCAAAGCCCTGCCCAGGCGCTCACCGAACTTCAAGAGCAGCCGCTTGCCGCTTCGCATCCAATACGGGCACAGGAGTCGCCTGTATGGTTTTCGTTTGTCATACCCGCCTCAGGTCAGGGAAAGAGCATGAGCGTAGAGGTTCCATCGGAACATGCGCAAACTCTGGCCTGCTGGAATGCCGCGACACAGGCCCTGTTGGGCAAGGCGGATCGCAGCAAGGCGATGGGTAGCGTCCAGCACGTCAAATCGGGCTTTGTCATCGGGATCTCGAACAATGCCTTGCCCGTATCGATTCTGTGCAAGGCCGATTTCCTGGGCAAAGCGCGCCTGTCGGCTACCTTGTGGTCGAACATCGAAATGGAGAAATCGGGTACGGAATACGACCGCAGCGCAGGCATACTTGAAGGCGGCTTGCTCACACTGACGCTGATAGTCCTGATATTCGCGGTGATCAATCGTGAATGGATGTATCTGCTGTTTGCCGCCTGGCTGCTGGGCAACCTGCGCCTCAGTGCACTTTCCATGGGCTGGGATACGCAGTGGCTGGGGCATGCAATTCCTTACGCCTGGCTGCCGTTTCTCAGAAAAACGACCATTGCAATTTATTACCTGCTGACATATTCGCTATTCACCCAGCTGTTTACAAACGACCTGGCACACATTAACTTTCCACGTATGCAGCGGGCCATTTTGTGGGCGGGCCTGGCTTTGCTGGTGGCCGCCGGCATCTTGCCATACACCCAGTTTCTTCCCGTAATGTGGCTGCTCACCACGTTTGGCATGGCCATAGCCATTTTTCTTTTAAGCCGCATTCTGATCGCGACGCAATCCCGAGTTGCGCTCTGGTACAGCATCTCTCTGGGTATCGTATTAACCACCGGTATTGCCCACACTCTGGCGGAATCCCGGAATATCGCTTTTTTAAGCAGCAGCCTGATCAATGTTGCGGCCGCCTTGCTGTCGAGCACGATCGTTGCCCTGGCCATTGCCGAGCACATGCGGATCGAGCGTCTGGAAAGAATACAGGCGCAGGCAGAGCTGCAAGGCACTTATGAGGTTACGCCAATAGGACTATTTACCCTCGAAGACGACGGCACTATCGTACGAACTAATCTGGCACTGGAGCAGATGTTGGCCTTTATCCCAGGCGCGGACACGATACGGCATTGGGCTGATTACTTCGGCACAGAAAACTGGCACAAGCTCAAGGCGGCGGCCCTGCAGGGCGTCGATACCGAAATAGAAATACAGAACCTGGCAGGCCAGCACACCAGGCAACGGCATTTTCTGGCCAAGGCAGTACGTGCCAGCTCCAGAATCGAAGGCTCCCTGCAAGACATCACAGAACAGGCACACACCATCGCTCAATTGCGCATTCTGGCCAATCACGATCCACTGACCAACACACTTAATCAGCGGGGGATTGAAGAAAAGCTGAACGAATCTTTAAAGTCGTTGATTACCGGCAAGCCCTTTGCTCTGGCCTACATGGACTTGAGCCCGCTCAAGATCATCAACGATCTATACGGTCATACCGCGGGCGATGATGTGCTCAAACAGGTATGCCTGAGAGTCGGATCCATACTCCTCCCTGGACAGTACCTGGGACGCGTCGGTGGCGATGAGTTTGTTATCGTGTTTCAGAATTGCCCGATCGATCGGGCGAAAGAGATTTCGCAAAAAATCATAGACGATCTTCGGGCTACCCCATGCCAGATCGGAACACGAGCATTCCAGACCAGGGCATCCGTCGGCCTCGTCGAAATTACTACGCAAACATCAACGCAAGATGCTATATCCACGGCAGCCCGAGCTTGCAGGGCTGCTCAAAAAGCCAATCAAGGTCAAGTCATGGTTTACGAACGCAATGCGCAGGCATTCCAGGATCACCTCCAGGATCTGCACCTGATCAAGGAACTGGGCAGCGGATTCTCGCCGCAGCGACTATTTCTCGAAATGCAGCCCATCATGTCGCTGCACGACCCCTATGAAACCCTGAACTTCGAAGTCCTGCTCAGAATGCACGATTCGAACGGTGCGCTCATTCCAGCCTCAAGAATCATTGCCGCAGCCGAAGAAAGCGGCACCATCTCGGTTATCGACAAATGGGTATTCACCACAACGCTGCAATGGCTGGACACCCATCAGGAGCAATTGCCAAAAACCCGGTTCGTGTGCATCAATCTGAGCGGCATGTCGCTGAACGACGAGAAATTCGTTGATGATTTCTTTGCCATACTGGCCAGATTCGAACATCTGGCCCAGATGCTTTGCATGGAAATTACAGAAAGCGTCGCCCTGCACGATATGGAAAACACGCGGCGATTCATCAAACGCCTGCAGGCGCTGGGAGTGCGCATCGCCCTTGACGATTTCGGCGCAGGATATACCTCGTTTTCCTATCTTAGCGAGCTGCCCGCCGACGCAATCAAGATCGACGGATCCTTCATCAGGAATATGAATGAACGCCCGGTCAATGTGGCGATTGTCGGAGCGATAGTCGCCATGGCCCGCAATCTTGGCATGCAAAGCATTGCCGAATGGGTTGAAAACGGCGAGACCCTGGAAGCGCTGGCAAAAATGGGAGTTGATTACGTTCAGGGCTATGCCATTGCCCGGCCACTATCCCCGGATACCCTCCTCGCGGCCGAGAACATAGACAGCGTTATTCTGGACGAACACATGAGAGACCTGGTGCGTGGTATATCGTCGCCGCAAACCGCGACCGACTTCTGGGATCAACATCACAATCTGCCCCCGACCGACTGGCACTGATGCGGCTTGAAGCAGGCTTCAATCTGCTCAGGAGCCTCAGCCTCGGACTTAGCCTGCCGATGCCGCCTGCCAGCGCCATGCGTCTTCGCACATGTCCTTGATGCTCTTTCCGGCGCGCCAGCCAAGCTTCTGCTCCGCCAGCGACGTATCGGCCCAGCACGCCGCGATATCGCCAGGACGGCGGGCCACGATATCGTAGGCCACGGTTTTCCGGCTCGCCTGCTCGAAGGCACGCACCATGTCGAGCACCGAGTATCCTTTCCCAGTACCCAGATTGACAGTCAGCAGATCCTGCCGGGCCTGCTCGCAATAGCGCAGGGCCGCCACGTGACCTTGCGCAAGATCCATGACATGAATATAGTCGCGCACTCCGGTGCCGTCGGGCGTATCGTAATCGTTGCCGAATACCTGCAGCCTGTCGCGTTGGCCCGTGGCCACCTGGGCGACATAGGGCATCAGATTATTGGGAACGCCTTGCGGGGCTTCGCCAATCAGGGCGCTGGGGTGGGCGCCCACCGGGTTGAAATAACGCAGGCGCGCAATGCGCCAGCCCGCTTGCGCGTTATACAAACTATCGAGAATATCTTCCACCACCAGCTTGGTATGGCCATAAGGATTGGTGGCCGAACGGGGGTGATCTTCGGTTAGCGGCAGTTTTTGCGGATCGCCATACACAGTGGCCGACGATGAAAACACAAATGTATTCACACTGGCCCGCTGCATGGCGCTCAGCAACTGCACACTGCCATTTACATTGTTGTCGTAATAAGCCAGCGGCAGCCGGGTCGACTCGCCCACCGCTTTCAAGCCCGCAAAATGCATGACAGCGGTAATTTGATGTGCCTGGAACAGCGTATCGAGGGCTCCACCGTCGCGGATATCGGCTTGAACGAACTCCGGCTCGACACCGGTAATTTGTTCGATGCGCCGCAGTACCGTAGGGCTGCTATTGCACAAGTTATCCAGAATCAATACACGATAGCCCGCTTCCTGCAAGGCAACTGTGGTGTGGCTACCGATGAAGCCGGTGCCTCCGGTAACTAATATCGTTGGAATCATGGGATATAAGCCTGCAGTTTATATAAAAACAAACCCGGCTCAGACTTGGCCGAAGTTCAGAACATGGCTGTTATTGGCCGGCGGGCGCTGCTTTGTGCGCTTTTCTTCATACATGCGGGAATCGGCCAATTGTAAGGCTTTTTGCAGCGAGCCCGCCTCGGATTTGAGTGCAACGCCAATCGATGCCTTGATATCGGCTTCGCTCAGTGCCAATTGAAGCCGCTTTTTCAGCTCACTGGCATCCGTAGCGGCCACATTCCGGAGCATTACCGCAAATTCGTCGCCGCCCAGGCGGGCGATGCAGTCATTGTTGCGAAGTTCCGCCTTGATTGTTTGCGCGGTGCGCCTCAGCAAATCGTCGCCAGCCAAATGGCCGTGGGAGTCGTTGACCAGCTTTAAAAAATCCAGATCGAGAAAACCGATGGCAACTTCTTCCTCGACGCTCGCCACACTTCGCAACTTCTTGTTCCAGCCCGCCCGGTTGAGAACCTTGGTCAAGGAATCGATCTGGGCATCCTGCTGCGTTTCGAGCACCAGTTTCTCGGCCGCGGCCAGCTCGACGTGCATGCTCAAGGTTTGCGCCATGGCGCTCAGGCAAAGCGCTATTTCCCTGGTACGCGAAGGCGGGTAAACGCCAGGCAGCAATTGCTGCGACAAAAACCCCGCCACCATCCCGGATATTCTTCCGTCGCCATGCCGCAAATCGGCCTTGAAAACGTGCCTGGGATGAAGTGCGGAAACCTGGGCGGAAGCAAGTGCCTTCAATTCCATTTCACTGACCGGCCGGTGGCTGAACCCTTTGGCAGCTCCCTGATCGTTTCCATCGCTGGCCAGCAGACTGGCCAGATGGCTGGCCGCAATGGCATCGACGCCCCCAAAAGTGGCCACGACCTCGACATGCGCGTCTTCCTGCCTGCCCACAAACCAGTAGTCCATCGGCATGAACACCTGCAAAATGTTCAATTGAACCGATAGCACTTCCATCGCAAGAAAATCTGCCCTGTGCCCAAAAACCTCGTTCTCATTTGCTATAAATGACATTTGATCTGTTTTTAGTCCTAACATGCGGAGGCCAAGACGTGCGCGAAACCGCCGACCGAACCGGCCTGCTAATGCCTGGAGGCAAGGTTTACCGTTTGCAAGCGGCCGTCGCCGACATAAGGCACCAGGCCCAGTGCCCTGATGCGCCGCACGGTGTCGCGCGAGCACTGCAGGTTCGTCGGCAGACAGTAATCAATGGCAATGACCGGCAAGCCATACTGCTGCTTTACCGTGCTGGCCTGTGCCAGCAGCCACTCGCGATCCGTATCCGATACATCAATATATTCGCCGCGCGATTCGCTCCAGCCCTTGAAAAGCGACTCGAAGGCAACCGCGTAAACATCGTTATGTACCTCCGGCAACAGCTCGAAACCTCGATTGAGTATCAGGGCGGCGCGCGGAAAACGCTTATGTATGGCGCGAATCACGGCAACTAGCCCTTCCTGGTTCTGCTGCCGCTGGGCATCATCCTTCACGACCAGTTGGTACGAATCGAGCGTATCAAGAAAAAAGCCGCTATAGCCTTGCCGCCATAGCGGCGCAATGACATGTTCGACGAAGAACTCCGGCCAGCCCGGCGCGCTTTGGTCGATGATGTCGGAACTCCATTCCGCGTTATGGCCAATTATCCAGGACTTGGGAATGGCAGAGTAATAGTCGCGCGAACTATTGACCTCGCCGACACTGACATACGCGATCCAGCGGGTTTTATGGCTCGTGTGGACGGGCACAAATCCGTGGCCAGGTTCGACCACGGCAAATTCAAACTGCGCCAATTGTTTCAGTATGGGCGCTTTGCCATAATAAAAAGCAATGCTGCGCGGTGCCGCCATCGTGTTGGCAGACGCGCCGCCAAAACAAAGCGACGCCACCAACCCCGCCAGCAAGCCAAGGCCATAACGTATTTTGCGGGACAGCGAGGAACGCAATAGGAACGGCAACCGCATGTATTCAGGAACTCCGTTGCAGCATATAGGTTTCGTATTCCAGCGTTTCAAAACGCCGGTCAAGCAGGTAAGTACCCAACAATACAACCAGCAGCAGGGCGCCCGCAAATCCGTATCCATATACATCCGGGCCTAAATCCAGGGTAATCCACGTAAACACGCCATTGAGCAAAACGAACGCGGCAGTCAAACCCAGCACGATGCGGCGCCTGTCCAGGTAGAAAAAGACGTTGAGAATCCCCAGGAACAATACTTGCAGGCTTGCGGCAATCACGTCGATATGCAGCAAAGGCAGGTAAAGGGTTGAAATGCCGATCAGGCGCAACAATTTGTCGCCGAACGCGAAAATCAGCAGAATCACCACCGCCTGGATTTTAAGAATCTCGTACAGGCCGGTCCTGGCGCTGCGCACCATCATGTTGCGCATATCGCGTATCTGATTTAGCGTGCCGCCCGAACGAACGGCCCGATAAAAGCCGTCGTAGTATTCGACAAAATCGGTTTCGAGACGCAGCAGGAAAACGGCCATCCCCGGAATAATGCACAGATACGAAATGAATACGGGAATATCGTAGATGACGGAAGCGCGCAGCGGCCCGATGACGTCCTGGCCGGTGGCCGAGAACCAGAACATGAACTTGTCGAGCCAGATGCCCAGATTGAACAGGAGGCCGACAAAGATCAGGCTGGGATACGCAAAACGCCGGTCGAATACCTCCCAGGAAATGTAGTCGTCTGACTCGTAATTGCGATGAATCAGGCTGGCCAAGCCAATCAGCAAAATCAGGTGGCCGAAAACAAATCCCCCCAGCAGGCCTTCCAGGCCAAACCGGTTGAGCATGACCGCAAAGATGACAGTCACGGAATAGCCCACAAAAAACGTGGCGAGGATGGCCTTGTACTGCTTGATGCTGGTTAAAAAGATAACACCGATCCAGATATTGCTGACGATGACAAAGCCCATCAGCATCAGCATGCGGTAGGCAAGAGACTCGTGCTTGAATACGGTGACCGCCAGAATAAGCCCCATCAAACCGGTAACGAGCGTGGCTACCAACGTCACTGCGTTGTAGCTGGGCAGTACCCGATCGGGCCGGCGCTCGAAGAGCCTGTCGGAAATAAAGCGCGTAAACGAAAGCTGGAGCGCGCCCGTAACAATCAGGCTGGCGGCTATCAGATATGTGACCGATACCTGGAACTGCACGATACGTGTGGGCGGCTCTACGACCGACAGGCTCATCAGGCCGATCAGCAGGATACCGACTATCGATAAAATCAGCGGGCCCGCGCTGATAATGCCTGCGTACGCGTACGCCGACAAGGTGCTTGTCAGGCTGTCGCGCCGCAGGATCTTGCGTAATTCAAAACCTATGCCGGCCATTACTGGTCTCCTTTGGGGCTGCCGTCCGCACGGCTTGCCGTCAGCTTCTGATAGAGCCCGCGATAGCTGTCTTCCATAAGGGTATCGGTATAGTAGCGTTCGACGCGCGCAATACCGGCCTGTTGGGCGGCTCGCCACACCGAAGGCTGTTCAAGCAAGCCGAGTATCGACTGCGAAAAAAGCTCGGGGTTGGCAATCTGCACGACCGATCCGGCGCAACCCAGCGCACGATCGGCATCGTCCATGCCTTCAACCAGTTCCCGGCACGACCCCACATCGGTGGTTACGACCGGAATGCCCGCGGCAAACGCTTCAAGCACGACCAGCGGAAGCGCCTCGCTGATCGAGCTGAGTGCAACCAGGCCAATTTCGGGCAATAATTCATCGACTTTCCTGAACCCGAGAAACTTCAGATTGTCCTGCAGGCCCAGGCTGCCGACCAGTTCGCGGCATTCGCGAACATACTCCGGATCTTCGGTTTCGGGGCCGACGATCCAGCCTTGCAGGGCCGGCAGCTTGCGACTGGCAATAAAAATTGCCCGGATAAATGTCTTGATATCCTTGATCGGCACCACGCGCCCGATAAGCGCTACAACCAGCGGCACATCGGCCGGCCGCCGATCCCGCAACGCGGCAAAGCGGCCGACGGCGATACCGTTGGGAATGCTGCGTGTCTTGGTTTCGGGAGCGCCATCGCGAATCTGGCGCAGGCGATTGCCTTCGTACAGGGACACGATGTCGTTGGCGGCTTCGTAGCAGACGCGCCCCATCGCCTCGAAAAAACGCACCCACAGGTCCTGGAAATACCCGACCTGCGAAATATCTTTTTCAAAAATGCCACGATTGTCGCGAATCCATTGGCTCTGCAAAAGATCGATCTTGCGTTCTTTGGTATAAATGCCGTGTTCGGAAACCAACAGGGGCCGCTCTGTACGAAAGTGCAGCAAAGCGCCGAGAAATCCGGCATAGCCCGTGGAGACCGTGTGGTAAACCTTGGCCGGGATCAGATTCTCGGCAATGCGCGCCAGTTGCCATAGCGGCTTGTGCATGATGCGTATTGTCCAGAAATAGTCGGTGAACGAAGGGTCGGTGCAGTACTTTTCGTAATGGTCGGTAATGAAATCCCAGGAACGCTTGCTATGCAGGAACTGCTGTTCACTAATGTCGCCGCCGTCGGCCAGCATGGGAATCACTTCACGCATCAGTCTGCCGATTGCGCCCAGATTCTTGTTCTTGCGCAGTTCGTCATGCATATGCGCGACCCGCTCGAAAACATGCTTGTTGCCCGCGCTGGTTTGCACCGGCTCAGACGATGTGGCCTCGTGAATGTAGTGCTCTTCAAAGTGAACCACGTTGTCGGGCAACTCATAGCGCGGCTTGCCGTAATCCTGGCGACGGCTCCCGATAAATACGATGGCAAAGGTAAATTCGGGAAATGCCCGAATCATTTGATTGACCCACGCCGACACTCCGCCCGAGACATAAGGAAACGTCCCTTCAAGCAATAAAGCAATATCGGCCGATTGCGCCCGACGATTCAGGTTTGTATTCATTTAGACCAATAGCGTACAGTGGGCTGTAATAAAGGAGACGCAGTGCTGTTGCCTAGGGGGCCAAGCAACTTTCCGACTCGACCATAATCACGCTGAAGAAAAGCCGCTTCGGCCTGCCAGGGTAACAGACGGTCGGCAGGGAAGTAATAAAACTGCGCGCTCTGCAGGAATTCCTGCGCCTCGCGCGGCTTATTGCTTAACAGCGCGCACCGTCCAAGCAAATACCACATGGATGCATTTTCGTTATTCTGTTCCAGGGCTTCGTGAGCATATTGCTCGACGCGCTCCAAAGTGTAGCGGTGGACTTCGCCATGCACCAGGTTTTGATAAATCAATTCCCAGTGCAGTTCGGCCAGGCGGCTGTTGACGTCGCTTTTCTCGGCTGCGGTCACCGCGTCCGCCAGATGCTCCTGGGCCAGGAAGATCTCTTGCATGATGGATTTCTCGGCGCCATCGACGATGCCGTAGGCCAGCAGGCGAATTTCTTCGGAGGGATCGGACAGAAGATCGCGCAGCATGCCGCCAGTGATGTGCGACGGCAGCGTCTGCACGGCCACCATGGCGGCCATGCGGTCTTCAGTCGACCCATTGCGATTTTCGAGCCGCGCGCGCAATCGTGCGCCGCCGCCATGTGTCACCCGCGACACCAGATAGGTAACGAACTCGGGGTTTTCGACAAGTGCGGAATCCGCCTGTTTGTCTGCCGCGGGAAGCAGCACGGCCACCAGTATCACGCTCAGGAAAAGTACTTGACCGGCCACTGGCAAAAACAGGCAAATGGCGAAAATATGGGCAAATGCCCCGACGCGCCCCCCATGATAATGCCGGGGCAGGGCACTGAGCATGAACAGCCCCATCATGAACGCAGCCAGAACCTGCCAGCCGAAAAACACCAGCACAGGGTCGAACGAACCGACAGGCTGCCAGAATGTACGCAGCGCCAGCGCCTGCGTTACGAGCGCCAGCAGGCCCAGCACGCACGAACACAGTATCCTAAGCATGATGACCGCACCGTACCAGTAATTTTTCGAGTCCGGAGCCAGGTGCCTCGGCGTCGACGGCGGCGCTGTGCACCGCCACATGCGCCTGGGCCAGGTCGGTGTCGAACTGGGTCTTCAAATTGCTTTCAATGCGCAGTAAATAACCATCGATGCCGTTTTCATCGGTCAATGGCATGAGCACGACCACCACTTGCGTCTGCTCCGTGCTGAACGCCCACAGCAGGTCAAGCGTACGGCGCTGACGCACAACCTGGTCAAACAGCGAATCCCCAATCGTACCGCGCGGAAACACCAAGGCAACCAGCGACGAATGAACACCGCTGACCTGGCGCATGTGAGCCAGGCGCCCCAGCTCCAGGGCAAAATCGTAAGGGCATTCAGCCACGACTTTCTGCACCTGAGTCACGACCGCCTGCTGCTCGATACCGTCGGCATAATAATTGAGCAAGACCAGCAGCAATTGCAGGTTATCGAAATTCAGCGACAGGAACGGCATGCGGCGCACCACCAGCACCCCTGTCATCTGATCCGACGCGGCAATGATCGGAACGCACGCCAGATACGCGCTTTCCTGGGCATCGATATGGCGCAAATGCGACAGCGCACGCTTTTCGACGCATTCGCGCAGCAAGGGGTCATCGGCATTTAGTTCGAAGCGCTCGCCCACCGATGCAATGGCCTGTTGCGCGAGGCCATTGCGCGCAACCGGGAAGATCGATGCCACGCCAATCTGGCAGCTCAAAGCCGCAAACTCGAGCATGGCCTGGGCATTGGGCAGCGGGTCGCTTTGCACATTCGATGCGGACAGGCTTCGCAGGTAGCCCACTGCATCGCGCAAAGTGGAAGGCTTGGAAAGCAAATCCCTTTCGAGACGCTCGTGGGAAACACGCAATAAATAATGATTATTGGTGATAGACACCAAACGATCATTGAGATAGTTATTGACGCCCTGCAAACGATTGGCGCGATTGGCCCAGACATCGCAGAAATGCCCTGTGATGACCAACTGCGTCAATCCACCCACGAAAAACATGGTAGGAAATGCCGTAGCGCCGCCGTCGCCGTAAAACACGACCCAGGCGAGCGCTACGCACAAGCCCGCCACCACGCCCAGAAGCGCGCCATAACGCAACGCGAAAACGGTGGCGGCAAGCCAGATCCACGGAAAGCCAATACCCAACAACAGGGGATCGCCAGGCCGGATTAAATAGCAGACCCCGATAACCAGGATCATGCCGACAATAACCTCGATGATGGAAGCGGGCCGGGTAGCCGCTGGCGCAAACAAACGGCCATACAGTCCGACATTGCCCTTGGAGTCGGATTTACGCGCTTTTGACGGCTGTTGCTGTAACGTAGCGGATTGCACGGCGGCTTGTCCTTATCGTGGTGTTAAGGGAGACAACAATTGCCGGATCAGGGTCTGCCCAACTCCGGCCACGCTGGAACGGCTCCAGCCGCTGCGGCTGCCGGTGGCGCTCCAGACAATCGCACCGGATTTCAGGTCGATCAGATTGAAGGTCAGGCCAACCACAGGCTCGCCGTCCACCCCAACCTTGTAGCGCCACTCCTGGACAGAACCGCTCAAGGCATAATGCGCGCCAGTGTTACGGGCCCAGTCGAGCGCCTGTGTCCGTGTTTGATCAGAGTTGCCGCCGACCAGGGAATCCGCACCGTCGCTATTGGGGTAAGCCTGTAGGCCGGAGAACCCTTTCTGGTGCAATATGCTTTGTGCAATGCTCTGGGCGCGCTGGCCCGCATCGGGCGTTTCGGTGTAGTTGGCAATAGGCAGCACAGCCAGCCCATCGGCTTTGGTCAGGGCGGGCGAGTTGCTGGCGTCGATTGTCGAGCAACCTGCCAACACAGCCAGCAGCATTACGCTGCCCCATTTCAGAAATTTGCTAATACCAAGGGTTTTCATGCTCTTGCTCCGGTTTTCATTAAATGACAATCAATGTGGGCGCCGTGTCTTGTGCGCTGCCACGGCTTAATAAAACAATCGATACGACAAACCTACTTGCGTCACGCGCTGGCCGCTCCCCTTTGCCGCGGCTTCATGTACATAGAAAATCCGCAAATGATCGTTGCCGAACAGCGCGCCGCCTATACCCAGATTGACCTGCGGTCCCCAGCCCTGATTGCTGTCATGCACATAGCCGACATCGACGAAGGGGCGCCAGCCGCGCGAATAGGCGTTCTTGTCGTCGGTACCCAGACCGACCATCAGCCCATATTGGGTAAAGTTTTGCGGCATGAATTGGAAGGCCGAAGGGACGGTCCCATCAGGCAGAAGAACCCCCAAAGACGAAATCACATTGTCGCTTGCCGAGTAAATGCCCCGTGCTCCCACCAAACGGATGTTCCAATCGGGATAGGTCGTGCGGAACCGGTAGCCGATGCTGGCCGCCAGATCGAAGCCATGACCCATATAGGTGCGATCCTGGGCATGGAAGCGATTGGCTTCGGCCGTGCCTTGTGCAAACCAGCGCGATTCGGGATTCCATTGCAGGCCCAGTTGGAAGGTATCTTTGGTAGCCCCCACCTGCATTTCCGGAGACAAATTGGTGAACTGATTGATGCCCAGGGTGAAGCTGGTCGTCAAAGGGCCGGTGCGATTGAAGTCACCATGTATATTCCCGGTATAAAACGAATTTACCGCATTGCGATGCCCGACCGTCAGCGACAGGTCGCGATCGATGGTGCTGTCGCGCAAGGTCAGGTTAAGCTCGCGATCATGCGCCGGCACCCATGCCAGTTGATCGGTATCGGTGGTGCGCTGATTGCGCTGTATGGCCTCGATGTTCAGGCCCAGGCGGCTGGTCAGCTTGAGGCCGCCCACCACTGAGCTTTGAACATAGCGCAAGGGGTCGGAAATCGAGTTCATGACATCGGCGCCAACCGAAGGCCGGTCGCGCAACAGCGTCTCGGTCATGGTGTCATGCACGTCGCTGTTGTCGGGCGCGCCTTCGGCCGCCGCAAACGCCACGCTTTCCGCTTCACTGGCCCGCCCCGTCCGAACCAATGCGGCGATGCGGCTGTCGACCGGAATACGTCCCTGGCGGGTATCCAGCACACGCGCCAGCGTTTCCCGATCGTTGTCGGCCAATGCCAGTGTCACCTCGGCATCGGCAGGCCGCAGCAAACGACTGGTGTATTCGCGAGCCAGCCAGGCACGAGCCAGATCGTTATGCTCGCCGCTAATGGCCCAGGCCACAGCCACCTCTTTGGCGGTTGCGCTGATGAGGCGGCGATGTGCATTGCTTTTGCCCGCGGCAGGCCCTGACGATTGTTTTCCACCGCCTGCCACAACGTCCTGCAGTTTTGGCAGGCCGGCATTGTCGGCCAACAGAGAGTTCGCCACCGCACGCTCTTCAGGCTTGCGGCCATCCTGCTTGAGCAGATCGATCAGCAGACTGCGTGAAATATCGCCATTGGTAAATGTCTGGCTCAAAGTCACGCGCGCCATGCGCAGGTCGTGGCGCTCGTTGGGATCCAAGGCAGACAATTTATCGCCGGCTTTCGCCTTGCCGCTCGAGCCGGCAATATCGACAAGCTGGCCGGAAGCCGTTTTGGACTGCAAAATGCGCCAGGCCTGGCGGCGAATACCCCAGGCCGCGCTGGCATGGCCTGATGATTCCTCGGCATCCGCCAGGGACATCAGCCATAAAGGGTCATCGCCGGATTGCACACGCTGCTGGCGCAGATATGTCACGGCTCGGGCCGCATTGCCCAGACGCAGTTCGCCCGCGGCAAACGCCCCCCAGTAAGCCGAATTGACTTTCGCGGCGGAACGCCATTTGCTCAGAGCGGCTTGCAGCTCGTCGTCTTTTCCGAAATCAACCAACGCCCACAAATATGCCGTTTTGATTTCATCGTCGGCGTCGGGCAATTGCGCAGCGCGCCGGTAATCGGCCAAGGCGGCATCCCAACGCTGGGTTTGGAGATAATACTGGGCGCGGGCGGCTAAAAGCGGCGCCGATTGGTTGAACTCCGCGCGCTGTTCGGGCGTCAGACTATTGAGCAAGAGCTGGATACGAGGCCAGGCGCCCGCCGCCGCATAAAACTGCAAGGCCGACTTCAATGCCACTTCGGACTCGTTCTTGCGGAATTCCATCTCGGCCGTACGGCCCGCATCGATCGGATGGCCTTCATAAAAATAGGTCATGGCGTTCAGGTCGGACGCATCCGATTGCCCCGTCGCCAACAGATGCTTGTAAGCGAAGTTAGCGTCTTCCTTATTTTCCATCTGGCGCGCAAGCTCGCCATACAAGCGCCAGTATGGGGCGGATTCGAGACGATCATTCGCCGCCTTGTCGCGCACTTTGTGCAGAGTCGCCAGAGCATCAGCCGGACTCCCCTGCTGATATTCAATGGTGGCAACATGCGTCGCATAGGCCAGGTTTTCAGGATATGCGGACATCAAGCTACGGTAGGCCTGCAAGGCAGCCTTGTCATCGCCGGAACGTTCGGCAAGGGCCGCATAACGCTCAAGCGAAGGCTGGCGCGCGGCACCCTTGGCCCGGCTTTTAAGATAGGCCATGCCGGCCTGAGGCTGGCCCAGGCGCTCGTACGTGGCAACCACTTTGTCGCGCAAGGCCAGATCGCGCGGCGATCGGTCCGATGCATGTATCAGCGCGGCCAGATAGGCCTGGTCGTTGTCGAGTTGCGGCGCAAGCTTCAGTACATTGGCCCAGGCCTCGTCATTGCCCGAGTCCTGCGCAAACTGCAACCAGTATTTCAGCGCAAGCGCCGGATGATTGTTCCATTGGGCCACCTGGGCCAGACGGCGTGTCCATACCAGGGGATCGAGGTGACGATCGAGCGCTTTCTGAGCCAGCTTTTCGGCTTCGCCCAACTGCTTGCTCTCGACAAAGGCCTGAAATGCGAGATCGAAGTCGCTGTTTTCCACGGCAGCCCCCGATTCTGGCTTGGTGCCCGAGGCGGTAGCGACCAATTGCACATGGGCACTCGCAGTCTGGCCATCGAAATATCCAGCCACGGCCCGGTCTGTCGGCCGAAAATCAGCATGGCGGACCAGGCCGGCCAAATCGGCAGGCCTGAAATTCACATAGCCCACCGCATCGGCGTAATCCGAATAATAGGCGCCGCGCTGGCTTTGAGTGGAATATTTGATCAGATCGCGCGCATAGCGCGCCATCAGATCGGTGCGGCTTGCCTGCCGCGCCAGATTGATCAGGTAGCGCAACGTTTCAGGATCCTCGGCCAGGCTGCCCGCCCGCTTCTCTGCCTCGCTGCATGCGCGGCCAACCTCGCCATCCGACACAAACGCTTTTAGCGCGGCAAGGAAATAACGCCGCTTGTCATCAAGCCCAGGCGCTGCTTCCTGAGCCGCAAAGTACGCACGCGCGGCTTCGCCGTAGGCTTGTCGGCTGAGCGCGGCATTGCCGATCCGCTCTTGCCATTTCGACGCATTGGCCGCATCGGCCACGGCCAGCATCTGGTAGTAATGCGTCATGACCGAATCGGCGCCCGCTGCGCGCGCTTTTTCCGCGAGCCCGCTCATGACGGGCACATCCCATTGATATTGGGTGGTTTGTTCCAACACTTTGGTAAAGCGGGCCAGGCCTTCGGCGCGGCGCGCATCGTTGGGCGGAAATTGATAGGCCAACTGTTCGGTCACGGCCGCTTCCAACAGCAAAGCGCCTTGCTGCGCCTTGGCATCGCCCTGGCCCTTGAGGTTTTCGACGACACGCAGGGCCGACTCCCAATGGCCAAGCGTCATATACTGGGCAAGCAAGGCGCTCTGGCCCGCCAGCGCATCCGACGGGGTCTTCGACGCCTCGGGCTGAACATGCTGCCACGCGGCCAGATAGGCCTTGTCATCGTCGAGCTGCGGAGCAAGCTTCAGCACATTGCCCCAGGCTTCCTCATTGCCCGACGCCTGCGCAAACAACAACCAGTACTTCAATGCCACTTTGGGGTGATTATTCCATTGAGCCACCTGGGCCAGGCGGCGTGTCCACACCAAAGGATCCAGATGAGCGTCGAGCGCCTTCTGCGCCACCTTTTCGGCATCATCGAGCGAGTTGCTTTCAACGAACGCCTTGTAGACCAGTTCGTATTCGGCGGATTTTTTTGCATCCTGGCTGCTTGCGCCAGGAGCCGCTTCAGCGGCGGCCAGATAACTGCGCGCACCCGTCATTTGCGGCAGATAGCTGGCGCTACGGACACCTGCGCGGTACAAAGGAATAGGCATGGCGCCCATCGTGGACGTACCCGCTTCGTGTCGGACAACCGTGTCGTAGGCGCGGGCCTCGTGCCCACCCGCCGCAGACACAGCACTCAGGGGGGAAAGTTTTATCAAATCGCGTGCATAGCGAGTCACCAGATCGCTGCGGTTCACTTGCCGTGCCAAATCAAGCAGATAGCGCAAGGTTTGAGGATCCTGGGCCAGGTCGCCAAGGCGTCGCGCGCCTTCGTCGCAGGCACGGGCAACTTGATTGCCCGATTCCAGCACCTTCAGCGCTTCAATAAAGTATTGCCGCTTGGCGTCGAGCGTACCCGCCGCATCGTAGGCCGCAAAATAAGCCTGAGCCGCATCGTTGTAATTCTGATGAGATAGGGCCGCGTCGCCCAGCTTTTCCTGCCACTGCGCCGCATGAGTGCTGTCGGCGGCGGCCAGTTTTCGATAGTAGCTGGTCATGATCGCATCGGCGCCGGCGTCGCGCGCCTTTTCGGCGAATGAACGCATCATGGGGATATCCCACTGGTATTGGGAGGTTTGTTCCAGCACTTTGGTAAAACGGGCCACACCTTCCGCCCGGCGCGGATCTGCCGGCGGGTATTCGTATGCCATCTGTTCGGTGGCCGAGACCTTCAACAACAAAGCCTGCTGGCGCGCCTTGTCGTCCTTGCCCAAGCTCGCGAGCCTATCGGCAACGCGCAGAGCCGGCCCCCATTGACCCAGCTTTATGTACTGGGTGGCAAGCAGATTCAAATATTGAGGCGAGTCGGGCTTGAGGCGCAGCCAGGCTTCCAGATAAGCGGTGGACAACTCGGAAGGCGGCTGCGACGCAAGGCTTCGAGCCTGCTCGCCATCGCGCGGGTAAGCCGTAGCCAGCGCCGCGACAACGCCCGCCCCGATCACGGCGGAAAGCCACAGCGGGCATAATTGTTCGCGACCCTTATTCACAGTTCACCTTGATTGAATGATAAGAAACGGGTTTGGCCGCGTTGCCGCTTACGCTCAATTGCAAGGCCCCCCCCTTGCCAGCCGCGCCCGCCGGCCTGCCATCGATGGTTGCGCGGCAACTCCCGGCATCGGCCAACTGCACAAATGGCTTGTAATACCCGCCGAACTCGAACTGCATCCCTCTGCCCGTACGCTCGAAATTGCGTACAAAGCCCGAGGCCTGGGCGATATAAGGTATGTTTCCCGAAGATTTCGGCGAAATCGCAAACGACGCCTGGTCGCCTCCCATATGAATATATAAACCGCCTGGACCGGGTAGATAGCCCGAGATATCCGAAGCCGTCGACAAGTCGGGAACCCCATTGCCGGGCCAGCGCAATTCACGCAGATACTGGCCCGACCGCACGATCCAGCGATTCCCTTCACGCGCAACCGCCACACGGCGCCAGTCAAGAGCCCGCTCGAGATACTCAGTCGTAAAGACCGGGAAAATCGGCTGCTTGAGCACGGCATTGAATACGGTATGCAGCGCTTTCAACGAGGCCGTCTTGGTCCCCGAATAAAAGTGATAGTAAATATCGATAGGTTTGAAGCGTATGGGCTTGTCGGTCAATGCAAACGTTTCAAGTACGCGATCATAGCCATAGTATGGCCCCAGCCAATCGTTGGTATAGACGTTTTCATTCATTACCCCGGCATAGACCTGGTAATCACCTGGGCGATCGCCCTTAGCAAGGCCATAGGGCGCGATATTGGTCCAGCTATTATTGTTCTTGGTTATTATCGTATCGCCGCCATTGATATTAAGCACGCCTGCCTTGGCAGCCAGGCGCAAGGCGATTGGCGGCGCCGCGGCGTCCCCCGGCCACAAGACTGCGACAACGGATTTCCCGGGCGGCGCAAGACGATGGTTAATGTAATCGATAGAGCCCTGAATTTCACGCTCCATGCTGAAGTCGTAATGAGGAATATCCAGGGAAAATGGAGTATCTCCTCGCCACTCCGGCCTGAGCTTGCCGTTATTGAATCGCTTGCCCGTGCTGTCGACCTGTTCTAGATAGAAAGGGTGGGAGTATGTGTGGCTGCCAATCTCAACATTGGGCAAGGCGAATATTTTGCGCGCGATGGGTTCAAGCACCGGCGTGAGCTTGGGATACATGCCTGAAGAGCCAACCTCTCCTTCAATGACCGACACAGTCATGGGCAGTCGGTACTTGGTAAAGATCTGGTTATACAGAATCTGACCGCTGTATTCATTTGTGGCACCGGCAAATTCGCCCCGGGACGCAAAACCGTCACCATCAACATGGGTAAACATCAGGCGCCGGCCATTTTCGGTCGTTAAGTCGGGCACCGGCATGTCGGGTAGCGCCAAGGCCTGCCTGAGGAAATCGATCGGCTGAATAGCCCAGCGATCCTGCCCGATGGCACTTCGGCTGACCACCGTATACGGGTCCAGCACATAGCCTCCCCATGAGGTCAGGCCCGCCGCATCGTATATGTAGTTATTGGCATTCAAACGCAGCAAAGACCGCCCCCCGGCTCCGACGCGTATTCCCAACGCGCTGCGAATATCGGGCTTGGGCATAATCTCGAAGCCCATCATGGGTGCCTTGCTTACCACCTGGGGCGAACTATTTGCAGGAGCCGTGCCCGGCACCACCTCGAGGCCCAGGGCGCGGCCGGCCTGGACATCGATGGGAAAGCCGAATTGATTGAAAACGGCAACGCGCATCCCTTCGTGTATGCGCGCCAGCAACCATTGGCGCCAGGCGCCCGAGTTATTGACGGCCCGATCGATGGCGACCACGATCCCGGCGTAACGATCGTTTGTAATATGGCCAGGCAGGGGGGCATTGATATCGGCGTACTGGATATCGTAGCCAAGATAATTGAGCGGCATTGCGATACTGTATGCGCCGACCGACTTGTCCAGCGGCTGATAGCGGCCAACAGTCTGCACCAGCAGGATCTTGCGCGGCATTACTTCGATGCGGCCGACACCAACAGTGGCCATGCCCGGGGCCGTGACAAAAGGTGTGACGCCATCGGCGGTGAGCCGACGCGCCGTATTGCGGCGGCATGTCTGGTCGCCCACCGCGCAGTAGTCTATGGCGACCACCGGCAGCGGCGCATGGGCCTGGATGCTCTTGATCTGCTTCAGCGCATTGGCGCGCAGCGCCTGTGGAACTTCCGCAAGAAAGCTGCCATAGCCATTCTGCTTCTGATAAAGCGAATCGACCACTGCGGCATATAAATCGGCCGCATTGGCCTGGACCAGGCCCAAATGGTTGCGCAGCATCAGGCGAGCCTGGGGATATTTGGCGTGTATTGCTTTCATGAGCTGGCCAAGCCACGCGTCGGATTGAGCCGCGTTTTCGTCGAGCCCCGCCCCGTCATCCAATAAAAACCCGCGGTACCCTTTTTCCCACAATGGGCCGACCGTCTGGCTGACAAAAGCATTTACATCGTGTGATTTCCCCGCAAGCCCGCTCAAATCGAGGCGCGCAAACCAGGCCGTATGCGGCGCCAGATTGGCCTGAGGCAAAACGGCACGGGCCGGATCGATAACCACCGTATCGAACGCTTGCAGTTCGTCGACAGGCAAGTCGCTCTGGTAGTAGAACGCAATATTCGGGGCTTGCACAGAGCCAGCGGCAACCGTTGCAGCGCGAGCCACGCCATGCCCGGGCAAAGATACCAATACGCTCGCGATCCCGACCGCAAACAGGCGGAGCGCCAGTAGGCAAAGACCGTGCATTCGGCCTTGATTTGGCGATGGGCGTAACCCGCGCGCTAAACCCATCTTGCCGTCTTTGTTGGAGCTTTGACGCCACATCATATCTTGATTGCTCTTGTTACGATGGGTGTGCCCTTGCTACATTACCTATGCCTTTTTCCTGGCCTTTTTCTTTGCCGCAATGCCAAACACCACATCATTGTTGTTTTCTTTTATTTCGGGCGACTGTACCGTTGCCTCGGACCATTGTGTTACATACGAGGACGTCATGATGCCCGTCTTGGAACCCTAATCGACGAGATCTGCGAAACTCGAGAAATTTAGCGGGGGTTTAGACAATTTTTCGTAGCTGGGCTACGTACCGAGATGTGAATTGTGTCACAAGGTACGCCATTTGTATATCTTTTAACCGATACCTCATGGCCTATTGACATATTGAAAAAAGTGAATTCGTTACATTCAGTGCGGAAATAGATGATAATCAACTACATTTTGTATCTGATGGATTACAATAGTTACTGAGGTAATTGGATATTCCATGCAGGTGCCAGCCTGGCGTTAACGCAAAAGTGCCGGGCTGATGAAATATCAGCCCGGCACTTTTAGCCCGCCACAAGGAGGATGCAGCGCAGCCTAAAGCTCGCCGTATGAGTGCAGGCCCGACAAAAACATATTCACACCCAGGAAGGCAAAACTGGTTACCAGCAAACCTCCCAATGCCCAGTAGGCGGCCATGCTGCCGCGCAAGCCCTTCATCAGGCGCATGTGCAGCCACGCCGCATAATTGAGCCAGACGATAAGCGCCCAGGTTTCCTTGGGATCCCACTGCCAGTATGTGCCCCAGGCGTCGGCGGCCCACAGCGCACCCAGGATCGTGGCGACCGTAAAGAAGGCGAAACCGACCGCAATGGCGCGGTACATGATGTCGTCGAGGATTTCGAGCGACGGCAGCTTATTGGCGATCTGCCGGCGAAACGCCAGTATTGCTCCCACGATAATCGCCCCAAGCCCGAAATAGAGCATCCAGGTCAGCGACAGCTCTTTGGAGCCGAACACCATGGGTTCGGCGCACAATACCGCCCCAAGTATGAACAAGGGAATCAACTGGGCGCGCGACGTAGTCTGGCCGTGCTCTTTGATCAGATAGGCAAAACCCACCATGGCCGCCAGCGAAAATGTGCCATACCCAATGAAGTTGGCCGGCACATGCAGCTTCATCCACCAGCTTTTAAGAGCGGGAGTCAGCGGCTGAATGGCAAACGCATCGCGCGTAAAGGAATACCACAGCAGGAAAATGACCGCCGAGCTGATGACCAGCATCACGAAACCACCCAACGCGCGCGTTGCATAGCGTCGTTCGTAGTACAGGTAGAACAGCGCCGTGATCAGTGAGAACAGCACGAACACTTCATACAGGTTGCTGACCGGAACATGGCCGATATCGGGACCCAGCAAATGCCCTTCGCGCCAGCGCACCAGCAAGCCGGTCACGCCGGCATAAACGGCACCCCAGGCGAACACGGTGCCAAGCCAGGCTGCCGTGTTGCTGAAAATACCGATCCAATAACAGATCGTGGCCAGCACGAACAGGGAGCACATCCATAAAATGGCCGACTGCGACGAGAACAAGTATTTCAGGAAAAACACATGCTCGGCCCGCGTGATGTCGCCCTGGCCAAGACCGCCGCCATTGCTGTATAACCAGATGGCGAACAGGGCGCTGAGCCCGCTGGCGATCATCAGGGTACGCAAGGGACGCCACAACCAGCCCATCCAGCTGAACACGGCGACCGCGCCGCACAGAATCAGCTTCTCGTAATAGTCCATGCTATTACTGAAATTCATGAGCGTATACGCCGCCCCGCCGGCCAGAACCAGGAAAAAGACAATATCGGACCAGTTCGGCAAGCCGCGCCGACCGCGCGAATCGCCGCTCGCCGTCATGGCGTCCTGCCACATCGGCAGGCCCGGCTTGATGATTGTATCGGTCATAGGAAACCTCTTTACGTAGACAGGCGCTTGATCGCGTCTTTGAAGCGCTCGAACTCGTGTTGAAAGTCGAGGGTGCGCCGTTGCGAAGTCATGGCAGCCAGCAGTTCGCTGCCCTGTCCATGCGGCTTGACCCAGACCCAAATCCGTCGATCCCGAATATAGAACATCGAGAATACGCCTAATATCAAAAATAAACAGCCCAGATAAACCGCATTCTTGCCAGGGCTGCGAGCCACCTGGAACACGCTGGCCTGCACATGATCGAAGCTCTTGAGCGACATGAATACGGGCGCCGGGTAATCGGGCAGGTTCGCCAGCGCCAGCAGGGAGAGCTGAATCCATTTGCTGGCCTTCTCGCCAGCCGGACCTTCGTGATCAATAGGTTTGGCACCTGTCTTCTCGCGCTCGAGGTCGCGCAATTCAACCAGGCACAATTGCACCATGGGCACCGCAAACCCCAGGATCTTTTCGCGTTCCGGCTCTGGCACTTTCTCGACAATGGCGTTGAAACCGCCCTTGGCAAAGGTTTCCAGAGCGCCGGCAGCCGCCTTTTCCAGCAATGGCCGCTGTGCCTCGGAACTGGCATTCTTGGCGGCGAAACGGCCCGCCGCCTCAGCACGCATGAATGGATCGTGCAAGGCCGCGCGCAGACTCATGAATTCGGCCACAGAGTTATTGGCGTCGGCCGGGATGCGCATATACCGGTAGTTGGCGCCCGGGTTATCACGCTCGCCCGCCAGGAATACATAACTGCCGTCGAGCTTCATGGGCAGCATGTAGTTATTGAATTCGTGCGACTGGCCATCCCGGCCAACCACGCGATACTGCACGCTGGGCCCCACGTT
Organism: Paralcaligenes ginsengisoli; assembly: GCF_054781135.1. NCBI lineage: Bacteria > Pseudomonadati > Pseudomonadota > Betaproteobacteria > Burkholderiales > Alcaligenaceae > Paralcaligenes > Paralcaligenes ginsengisoli. The sequence goes on from NZ_BAAGUZ010000008.1 coordinate 50,476, forward strand.
ATGCAGGTTTTCGTTTTTTGCCCCGGCGGCGCTGCCTGTGACAGCCGCCACTTGCGCCAGCATGGGCTTGGGTTGCGGATTGACGTTACCCGACAGGTTTTCGACATTGATTACGCGTAAACCCGACAGATCCAGCTCGACGCGCCCCGCCTTGGGATCGCTGCCCATGGTGATTTCGGTCGATTTACCTACCGTACCCGACACATCGAACGGCTGGCTTTTTGATCCGACCAGAGGGTAACCCACCAGTTGGAGCTTGCTGCCGCCATCGTCGAAACTGGATTGGTAAACAGTGACTCCCTTGTAGCGCAAGGGTTCGTTGACTTCGATGGTCCGGTCGAATTTCTTGCCGGTTGCCGGGTCGGTGACTTCGACATCGCTTTTAAAGCTGCTGGGCATCCCCGTCGAATAATAATCGACCACGAATTTCTTGAGCTTGAGCACGAAGGGCAGCGGCTGGACCAGCACGCCATCGTCGACCCCAACAATGCCGGTACTGCTCTCGCTGCCTTCAGGCACCAGCATATTGGCGCGAAAGCTGGGGTTGCCCGCCGGCAGGCGCCCGGATTCCGGCACCTGGGAAATCAGCATGTTTTGCGTAATGGGCTTCTTGCCCAGCCACACTTGCAGCCTGACAGCCAGCTCACTGTCGAGCAGGCCGCCAATACAGATGATGACAATCGCCGCATGGGCAAAAATATAGCCGAAGCGATTGGCGCTGCCTTTCTTGGCGGCAATCAGCACGCCTTCGCCATCCTGGCGGGTCTTGAACTTGTAGCCCTGCTCGGACAACCATTGCTGCACGCGGTTCTGGTTTTCGTTCGGAGCAAGTACCGAACCGCATTCGATCCGGTGATGAAACGAACGCAGGCTGCTTTCGCGTATGTATTCGCGAAACGAACGGGCATCGTTCACCATTTTGGGTGCATTGCGGATCAGGCAGATGCCGGTCGAGACCACCAGAAAGGTCATGATCAGCAAAAACCACCAGCTATTGTAGATATGCCAGATGGAGAACTTGTCGAATACGGCAAACCAAAAGGGGCCGAACTGGTCGATGTATTTACTGGGGGGCTGATTCTGCTGCAGCACAGTGCCGATAAGGCTTGCCACACAAATGAACATTAACAGACTGACGGCAAAACGCATGGAGCCGAGCAATTCGAGGACATCGATGCTCCAGCGGCGTACAGATAAAGTTCGGTTCATTTCAATTCGCAAAAAAGGGAGGACGCCGGCTACAGCTTCCCCCCTATTTGATCTGGCTGCACGGAAATAGTTCCCGCACAACCACAGGTTTAACGCAAACCCGCGGCGTAGTCGGCAACGGCCGCGATATCGGCGTCGGACATGCGATCGGCGATATCATGCATCATGGGGCCATTGGCGCGATCGCCGCTACGGAACAGCTTGAGCTGCTCTTCAATATAGGCAGGGTGCTGGCCGGACAGGCGGGGGAATTCGCCAGGCAGGCCGGCGCCATTTGCCGAGTGGCAACTGGCGCACGCCGCGACATTGCGGTCGGGCAAGCCGCCACGCCAGATGCTCTGGCCAAGTTCCACGGTGGCTTTTTTGCTAGCCGTGCCAGCCTTTGCAAGATCGAGCGGTTGCTGTGCCAGGTAATACGCGATATTTTGCATATCGGCGGGTGTAAGCGCGGCGGCAAAGTTGGTCATGACCGTGTTGGCGCCATTTGCGCCGCGGCGCAAGGGTGTCGATTTGGCGTCTTTCGGACGAAAATCAGCCAATTGCTTGGCCAGATATTCGTGCGGCTGGGCCGCCAGATTCGGATTGGACGGAATCGTGCTGTTGCCAGCCGCCCCGTGGCAGGAAGCACAGGCAATAATGCCGCGCGCCGAATCGCCGTTGACATAGAGCTGCTCGCCCTTGGCGGCGTCGGGCTTGGGAACCCCGACCGCTTCGGCGGCAAAGCTGGCGGACAAAAAAGACGAACCCAGCAGCAAGCCGCTGGCAACCAACATACTGGAAAGCACACGCTTCATGAAGACCTCGACGATCGGGTTTCGATCCGGGCGATATACGCCACTAAGATTAGGCCGTTTTCGCCGGAAGAACCTCCCAACCACAACGACCGCAACAGTTTCAAACCTGCGATTATACAATAGCAGTTAAATTAAACCGACCTAGGTAACCCCGTGTCTATTTTGCATCGCGCCCGTTTCACAGTTTCCGCGGCCCGCCTGGATCAATTGCCGGCCCCGACCACCGCCGAAGTCTGCTTCGTCGGCAGGTCCAATTCCGGCAAATCTTCAGCCATCAATGTGCTCACCAATCAAAGGCGCCTGGCGTTCTCCAGTAAAACGCCGGGGCGTACCCGATTGATCAACCTGTTTGGCATTCCCGACCCCCTGGATCCCGACCAGTCCCTGGGATTCCTGGTGGATTTGCCCGGCTACGGCTATGCTTCAGTGGCAAAAAATGCTCGCGAAGAATGGGCCGAGGTATTGGGCGGCTACCTGCGCGAACGCGAATCGCTGGCGGGTATCGTGCTGCTGATCGATATCCGGCGCGGCGTCACCGAGATGGACCGCCGGCTGGCCGACTGGGTTGCCCCTACGCAGCGCCCGGTTCTGGCGCTACTGACCAAGGCCGACAAGCTGCCTTATGGCCAGCGTGTCAAGGCCGTATTCGCCGTCAGAAAAGAATTGGCCGATATCGGCGCCCTGAACACCGTGCCATTTTCCGCTACCCATCGCATCGGGCTGGAAGAAGCGGCCGCCCATATTGAAAACTGGATTTCTCCAAAGGTTGTTCCATGACTTCTTTTATCGTTTCAGCCGATTTTCCGGCCGCCCGTCCCCGCCGCAACCGCCGTGACGAATTTTCGCGCCGTCTGGTGCGCGAAAACGTGCTGACGGCCAGCGATCTGATTTACCCGGTATTTGTCATGGAAGGCCAGGGCATACAGGAGCCCGTGCCCTCCATGCCCGGCGTGGTGCGCTATTCGCCCGACACCTTGCTGAAGGTCGCCGAAGAATGCGTTGCGCTTGGCATTCCGGTGCTGGCCCTGTTCCCGGTCATCGCCCCCAGCCTGAAAACCCCCGATGGCATCGAGGCCACCAATCCCAAGGGCCTGATTCCACGCACGGTTGCCATGCTCAAGAAGCATTTCCCCGAGCTGGGGATATTGACCGATGTCGCGCTGGACCCCTACACCAGCCATGGGCAAGACGGCGTGATCGATGCCGACGGCTATGTGCTGAATGAACCCACCGTGGAAATATTGACGAGCCAGGCGCTGGTCCAGGCCGCGGCCGGTGTCGATATCGTGGCGCCCAGCGACATGATGGACGGCCGCATCGGCGCGATCCGCCAGGCGCTCGAAGCCCAAAAGCATATCTATACCCGCATCATGGCGTATTCCGCCAAATATGCCAGCGCGTTTTACGGACCATTCCGCGATGCGGTGGGCTCGGCCACCAACCTGGGGAAATCCAATAAATTCACCTACCAGATGGACCCGGCCAACCGTAACGAAGCCCTGCGGGAGGTGGCAGCCGATATCCGCGAAGGCGCCGACATGGTCATGGTGAAACCAGGGCTGCCTTATCTGGATATTCTGCGCGATGTGAAAAATGCCTTCGGCATGCCCACATACGCCTACCAGGTCAGCGGCGAGTACGCCATGATCAAGGCGGCGGCCGCCAACGGTTGGCTCGATCACGATAAAGTCATGATGGAGTCCCTGGTCGCCTTCAAGCGCGCCGGCGGCGACGGAATTCTGACATACTTCGCCATTGCGGCGGCCAAACTGCTCAAACAACAGGGCTAGATGCTTTTGCACTCTTGCCGGCCGAAGCGGTAAATACAGAAATGTAAAGCATTAAAAAGGCTGCCATGTTCCGGCTTGTACTGTTGCTGCTGGGCGTCGACTATTTGCGCGATCGCTGGCGCGGTTTGCTGGTGATCGGCTGCTTATGGCTGATCGCAGGCGTTTTCATCTTCATCGATGCCCTGGATGGCGCCTTGTATTTCCCGATAGCTTTTTTCGCCTATGCCTTTCTTGCGGAAGGGCTGGCCACGCTCGCGGTCGCCTGGACAGGGATTGGCGGACAACGAGTCCTGCGTTACGTGAAGGGTACCGCGGTGATCATCGCGGGGGTGCTGATCCTGCTGGGCCCCCGGCACGGCCATTTCATTCTGTCGATGATTTTCGGCACCCTGTTTCTGATCGACGGAATCGTGCAATCCGCCTCTGCCTATGTAGTGCGTTACCGGCGCTGGGGTTATGCTCTGGCGGGAGGCATCGCTGAAATATTGCTGGCGATTTTTTTCTACCAGCCTTATCCGACGCATTACGCCGGCACCTTGCCCTACTGCCTGGGCCTGTTCCTGGCTTTCGGCGGCATACACCTGATCATACTTGCAACGCGTGTCAGGCACCTGGTCGCGAATCCGGCTTTCGCGCACGCCAAGCACCCGGCCATTGCGCCGGAAATCCCCGCCGACGTGGCCTTGCACGCCTCCAGGCCGAGCAAATGGGACGGGCCGCCCGCCGACCATGAACACGCTTTGACGGTTCATATATGGACGCCGGCCGGCTCATCCAAAGCGCCGGTTCAACGCCAGCCCATTATCGATCGCTACATTGCCGCGGTGGACGTCAACGGAGCCATATCGACCGGGCACGCGGCGCTCGAATCACCGGAAGGCATATACATCAGCCTGTACCCCAGTGTCGAAATCGATCGATCGCCGGACGATCTCACCAGAGTATTGCGCGCTACCCCCGAGAACAACCTGCCCGGAATATTCCAACCCGACTATGCGACGGAATCAAAAGCATGGCGCCCCTCCACCAGACGGGTGCGCATCAGGAACTACGACCCGGAAAAACTCCGCAGGTACTGGGAACAGTCCCGAAGCGACGCAACCTATAACCTGACTCATCGCAATTGTTCGAGCACCGTCTCGCAAGCGCTGGAAGCGGCACTCGACGGTGCAGTGGGCCGATTGCAGGAGAAAAAAAAGGGTTCCAGCGCTTTTGTACGAATGCTGACCACACCCGAGTTATGGGTTGCCGCACAAATCCGCAAGCGTGCCGTCACCATGGCGTGGACGCCGGGGCTGATGCTGGACTATGCCAGAGCTCTCAGCATGCTGGCCGATCCACGGCCATCCGGGTGGTGGAAAATGGCGCGATTCGCGCTAGCCAAGATTCTTCGTTTCCGGCGCGTATGGCGCAAGCAGGACGATGAGGCAAACGCAGTCAAACCGCCAGGCGCTGCCTGAATAGGCGGGCACAAGGCCTGCCAATGCATGGCCCTCAACTCAATGAGGGATTCGCCATGCCGCTGATCAGCAGAAAACATTGCACGCCGGCAAACAGAAGTATCAAGGCGGCGCCACTTAGGGCCAGCAAGCGGCGCGCGCGCTGTATCGACCCATTGCGGCCCCGGTTCGTCAACGCGCGATTCACACCCAGGCCGGCCAGTGCAATCGCCACTACGGTAAGCGCGACTCCGGCAGCCATGGCAAGCGTGGCAAATACTCCCGTCAGGAATACCCCATACGCCAATGCCGAAATCAATACAAACAAAGCACCTGCACAAGGCCGCAATCCGACAGCCAGGCCAGTGAAAAAGATTTGCCGCGCAACCCAGACGCGGCCCGTCTGTCGACCCGCCCAGCGTTTGCTCGACAGGCCTTGCGCAACAGGCCGAAATGCATGGCCCAGGTAGGTACTGCGCGGCGGCTGTTCCTCGGTATCTGTTCCGGATAAAGTCAGTGTACGCAGCTGTATACGCGGTGTTACGTCGCAGCAATCGCGGCGCGTGACTATGCTCCAGAGCGTCCATCCCGCAACTGCGGCCAGCGCCAGGTAACTTGCCAGCTCCAGATCGACCGCCCGAGTCAGGACTGTACCCAGGCCATGACGAAAGAAGGCGCCCAGCGCCAGCACAAGAACGATTGCCGTGAGTGCCTGCGCCAGCGCCGCCCAAACGCTCAGGCAAACGGCATGCAGGATCCGGGCACGGTGCGACGCAAGATAGATCCCCACTACGAATTTGCCATGTCCGGGCCCCAGTGCATGCAAGACTCCGTACGCAAAAGCAGCCAGAACGATTATCCACCAGGCTTGCGGATTCGTGCCGTCACGCACCTCTTCGAGTTTATCGGCCAGGCGCGCATTCAACTCGCTCTGGATCCGGACACCCTTTACCAGCAGCTCGCGCAATAGCGGCGGCACAGGCCAGGCCTGGCGCTGCTCTATCGCCGGGCTATCTTCAGTGCTGCGGCCGAACACATCGGCGCCATGCGCCGGCTGCAGGACTATCAGCATGCAGCCGATCAGCCACGCCCAGCGCACCCACAACATGCTCACTTCGACACGGCGCATGCCAGTTTCGCTCCTGTCGGGAATACCATTCCACCAAAAATCGGATGATCGCGGTCGCGATACGCCTGCGCGTTGCACCGGGCGGCCATCTCTGGCGCGAACCCTACAGGGGTGGGCTCGGCCGGTTGATAGTCGACGAAAAAACTTTCATCCCAGACACCCAGCTCGACCACATGGCGAACCAGGTCGACCGGCTTGGCCAAAGGCAGCTCAAAGGTATACACCACCTTGTCGTTTTCGATTGCCACGGCAAAATGCCGCGGCTCGCCAAAGACGGCCGGTTTGCCATCGACGTAAAGGTGCGTGAAGTAATTTGTGGATTTAAGCGAATTGAATGCCTGGGCCTTGAATATCGCAGTGCTTTTTGCATCGAGCGGGCCCGATTTCGGCATGTTGGCCGGATCGATCACCACCGCCACCGGGAAGCTTTTGGCGAATACCCATTGCTCCTTCAAGGCATGCACAAGCGTGCCATTGCCCTGGATCGCGACCGAGTAATCGACCCACACGTGCGGATGAGCTTGGGCCGGGCCGCAGGAAAGCTGCGCGAACAAGATCGCAGCCAATACCACCCCATACCGAACCCATCCGGGCTGCGCGCGCGTGTCTTGCCTCAAAGATCACCTCGTGAATGTGGACGGAGCGGCGCCTATTGTACTGGTTTACCACCGGTAAAACCTGCCGTTCCACTCGATCCGAACGGAACACCAGGCCACCGTTTGCCGATTGCGGGCGGCGCGATCGAAAGGCCTATTTCCCCGCGGCCAGCACCCGATCCAGTACAGCACTGAATTGCCCGGCATTTTTAAAACCTATGACCCGGGCATCGGCCAGCAAGCGGCCATGGAGGTCGAAAAACATGATGCCGGGGGGACCAAACAAGTGGAAACGCTTCAACAAGGCACGGTCGTCGGCGGTGTTCTTCGTAACATCGGCCTGCACCAGCACGAAATGCGATAGTTTTTCTGCGACAGCCGGATCGCTGAAAGTGAATTTTTCCATTTCGATGCACGATACGCACCAATCCGCATAGAAATCCAGCATGACCGGCCGGTTGGTGTTGGCGAGCAGATTATCGAGTTCGGCCACCGAAGCGACCTGAGTGAACTTGGCCCGCAAGGCCTTGGCGCCAACGGCATCACCCCCCGCTCCAGACCCTGCCTGCGCCCTCGCCGCGCCGCCCTCTCCGGGTGGGCCGCCGACGGCCTGCCAAACCGCAAGCGGCTGCAATATATCTCGCCCGCCCGCAGCCGTGCCAATCAGCAACAGCGCCGCCCACAGGGCCAGCAAAAGGCCCACCGCTTTGCCCAGATAATGCGCCAACCGCGCTTCGCTCGGCAGAGGCTCGAAAGCATGCAGCATGACGGCGCTCCAACCGGCCAGGAATGCCCAGCCCAGCATGGTCAGCCAGGCCGGCAGAATCGAGTTGACCATCCACCAGGCAGTCGCCAGCAGCAATATGCCAAACAGACGCTTGACGCCTTCCATCCAGGCTCCAGCTCGCGGCAGCAGGGCTCCGGAGGACGCGCCCACCAGCAGGAGCAGCAAGCCTTCCCCCCAAGCCAGCGCAAACAACGCCAGCCCGCCCAACACCAGGCTGCCGGTTTGCGAAATGAACAGCAGCACACCCGCCAGCGGCGCGGCCACGCACGGCCCCACGATCAGCGCGGACACCATGCCCATCACGAAGGCGCCGCCAAAGCGCCCGCCAGGGATTCGCGACAAAGTATTGTTGAGCGCCGTCTGCATGCCGCTGGGCACCTGCAGGGTAAAGACATCGAACATGGCCAGCGCCAACAAACCCAGCAACAAGGCAAAGAGCCCCAGCACCCAAGGCGTCTGCAGCCAGGCAGCCAAGCCGGCCCCGATCAGACCAGCGGCAACGCCCAGCGCGGTATAAACCAGTGACATACCCAGTACATAGGCCGCCGCCAGCGCCAGGCCGCGCCAACGGGATGCCTTGCCCTGTTTGCCGGCATCGCCGGCCACAATGGCAAGCAGAATGGGCACCATGGGCAGCACACAGGGCGTAAACGACAGCAACAGGCCCAGCAGCAGGCACAAGGCCACGATCTGGATCCAGCCCGCGCTTGCCAGGTACGAGGCAAAGCCCATGTCTCCCAGATTCAGGACCGAGCCCAGGCCGGGAGCCTTGCTGGCCGAATCCGCCGCCCGGGAGCCTTGCGCTTGCGGCGCGGGCACGCTGGCCACGAGACCTGGGCCGCTGGCCCGATAGCCCCCGGCAGTCGGAGTCAACATCAGTTCTGTGGTCATGGGGGCATAGCACAACCCTGCTTCGGCGCAGCCCTGGCCGGTGACGGCCAATTTGAGCACCTGCGCGGCACCCGGTTTGAGCGGCACGCGAATGGTGACCTGGTCGTGATAGATCTCGAGCTTCTTGTCGAAGGTGGGGTCGTACTCAACGATGCCGGCGGGAAGCACGGGCGTGCCCAGGCGGCTGCCGTCGGGCGTCAGGGCAAATTCGAAGCGCTCTCGATACATGTAGTATTTGGGCGCGATCTTGAAGTGCACGTCGAGCTCGGTAGGGCTGGCCATGGCCGCGGAAAAGGTAAAAGCCTGCTCCGGTTCGAGATAATCTTCGTCGGCGCGCGCCGCGCCACTACCCAGCAAGGCGAGAATAAACAGGGCAACGGCCAGCAGAACCGCAAAACTGCGCCCTGGATAAAACGCACCTCTGCGCAACTCGCACCCTGATTGCGCCAGCAACAGCCCGCTTTTCCGATAACGCGATTCCTGAACCGCGCGGGTCGAATACATCATTGAAAATTCCCTAATTCCTTTTGCCCTGAACACGCCGGGCGCGGCAGGTCGAAATACCGGCCATCGCAGCGTTGCATGAGCCTTTCACGATGGTAGCCTATTTGCCGCGCTGTCAGCGTACTATGCGGGCGAAGTCTGCTTCTGCACCCAGGCCAGATAGCTTGCCGAACCACCGACAACCGGCACCACGAGGATTTCCGGAACCTCGTCGGGGTGCAGGTCCTGGAAACGCGCAATAAGCTCCTGAAGGCGCATACGCGTGGTTTTCATGGTCAACGGAATTTCTTCAGCCCCCACGAGTTCGCCCTGCCACATATACATGGACAGGCCCGCCGCTCCAAGGTTCACGCATGCGGCCAGGCCTTCTTCTACCAGGATGTGTGCAATGCGCTTGGCCAGCAGCAGATCGGGCGCATTGCCGAGAACCAGTACCACGTCGCCTCCCTGTTCCGGGCCACGGGCTTGCGATGCGCCATGCGACGCCGCCGGGATGGGTACCACCGCGGGATCGACATCGCGTCTGGAAACGCCGGCACTGACGGATTTGATGAATTTCGACATAGGGGTTCCAGACAGATTCAATATCCGGCCATTTTATCGAACTACCGGCTGCGCCAAATAAAAATCCCTACGGGCAAGATCTGCCGATAGGGATTCTGCTTTCACGACGCCTGGCACTCAAAACGCGAACCATTGTGCCTGTGAACACAGGCCATTGGCCCGCGGCGACTTATTCAGCGTCTTCGGCCTCAACAACTTCAGGACGGTCAACCAGCTCCATGAACGCCATCGGTGCGTTGTCGCCTTGGCGGAAGCCCATTTTCAGAACACGAGTGTAACCGCCATTGCGCTCTTTGTAGCGCGGGCCGATTTCGGCAAACAGCTTGACGACCGCATCGCGATCGCGCAGGCGGGCAAACGCCAGACGCTTGTTGGCCAGGGTAGGCTCTTTGCCCAAAGTGATGAGAGGCTCGACCACGCGGCGCAATTCCTTGGCCTTGGGCAAGGTGGTTTTGATTGCTTCGTGAGTCAACAGCGAAACAGCCATATTGCGGAACATAGCCAGGCGATGGCTGCTGGTGCGATTTAATTTACGTAGACCACTGCGATGACGCATGATGTTTTCCTTTGAATCTGTTTGACGGTTCGATCCGCCGAGTTATCCGGCTCTTCTATCAGCGTACGTGCTGCGGGCCGGGAGAAAGGGCGGGACTTCAACACACCGTGCTGCTGTCCCGGTTTACTGCAAGCGACGGCGCGATAAAGCCACCGTCTGGTTTACTGCGAATATCTTCCGAGCGCCTTAAGGGCGTTCGAGGCCGAGCGGAGGCCAGTTTTCGAGCTTCATGCCCAGAGTCAAGCCGCGCGCGGCAAGCACTTCCTTGATTTCGTTCAAGGACTTGCGGCCCAGGTTCGGCGTTTTGAGCAATTCGTTTTCGGTACGCTGGATCAGGTCGCCGATGTAGTAAATGTTTTCGGCCTTCAGGCAGTTGGCGGAACGAACCGTCAACTCCAGGTCGTCGACCGGACGCAACAATACAGGATCGATCTGCGGCGTGCCGCGGGTTGGAGCTTCGTAGGAATCGCCAGCACCCTCGAGCGCCGCGAAAACCGAAATCTGATCCATCAGGATGCGGGCCGATTGACGCACGGCTTCTTCGGGCGATACCACACCGTTGGTCTCGATATCGAGCACCAGCTTGTCCAGGTCGGTACGCTGCTCTACACGCGCGCTTTCAACAGCGTAACTGACGCGGCGAACCGGGCTGTACGAAGCATCGAGCACAATTCGGCCAATGGTATGGGTACGGTCGTCGGCCAGTGCGCGCACATTGCCCGGAACGTAGCCACGGCCCTGCTCGACCTTGATTTGCATTTCGAGTTTGCCGGCATCGGTCAGTGTGGCGATGACGTGATCGGGGTTGATGATTTCAACGTCGTGAGGCAACTCGATATCGCTTGCCAGAACCACGCCCTGCCCTTGTTTGCGCAAAACCAAGGCGACTTCTTCACGATTATGCAGCTTGAAGACCACGCCTTTCAGATTCAGGAGAATATCGACGACATCTTCCCGCACACCGGCCAGGGTGGAGTATTCGTGAACCACGCCCGTCATCTGGACTTCGGTGGGCGCATAGCCCGCCATCGACGACAGCAGAATGCGGCGCAGCGCGTTGCCCAGCGTGTGGCCATAACCGCGTTCGAACGGCTCCATCACGACTTTCGCGTGATTCTTGCCTACGGGGACCACTTCAATAGAGCGGGGCTTCAAAAAACCTTGAGACGACATGTGTGTTCCTTTTCAATACCCTCGGCTCGTTACACCGATAAGGCTGACGGACAAGCCGGACGAACCGGCAGATAACATCGCAAAGCCCACTTCTTCGACGATTGCAAAAAAGTGGGCCTGTTGCGAGACAGCGCCACGCGGCACTATCCCGGCAATTAACGTGAATACAGCTCGACAACCATCGATTCGTTAACGTCGCGGGCGACATCAGCGCGATCGGGCGCTTGCTTGAACGTACCGGTCAGTTTGCTGGCATCGACTTCTACCCACTGGGGCAGGCCATTGCCCGTTGCCAGATCGAGCGATTCGCGGATGCGGGCCTGAGCCTTGGCTTTTTCGCGGACGGCAACCACATCGCCGGACTTGACGATAATGGAAGCGATGTCGGCGGCCTTGCCGTTCAGTTCGATAGCGCGATGGTTGACCAACTGGCGCGCTTCTGCGCGAGTCGAGCCAAAGCCCATGCGATATACGACGTTGTCGAGGCGCGATTCCAGCAATTGAATCAGGGTCTCGCCAGTGTTGCCACGGCGACGCTCAGCTTCTTGAAAATACTTGCGGAATTGCTTTTCGAGCACGCCGTACATACGTTTCAGCTTTTGCTTTTCACGCAGTTGCAAACCGAAGTCGGAAGTACGGGCACCGGAGGTGCGGCCGTGCTGGCCCGGTTTGGACTCGAGCTTGCACTTCGAGTCGAGCGAGCGGCGAGCGCTCTTCAAAAATAAATCGGTACCCTCGCGGCGCGAGAGCTTGCATTTAGGTCCAATATAACGTGCCAAGATGCTTCCCCTTAGATGCGACGGCGCTTGGGCGGACGGCAGCCGTTATGCGGCACCGGCGTAATGTCGGAAATGCTGGAAATCTTGATTCCCAGGGCATTCAGAGCACGCACGGACGATTCGCGGCCAGGACCGGGGCCCTTGATGCGGACTTCAAGTGTTTTGATGCCGTATTCCAGGGCAACGCGGCCCGCCGACTCGGCTGCGACCTGGGCAGCGAAGGGCGTGGATTTGCGTGAGCCTTTGAAACCGGCACCACCCGATGTGGCCCAGGACAAAGCATTGCCCTGGCGATCGGTAATGGTGATGATCGTGTTGTTGAAGGACGCATGAACGTGCGCGATGCCGTCCGAGACGCTCTTCTTGATTTTTTTGCGTACGCGGGTTGCGCCGCTGGTGGAAGCTTTCGCCATCTTCTAATCCTCGATTATTTCTTCAGGGAAGCAGCAGCGCGACGCGGCCCTTTACGGGTGCGGGCGTTGGTACGGGTACGCTGACCACGTACAGGCAGGCCACGTTTGTGACGCATACCCCGGTAAGTTCCCAAGTCGATCAAGCGTTTGATCGATAGTTGCACTTCGCGACGCAAATCACCTTCGACCGTGAACACGCCAACGTGTTCGCGGATACGCTCGAGTTCGGCATCGGTCAGATCCTTCACTTTCTTGGAAAGCTCGATACCCGAAGCTTCGCAAATTTTGCGAGCGCGAGTACGACCAATACCAAAAATGGCGGTAAGTCCGATTTCGGCGTGTTGATGCGGCGGAATGTTGATGCCAGCAATACGGGCCATGACTTTTCCTTGTTAATTCCGTTACGTTTCGGCGTTAGCCTTGACGCTGCTTATGACGTGGGTCGGTGCAAATGACACGCACCACGCCGTGACGTTTAATGATCTTGCAGTTGCGGCAAATCCGCTTTACCGATGCCATTACCTTCATGGTTGACTCCTAGTTTCCTGTAGCCGACCGCTTATTTAGAGCGGAATACGATTCGGGCGCGCGACAGGTCATAGGGCGTGAGTTCCACTGTAACCTTGTCACCCGGCAGAATCCGGATGTAATGCATACGCATCTTGCCTGAAATATGGCCCAGTACCACGTGGCCGTTTTCGAGCTTGACACGGAAAGTTGCGTTGGGGAGGTTCTCGATAACCTCACCTTGCATTTGTATAACGTCGTCTTTCGCCATTGTGCCTTCTTACCGCATTGGCAGTCCCGCACCCTTGAAGTTGGCCTTCTTGAGCAGCGAGTCATACTGATGAGACATCATGTAGGCCTGTGCCTGCGCCATGAAGTCCATGGTTACCACCACAATAATTAACAGAGAAGTACCACCGAAATAAAACGGCACATTCCAGCGAGCCTGCATGAGTTCGGGCAGCAAACACACCAGAGTGATGTAGATGGCACCGGCAAGGGTCAATCGCATCAGTATCTTGTCGATGTAACGCGAAGTTTGCTCACCAGGACGAATACCCGGAACGAACGCACCGCTTTTCTTCAGGTTATCTGCTGTTTCACGACTATTGAACACCAGTGCCGTATAGAAGAAGCAAAAGAAAATAATAAGAACTGCATACAACGTGACGTACAAGGGCTGGCCCGGCGACAGCGCCGCCGCCAGATCGCCCAGCCAGCGCATGCTCGGGTTGCTGGAGAACCAGCTGGTTACCGTTGCGGGCAGCAGGATGATGGACGACGCGAAGATGGGAGGGATTACTCCCGACATGTTCAGCTTGAGCGGCAAATGCGAGCTTTGACCGCCGTAAATCTTGTTGCCGACCTGGCGCTTGGCGTAATTGACCGTAATCCGGCGTTGGCCGCGCTCAACATACACCACGAAATAGGTCACGGCAACGACCAGCGCCGCGATGAACAACGCCGACAAAACCGACATCGCATCCGTGCGCACCAGATCGAGCAAGCCGGTCAGTGCACTGGGCAAACCGGCCACGATACCCGCGAAAATGAGGATCGAAATGCCGTTGCCCAGGCCGCGTTCGGTAATCTGCTCGCCCAGCCACATGATGAACATGGTGCCGGTTACCAGCGTAATGATGGTAGTGAAACGGAACATCATGCCTGGGTCGATGACCAGGCCCGGCTGCGATTCGAGCGCAACGGAAATGCCTACCGCCTGAATCAGGGCCAGAAACACCGTGCCATAGCGCGTGTACTGGGTAATCTTGCGTTGCCCCGACTGCCCTTCTTTCTTGATCGCTTCGAGCGTGGGCACCACCACCGCCATCAACTGCATAATGATGGAAGCGGAAATATAGGGCATGATCCCCAGTGCAAACACCGAGAAACGCGCCAGCGCCCCGCCCGAGAACATGTTGAACAAGCCCAGAATGCCGCCCTGGTTGTGCTGGAACAACTCGGCCAGTGCGTCGGGATTGATGCCCGGCACCGGAATATGAGTTCCCAACCGATAGACGACCAGGGCGAGCACCAGGAATACGACGCGACGCTTGAGATCGGCGTATCGTGAACCCGGTTTGCTCTGTGCCTGCGCTTTAGCCACTGTAGCCTCTCTTAAGCCAGGGAGCCGCCAGCGGCTTCGATGGCTGCGCGAGCGCCTGCCGTTGCAGTCAGGCCTTTAAGGACGACTTTACGGGACAGCTCGCCAGACTTGATGACCTTGGCATAACGCACGCCCTGGCCAACCACGCCCGATTGCTTGAGAACCTGGACATCGATTTCGTCGACGGGCAGGCGCTGCAGATCGGACAGGCGCACTTCGGCATACAGGTGCCGGCCCAGCGGCGTGAAGCCGCGTTTGGGCAAACGGCGCTGCAAAGGCATTTGACCGCCTTCGAAGCCGACTTTATGGAAGCCGCCCGAACGCGATTTCTGGCCTTTGTGACCACGGCCGGCGGTTTTACCCAGGCCGGAGCCAATACCACGGCCTACACGGCGCTTGGCATGCTTGCTGCCTTCGGCAGGTTGCAGCGTATTAAGTTGAGTTTCTGACATCCCGATTCCTTTCAGGCTTCCGAGACAGTGACGAGATAATCCACCTTGCGGATCATCCCACGCACCTCGGGCGTATCGATCAACACGCGGCTGCTATTGAGTTTTCCAAGACCCAGGCCACGAACGGTGTCGCGGTGGGACTGCTTGGTACCAATAACAGAACGCACGAGGGTTACTTTGATTTGCTTCTGTGCCATGACTTACCCCAGTATCTCTTCGACCGACTTGCCGCGCTTGGCAGCAATTTCGGCCGGAGTCGAGCAAGCACGCAAGCCATTCAGCGTTGCGCGGACCAAGTTGTAAGGATTGCTGGAGCCGAGGCTCTTGGCAACCACGTTACGCACACCCATCACATCGAAAATTGCGCGCATTGGGCCGCCGGCAATAACGCCAGTACCTTCAGCTGCGGGCTGGATGAGAACGGTCGAGGCGCCATGCTTACCTACAACGGTATGATGCAAAGTGCCGTTTTTAAGGGCCACCTTGACCAAACCACGGCGTGCCTGTTCCATTGCCTTCTGAACGGCGACGGGCACTTCACGGGCCTTACCTTTGCCCATGCCGATGCGGCCATCGCCATCACCGACCACGGTCAACGCAGCAAAGCTCATGGTGCGGCCACCTTTCACTACTTTGCTGACGCGGTTGACCGCAATCATTTTTTCACGTAAACCGTCGTCGCGCTCTTGCTCGGGGGCGTGCTTGCCTTGTGCTTTAGCCATTTGAATTCCTTAGAACTTCAAGCCGGCTTCACGCGCGGCATCGGCCAGCGCTTTCACGCGGCCATGATAACGGAAGCCCGACCGGTCGAAGGCGACCAGCTCGATACCGGCCGCTTTTGCTTTCTCGGCCACGCGCTTGCCTACCAGGCCTGCAGCGGCAATGTTGCCGCCGTTGGCTTTCTGGCCAGCAAGTTCTTTGCGAACTTCGGGCTCGAGCGTCGAGGCGCTGACGAGCACGCGATCGCCTTCCGGCGAAATGATGTTGGCGTATATGTGCAGGTTCGAGCGGAAAATCGAGAGGCGATGCATACGCAACTCGTGGATTTTCCGGCGGGTCGATACTGCACGACGCAAACGGGAGATTTTCTTGTCCATGATTCGTCCTTGCCTGCGCGCTTATTTCTTCTTGGTTTCTTTGATGACGACGTGTTCATCCGCATACCGTACGCCTTTGCCTTTATAGGGCTCGGGTTCACGATAAGCGCGGATTTCAGCCGCTACCTGACCGACAACCTGCTTGTTGGCGCCCTTGACGACGATTTCCGTCTGGGTAGGGCACTCGATTTTGATGCCGGCAGGCATCTTGTGCAGAATGTCGTGCGAAAAACCAAGTTGCAGCTTGAGCGCATCGCCTTGAACCTGGGCACGAAAACCCACGCCCACAAGATTCAGCTTACGCTCGAAGCCTTTGCTGACGCCGGCAACCATATTGGCCACCAGTGCGCGCACAGTTCCCGACATGGCTTTGGCATGGCGGGTATCGTTAGCAACTGCAAATGTCAGTTGACCATCTTCTTGACGGACGACCACATCGCCAGTCAAGTCTTGGGTCAGCGTACCCAGAGGGCCTTTGACGGCAATCTGGCCGGCGCTGATTGTCGCTTCCACGCCCTTGGGCATAGCGACTGGATATTTAGCAATACGTGACATGTGATTCTCCTTATGCCACGTAGCACAGCACTTCGCCGCCCACGCCATTGGCGCGAGCCTTGCGATCGGTCATGACACCGCGCGAAGTCGACACGATAGCCACACCCAAACCATTCATAACCTGAGGAATGGTCTTGCTGCCCTTATAGATACGCAGCCCGGGGCGCGAAACGCGGTCGATACGCTCGATGACCGGACGGCCAGCGTAGTATTTCAAGGTGATCTCGAGGACAGGCTTGGCCTTGTCGCCGACGATCTGGTAACTGTCGATATAGCCTTCGTCTTTCAGCACAGCGGCAATAGCCACTTTAAGCTTCGAGGAGGGCATGCTGACCGACGTCTTGTTAACTTGTTGCGCATTGCGCAAGCGGGTCAACATGTCGGCGATGGGATCGCTCATGCTCATGTGTAATTCTCCTACCAGCTGGCTTTGGTCATACCCGGCACTTCGCCGCGCATAGCCATTTCGCGCAGCTTGTGACGAGTTAAACCGAATTTGCTATAGACGCCACGCGAACGGCCCGTTACGACGCAGCGATTGCGCTGGCGAGTCGGGTTGGAATTGCGCGGCAGTTGTTGCAGTTGCAAACGAGCCTGATAGCGCTCTTCGTCGGATTTCGACTGGTCGTCGATGGCGGCCTTGAGCGCGGCACGTTTGGCAGCAAACTTCTCTGCCAGCTTGGCGCGTTTGATGTCGCGATTGATGAGTGAAAGTTTAGCCACGTCATCGCCCCTTAATTGCGAAACGGGAAGCTGAAGGCCGTCAACAGCGCCTTGGCTTCTTCGTCGGTCTTGGCGGAGGTGGTGATGCTGATATTCATCCCACGCAGCGCGTCGATTTTGTCGTATTCGATTTCGGGGAAAATGATCTGCTCTTTAACCCCGACGTTGTAATTGCCACGCCCATCGAAAGCACGGCCCGAGATACCACGGAAGTCGCGTACACGCGGCAGAGCCACGGCGACCAGGCGGTCCAGGAATTCGTACATGCGCCGGCCACGCAAAGTGACCATGCAGCCAATGGGGTAGTCTTCACGGATTTTGAAGCCCGCGATAGCCTTCTTGGTTTTGGTAACCACAGGCTTTTGACCTGAGATCTTGGTCAAGTCAGAGACAGCATGCTCAATGACTTTCTTGTCCGCAACCGCTTCGGATACGCCCATGTTCAGGGTGATCTTGGTGATGCGCGGCACTTCCATTACGCTTTTGTAGCCAAATTTGGCTTGCAGGTCAGCGGCGACCTTGCTGCGATAAAACTCTTGTAAACGAGCCATGTTGTTCGCCCCTTAAGCCTTGGCGCCAACGACAGCGCCGCTGGAACGGAATACACGAACTTTGCGACCGTCTACTTCTTGAACCCCGACGCGATCGGCCTTGCCGGTTTCGGGGTTGAAAAGCGCCACATTGGAAATGTGGATGGGCAAAGTCTTGTCGACGATACCACCCTGGCTGCCTGCCATGGGGTTGGCTTTGACGTGCTTCTTGACGACATTGATACCTTCGACCAGCACATGGTCGGCATCGACGCGCTGCAACACGGTGCCACGACGTTTTTTATCGCGGCCGGTCAACACGACGACTTCGTCGCCTTTACGGATTTTTTCCATGGTTCGCTCCTTACAGCACTTCTGGGGCCAAGGACACGATCTTCATGAACTTCTCTGTACGCAGTTCGCGCGTTACAGGTCCGAAGATGCGGGTACCGATGGGTTCCAGCTTGGCATTGAGCAACACGGCGGCATTGCCACCGAAACGAATCAGCGAACCGTCTTTACGACGCACGCCCTTAGCGGTACGAACCACTACTGCGTTGTATATTTCGCCTTTTTTGACGCGCCCGCGAGGAGCCGCATCTTTGACACTTACCTTGATAATGTCACCGATGCCGGCATAACGGCGCTTCGAGCCGCCCAACACTTTTATGCACATAATTCGACGTGCACCGGTGTTGTCGGCCACGTCTAGCGTGGTCTGCATTTGGATCATGATTTTTCCTGTTCCAACTTAGCCGCTTTGCCCTGTAACCATTTACAGGGCCACGCAACCAGTTTTGGTCCCGTCAGATTCGCCTTGGCCGCTCGCAGCCGGATCGTTTCATTTTGTGTTTTGGGCCTATGATTCCGGGCCTGTTATGCCCAAAACCCCCACAACCAAAACTCGAACCGCCTACCTGCAACCCCGCCGAACCCTGGGTTGAAATCTTGCTTAAACTGCTTAGGGTTTACTGCCTTTTGGTGTCACTAGCAATGGTATTTTAGCTAGCAAGTCCTCTATGGTATTCTATTTTGTATTGGATTGCAAGCCAAAGGCAGCTTAAAGCGGCACATGTCGCGTTCAGGCCTCATGTCGCGAAGCCGCGCCCTCATTTTTCAACATTTACCCGAGGAAGTACAGCATGTATGAAACGTTAGCTCTATATATAGACGGTGAGTTTATCGGCGGCGACGGCCGCAAGACCCAGGAGGTAAGCAACCCCTCTACGCTGGAAGTGCTGGGCCAGCTTCCTCACGCCACCACGGCCGACCTCGACCGCGCCCTTGATTCAGCCCAGCGCGCCTTCGAATCCTGGCGCCACAGCTCGCCCATGCAGCGCTCGGAAATCCTGCGCAAGGTCGGACAGCTTTCGCGCGAACGGGCGCAGGAAATCGGCCGCAACATGACGCTGGACCAGGGCAAGCCGCTGGCCGAATCCGTGGGCGAAATCATGGCCTGCTCGGATCACGCCGACTGGCACGCCGAAGAATGCCGCCGCATTTACGGGCGTGTCATTACACCACGCAGCCCCGACGTGCGGCAAATGGTGCTGCGCGAGCCAATCGGCGTATGCGCCGCGTTTACCCCCTGGAATTTCCCTTACAACCAGGCCATACGCAAGGTTTGCGCCGCCATCGGCGCCGGCTGCACCATTATTCTCAAAGGTCCCGAAGACTCGCCCAGCGCAGTCATGGCCATCGCCCGCATCTTCCACGATGCCGGCTTGCCGGCGGGTGTGCTGAATATAGTCTGGGGCGTACCGTCCGAGGTTTCCGACTACCTGATCCGCTCGCCCATCGTGCGCAAGGTATCTTTCACCGGCTCGGTACCGGTAGGCAAACACCTGGCGGCGCTGGCCGGCGCGCACATGAAGCGCGTCACCATGGAACTGGGCGGGCACTCTCCGGTCCTGGTGTTCGACGACGCCAATATCGAGCGCGCCGCCAAACAGCTGGCTCGCTTCAAAGTGCGCAATGCTGGCCAGGTATGCGTATCCCCGACCCGTTTTTACGTGCACGAAAAGGTCTACGATCAATTCCTGGAAGTTTTCGTCAATACGCTTAAAACCGTCAAAGTGGGCGACGGACTGGATCCCGACACACAAATGGGCCCGCTGGCGCATGAGCGGCGCGTTCCCACCATGTCGAAATTCGTCGAGAATGCCCTCGAGCTGGGCGGCAAGGTTGTATTGGGCGGCGAGCCATTGAACCGTATCGGGCACTTTTTTGCGCCCACAGTGGTTACCGACCTGCCCGAGCACTCCATGCTCATGACGGAAGAGCCATTTGGGCCTATCGCGCCGATTACCCGTTTCTCGGATACCGATGACGTCATCAAGCGAGCCAATTCGCTGCCCTTTGGCCTGTCTTCCTACGTATTCACCAATTCGCTGCAGACAGCCACCAAAGCCGCCAACGGTATCGAAGCCGGCATGGTCAATATCAACCACTTCGGCAGCGCCTTGCCCGAAACGCCGTTCGGCGGCATCAAGGACAGCGGAATCGGCAGCGAAGGCGGCGCGGAAACTTTCGATGGCTACCTGGTCACCAAGTTCGTCACGCACGTTTAAGCGTTAAAGGGGTTTTTATCGGGAAAGGGCCATGCGGCTCTTTTCCCCCTTGGCCGATTTTTCTTGTTTTCGATAGTGCCGGCTCGCACACCGGGGGCCGGCACGACCTCGCGCAGCAAGGTCTGCAAGCGGAAGACGCCTGAAACACCTCTAAACCACCCCGCCATAGGGAAAAACCAGTCTGCAGAACGGTGCTTCTCTGTTAGTATACTGCTTACCATTAGCAACAGTAATTTTACTTGAACCACCCGTCAGGCAAACCAGTATGCGGTGCACACGAAGGGTAAGCCCATCTCCGCATGGATGTTTTCAGTACAGGAAACCATGACCGCCCCTCGACCTATCGCGTACATTGCGCAAGCACACAGAAAACACGCATCCTGCCTGCGGCACCGCCCCGGCACCAGCCGCTTACACACACACTCCCCTCCGGCCTACCATCATTCGGGTATTTCTCTACTCGCTACATATTTGTAAGCTCGCTTGCCGTTTATAAATATAATGACGCCCATCATTTCAGACTCACGCTTCAAACGCATTGCGGTCATTGCCTTGATTGCAAAAAACGGTACTTGTCGGGCCAACCATGAACTTAATTGATCATCCGGCTTGCCGACCGTTCACTGAAGCCCAAGACCTGACCCAGATAACGCCTTTCTATGAGGAAGGCCGCAATATTCTGTGGATGATGCTGCATGCCCAGCCCCGCCCCTGTTTCAATCCGGCTCTCCTGCAAGACATCGCCCGCCTGGGGCGCGCCGCACGCGATTCGGGGCTGCCGATCGACTTCTGGATAACCGGCTCTACCGTGCCCCAGGTCTATAACGTGGGCGGCGATCTGCAGCTTTTTGCATCGCATATCCGTGCCGGCGAGCGAGAGCTTTTACTTTCCTATGCGCGCGCATGTATCGACGCTGTGTACGAAGCCATGACCGGTTTCGGAACCGGCGCCATTTCCATTGCAATGGTCGAAGGGAGCGCATTGGGCGGAGGCTTTGAAGCCGCCCTGGCGCATCATTATGTGCTGGCCCAGAAAGACGTGAAAATGGGATTTCCGGAAATTGCCTTCAATCTTTTTCCGGGCATGGGGGCCTACTCCCTGGTAGCACGAAAATCGCATATGCGGCTGGCGGAAGAGCTGATCAGCACAGGCGAGTCGCATACCGCCGAATGGTATTTCGATAAAGGCCTGGTCGACGGAGTGTTCGAAAAAGACAATGCGTATATTTCGACCCGCACATTTATCGACGTTATTCGGCCCAAGCTCAACGGCATACGCGCCATGCTGCGCACTCGCCAGCGGGTACTGCCCATCGACAGGGCCGAGCTGATGGAAATTACCGAAGACTGGGCCGCATCGGCCTTTCTGCTGGAAGAGAAGGATCTTGCTTATATGGAACGGCTGGTCATGCTCCAAAACCGGCACGCAAGCAAATCACAGAACGGAACTTAAGCCGGCGTTACCGCTCAACAGCATCGCGCCCTGGCGGAAGCATCGGCCAGGGCGCGTTTTCATGCTATCTCAGGCTACGAGCCGTAGCTTCTTGCCCTTGTTGTTGAGCCATTCCTCGAACTCTTTTGCCGGCATAGGCCGCCCATACAAGTAACCCTGGGCGTCATCGACATCGATACTCTTGAGGAATTCGGCTTCCGCTTCGGTTTCGACGCCTTCCGCGACAACCTTGAACTTCAGCTGCTGCGCGACCGCGACCATTGACCGGACCAGCGCCTGCGAGGTGGCATTTTCGTTGATGGAGCTAATGAAACTGCGATCCAGCTTGATCACATCGAGCGGCAGGCGGGCCAATTGGGACAGGGAAGAGTAGCCGGTTCCGAAATCGTCGAGGTGAACTTGAGCCCCGAGGTCGCGGAACTGGCGAATCACGGCATGAGCCAGGGCTTCGTCATCAACCAGGCAGCTTTCGGTCAGTTCGAGGTCGAGCAGGCATTGAGTCTGGCCGGCCTGCCGCAGCGCTTCGGCAAAATCCTGAACAACCGTCGAGCTGCACAACTGGCGCGCGGATACGTTTACCGCAACGCGAATATCCAAACCGCGGGCTTTCCAGGCCGCGGCCTGTTTTGCCGCCGTTCTCATTACCCAGCGACCCAGCGGAACGATCAGGCCGGAGTCTTCGGCGTACGAGATGAAATCCAGAGGCTGTATGCGCCCGCGGTCAGGCGAGTCCCACCGCAACAAGGCTTCGACGCTGCGAACCACACCGGTTTTCAGGCACAGCTTGGGCTGGTAGTAAAGCACCAGTTGGTCGTCGGCATCGAGGGCTTTGCGCAAGTTGACGTCCAGCCAGACGAACTCGGAAACCCTGTTGTCCATATCGGGCGAGAACACGCGATACGTGCGTTTGCCGGCGTCTTTGGCTACATACATGGCCGTATCCGCACAGCGAATGAGATGATCCAGCGTATCGCCATGTTCGGGGCAGAGCGCAATGCCGATCGAGCAACCGGTATAGACTTCGATCAACCCCAGGCTGATCGGGTTCTTGAGACGATCGGTAATTCGCTGCGCGACACTTTCCATCAGGGCGAACGAGGCATTCTGGACCAAGACCAGGAATTCGTCGCCGCCAAGGCGGGCAACGCTGTCGCCCTCGCGCATGCAGGCCTTGATATTCAGGGCCACGGCCTGGATGAGACTGTCGCCGACCAGATGGCCATAGTGATCGTTGACCTGCTTGAAGTTATCGAGGTCGAGGAAAAGAATGCCGAAGCGATCGCCGCTTTGCAGGGATGCCGTGATTTTCTCGTAGATGGCGTGCCGGTTCGGCAAGCCGGTCAGCGTATCGACAGTGGCAAGCTCGAGCAATTTGGCCTGGGCCTTGCGCTCTTCGGTAACATCGGTACCCGAGCAGACCAGGTAGCGTTCGTCGGGACCGCTGCCGCTTTGCACGAATTTGTTGCGCCACAGGATCGTACGCGGGCCGTTGAGCGTGTTGATATGGCGCTCGACTTCGTACGACGAGGAATTTTTAAAGAAATCGCTGATGTTGGCGCGCGAAGCCGCCTGTTCGTCGGATCGCATGAAAGCATGCGCATTTTTGCCGATTACGTCTTTTTCGCGCAAGCCGGTCACTTCTTCGCACAGGCGGTTGAATCGCAGGATATTGCTGTTGTGGTCGATGATGACCACCAGGGAATTCACTTCGGATATGACTTGCTCGGCGAACTCGAGTCCGTGCGCGAGATCTTTGGCAACGGTGGGCGTGTCCATGTAGTCGGACGCGGTTCCCGACCAGGAATTGGCGCCATTCTTCTTGCCAACCAGGCTCAGTTTCTGGGATTCGCCAAAAAGCTTGATGTCTATTTCTGCATGCGAGGTCACCCCCGAGAAGGCCCGGATTTCACGTGCCTGCTCGGGCACCAGCGCAACAGCCAGGTTTGGGATGCCCTTGACGCCAGCCAGCTGCAAAGCATCGCTGTCAGCCGAAAGCTGCCAGAAAGGGCTTCTAGTACCAAAATAGGTAAACAGCAGTGATTCGGTTACGTCGTCATCCAGCATGGCAAGCCTCTTACTTTTATCGTCGGCAACGCTGATCTCTTCATTACCTACTTGATAAAACATCGTATGTCCCGGCAAAATTAGGTGCAGCAACCACTAGGCTATAGTCACTTAGTTGTCAAGTATAGTTGGGCTCATCATTATTCGCCAACTGTTTATTTTTGTGACAATAGCAAATTTTTCGAGCCAGGGGTTGCTTCAGCGGCCATTGTGCAACAGCTTTATTAAACTTACGATATAAATTGTTGTATTAAAAGAGTAAAGAACGCTGCCATGCGCCTGGTCCACCTGTTAATTGCACCTCTCGGCCAGCCCCGTTTGCGGCGCCACCGTGTCGCGGCACCCCGCCATGGTCAACGCCCATTCCATTTCGGCGCCACACGCTGTTTAATACATACGCCGGATCCCGCCTTTCGGTATAGTGCAGCTCATAAATCAGTACGGAAATTTGATTTTTACCTATACAGTTTGATTTATTTGGGCTAACCGTATATTTCCATGATGCCATACAGCACTCAGAATCGATCCGGATACAGAATAAAGGACACCGCGCACGCCACTTCCTTCATCCTGATCTCATGAGCTTGAACATAATCACACCACGGAGACAACTTATGAACAGACGAGAACTACTCAAGATCGGTGCCATGGCGGCCATGTCAACCCCATTGCTTGGCTTGAAAACAGCATTTGCCGCAAGCGATTCCGGCCCCATTCTGTTTGGCTGCCCAAACTCCATGTCGGGCCCATTTGCCGCTAACGGAAAATACGCTGCCCTGGGCATGCAGCTCATCATCGAAGAAACCGGCAAGGCACTGAACCGTCCGCTGCAATACAAGATCCTGGACTCCCAGGGCAAGCCGGCCGTCGGCATCCGCCAGGTGCAAGACTTGTTCCAGCAATCCAACGCCCATTTCTTTGCCGGCGGGGTGCTGTCATCGGTGGGACTGGCCATGGGCAAGGCCATCGACAAGCTGGGAGGCGTTTTCGTCACCACCGTGGGGGCCGATGAAGTCACTGGAGTCGATTGCAACCGCGCCACCTTCCGCTGGTCGGTGCCCACCTATGGCGCAATACAGGAAACCGTCGGCCCGCTCATCAAAATGATGCCCCAGGCCAAGCGTTGGTACACGATTACACCCAAATACGTGTTCGGCGAAGGCCTGCTCACCGCAACCAAAAACCTGCTCAGCAAGAACGGGCTCGAGCACGTCGGCAATAGCTATCATGCCCTGGACGAACGGGAATTCAGCGGCTATCTCACCAATGCCATGGCAGCCAAGCCCGATGTCCTGCTGCTTCTGAATTTCGGTTCGCAAAGCTCGGAAACCTTGCGCCAGGCCGTCAGCTTCGGCATGAAAACCAAGACCACCATCCTGATTGCCTGGGCTTCGGGCCTGGAACAATTCGAATCGCTCGGCGCCGATCTGTGCGAAGGCGTCTATTTCGGCGTGCAGTATTGGCACGGCATCGATAGTCCGCTGAACCATACCCTGGTAAAACAGACCCAGGCCAAGTTCAAGATGAACCCCAACTACAGTCTGGCAGGTTCCTATATTTGCACCAAGCTGATGATAGACGGCATCAACAAGGCGGGCTCCACCGATCCGGCCAAAGTCATTGCGGCCATGGAAGGCGCCCGCTACGACGGCCTGACAGGCCCTGAACAAATACGCAAAGAAGACCACCAGGTCATCAAGAATTATTACCTGCTGAAAGGAAAGGCCAAAAACAAAATGAAAGACAAGGACGATTACTGCGAGATCCTGCACTCGGGCCAGTCTTTCCTGTCAGTCGCAGAAGCGGGCTGCAAAATGTCTACCTGAGGCGTCGCCCCGCCATCCCGCGCCGCCGGCCCTGAAACAGGGTAGCGGTGGCGCGGTACAGCGCCGACAGCATTTTCCGCTTGCAGGGTTGAACCTGTCGAAAAGCCGCACTTCCTCCTAGGGTCGAACCCGCCTATGAATGTTTATCTCCTGCAAGTCATTAATGGCATCGGCATCGGCATGCTTTATTTTTTGCTTGCCGTGGGCCTGTCCATCGTCTTCGGCCTGCTGCGGTTTGTCAACTTCGCGCACGGCGCCTTTTATGTGCTGGGCGCTTACGCGTGCTACCAGGCCCTGCAGTGGGGGGTGAACTTCTGGTGGACATTGCTGATCGGCCCGTGCATCGTCGGTGCGCTTGCGTGGCTGACGGAAAAACTCATCCTGCGCAAGGTCTATAACCTGCCTCACGAATTCCATATCCTGTTCACGGTTGGCCTGGCACTCGCCATACAGGAACTGGTCATACTTGTATGGGGGCCGGTCGGTGTGAATGTTCCGCCCCCCGATCTATTGAAAGGGGTAATCATCTGGGGCGGCTTCATCTATCCCAAATACCGCCTTTTTGTCATCGTCTTCACTGCGGTCCTGGCAACACTGATATGGCTGCTGCTTGAGCGCACCCGCCTGGGCAGCATCGTGCGGGCCGGCAGCGAATCTCCCGAAATGGTGACGCTGCTCAGCATCAATGTGCATCGAATTTTTGGCCTGGTATTTGCCCTCGGCGCCGCTACCGCCGGCCTGGCGGGGACGCTTGCCGCGCCGCTGCGCGGCGTGGAACCCTTCATGGGCATTGAAGCCCTCGCCGTCGCGTTTGTCGTCGTCGTGGTGGGCGGCATGGGCAGTTTTTCCGGAGCTCTTCTGGGTGGATTGCTGGTGGGCATCGTGCAAAGCATCATGAGTACCTTGTGGCCCCAGGGCGCCAGCCTGATGATCTATGTCTCAATGGCGCTGGTCCTGCTATTGCGCCCCAACGGCCTGATGGGGAGAGCCTGAATGGAACTGCTGCACAAACACCGATTCCTGCTCCTGGCCCTGGCCGCCGTCCTGCTCCTGCCCTTGCTCCTGAAGTCGGGCTCACTGGCCACCGAGGTGCTGATTTACGCCCTGGCGGCGCTCGCATGCAATGTTTTGCTGGGATACACGGGCCTGCTGTCCTTCGGCCAGGGGATCTTCTTCGGCGCAGGCAGCTACGCCCTGGGCATTGCCTTGACGCGCACCAGCCTGTCCATGCCGCTGACCCTGCTTCTGGCCATGCTGGTCGGAGCGCTTGTCGCCGCGGCGGTCGGCTGGCTCAGCATACGGCAAAAAGGCGTTTACTTCGTCATGCTCACGCTCGCGCTGGCGCAGATGTTTTATTTCCTGGCGTACTCGCTGCCGGACTGGACCGGCGGCGACAATGGCCTGTTGAACATTCCCACGCTGCCACTTACCGCATTCGGCCACACGCTGCTGCCCAATAAAACCAGCTGGGAATACTACAGCTTCGTCGCGATTATTTTTCTGATCGTGTTTTATCTGCTCCAACGCATCGTCGAATCGATTTTCGGCCGCACGCTGCTCGCCATACGCGACAATCCGGCGCGCGCCACGGCAATCGGCTACAACATCAGGCTTTTCAAGCTGGTCGCCTTCATGGTGTCGGGCGCCACGACGGCCCTGGCCGGGGCCCTGTACGCCATGATGACCGGCATTGCGCCGCTGACCAGCATCAACTATCACATCAGCGAAACGATCCTGGTCATCACGGTAATCGGCGGGACCGGCAATCTGTTCGCTTCGGTGCTGGGTGCGGCGCTGTATGTCATCGCGTCCGACTGGCTATCCGACCTGTGGCCCCGCTGGCTGCTGCTGTTTGGCTTGCTGCTGATGGTCGTCAGCCTGTATTTGCAAGGAGGGCTATGGGGCTTGTGCGAACTGGTCTTCAAACGCGCCCGCGGCAATCGGACGGATAGCCCGGCCAAGGAGCACAAACCATGACCCAGCCTATTCTGGAAGCCCGCAACATTGTCAAGCGCTACGGGAAATTCGTGGCGCTGGCCGGCGTCGATTTATGCGTGCAGGCCAAAACCATACACTCGGTAATCGGCCCCAATGGGGCGGGAAAAACCACACTTTTTCATTCGCTCACCGGTACCGTGCCTCTTACCGAAGGGTCGATTATTTTCGACGGTCACGATGTCAGCCAGCGGGCGGATTATCAGCGGGTGCAGGCCGGCATGGCGCGATCATTCCAGGTTACCTCGCTGTTTCCCACTCTGTCGGTCCATGAAAACCTCAGGCTGGCCACGCAAGGCATACGCCCTTTGCAGGCACTGCGATTATGGTCGCTCATCAAAATGCGCCGCGAACAAGCCGACATGATCGAGGCCATACTTGAGAAAGTCGGCCTGACCCAGGTCAGGCACAAGCTGAGCAGCGCGCTGTCGCACGGCCAGCAGAGGCGCCTCGAAGTCGGCATGGCGCTGGCGGCCAGGCCCAGGGCCATCTTTCTGGACGAGCCGACCTCCGGCATGGGTATCGACGACATCGACTCCATGAAGAAACTGATTTACAGCCTGCGCGATGAACTCACGGTCATCCTGATTGAACACAATATGGGCATAGTCATGGATATCTCCGACACAATTACCGTCATGCAGCAGGGCAAGGTATTGGTGGAGGGCGAACCGCAGGCCATCAAGTCGGACGACCGGGTAAGAAGCGCCTACCTGGGCAATATGATTACCGGAGGCCGATAATGTTGAAGGCACAGGAGATACACAGCTACTACGGCAAAAGCCACGTCATCCAGGGCGTTTCCATCGAAGTCGGGCAGGGAGAGCTGGTTACGCTGCTGGGCCGCAACGGGGCGGGCAAATCCACGACGCTGAAAAGCATTGCCGGCTTGATCACGCCGGCAAGCGGAACCGTTCTGTTCAAAGGCCAGGACATCACCCACTTGCCCGCCTATCGGATTGCCGGCCGGGGGGTTTGCCTGGTGCCCGAACATCGCGGCATCTTCCGTTTGCTGACAGTGGAAGAAAACCTGAATCTGGGCAGAAAAAAAGGCTCCCCCTGGTCGCTGCAAGATATATACAAAATCTTCCCACGACTATACGAGCGGCGGCGCAACGGCGGCGCGCAGCTCTCCGGAGGCGAACAGCAAATGCTGGCCATAGGCCGCGCACTGATGAATCATCCCCAACTGCTCATGCTCGACGAACCCGTTGAAGGCCTGGCGCCAATCATCGTGGAAGAAATCGTCGCGCAGCTGAAGCTGCTCAAGGCCCAGGGAATTTCCATACTGCTGGTCGAACAAAACCTGGAAGTCTGCACTCAACTGGCTGAACGCCACTACATCATCGAGGGCGGCAAGATCGTCTACAGCAACGACAACGCGTCGTTCATGCACGACACGTACGCCAAAGATCAATACCTGGGCGTCGGGGCAGTCCAGTCAGCATCGCCCTAAAATTTCGATTCGAGAACACCATGAACTCATCCCTCTCTGCAAGCGCGACTCTGCACATCAATGGCGATCGCCTCTGGCAATCGCTTATGTCGCTGGCGAAAATCGGCGCCACCCCAAAAGGGGGTGTCTGCCGCCTGGCCCTGACCGAACTCGACCGCCAGGGGCGCGACCAGTTCGTGCAATGGGCCAAGGACATTGGCTGCTCGATCCGCATCGATGAAATCGGCAATATTTTCGCCCGCCGTCCGGGCCGCAATAATGATTTGCCGCCGGTACTCACCGGCAGCCATATCGATACCCAGCCCACCGGGGGGAAATTCGACGGCAATTACGGCGTCCTGGCGGGGCTGGAAGTGCTGCGCACCCTCAACGATCGCAAAATCCGCACCGAGGCGCCCATTGAAGTGGTGGTGTGGACCAATGAAGAAGGTTCACGCTTTGTGCCCGTCATGATGGGCTCGGGGGTTTTCGTGGATGCCTTTCCATTGGCCGAGACGCTCGCGCAAACCGATGCGCAGAACATCAGTGTCGCCAGCGCGCTGAACAGCATAGGCTATGCCGGCAATACGCGCAGCCAACACTTCCCCATCAAGGCCTACTTCGAGGCTCATATCGAACAAGGCCCCATACTCGAAGCCAGGCAAGACACCATAGGCGTCGTGACCGGAGCCCTGGGCCAGCGCTGGTATGACATAACCATCACCGGCATGGAAGCCCATGCCGGCCCCACACCCATGGAGCTGCGCAAGGATGCCCTGCTGGCGGCCGCCGGTTTGATCCAGTCGGTCAACCGGATCGCGCTGGCCCACGCTCCCCACGGGCGCGGTACCGTCGGATGGATCGACAACTTCCCCAACTCGCGCAATGTCATTCCTGGGCGCGTGAAACTCAGTGTCGATCTGCGCGCCGCCTCGGACGACGTATTGAGTTCCATGGACGCCGCGCTGCACACCGCATGCCGCGAACTGCAGGCGGGTGGCGCTCTCGCGGTCGACATTGAGCAAGTGGTTTATTTCCCGCCGCAACCCTTTCACCAGGAACAGATCCAGGCGGTGCGCAATGCCGCCGACCAATTGGGCTTCACGCACACCGATATCGTCAGCGGTGCCGGCCATGACGCCGTTTACCTGGCCCGCGTGGCGCCCACCGCCATGATCTTCATTCCCTGCAAAGATGGCATCAGCCATAATGAAATCGAAGACGCCAAGCCGGAACACATTCAGGCCGGCGGCAACGTACTGCTGCTGGCCATACTGGAGCAGGCGGGGATCGCTTCGGCCGACTCCTGAACCGCGGCACACTGGCAGCAAGCCGCAGGCTCATGCGGCGCACACGGCCCGCGCGCTCACGAGCGACTCAGAAATGACATTACACGGATAGACAGTCATGAAACTACTCATAGCCAGAATGAATCACGAAACCAATACATTCTCGCCAGTCCCCACCCCGCTTGCCTCATTCGGCATCGATGGCCCCACCTACGGAGCCGATGCCTATGCCGAAAACCTGGGCGGCCGCACGGCAATGAGCGCATTTATCGATCTGGCAAAGGCGGCCGGCGCCGACCTCATCACGCCGATCTCCGCCACGGCCAATCCCAGCGGCCCGGTCGAAAAAACGGCCTATGACACCCTATGCCGCCACATACTCGATGCCTCCGATCATTGCGACGCCATGATGCTGGACCTGCACGGCGCCATGGTGGCCGAAAACAGCCACGACGGCGAAGGCGATCTACTGGAGCGCCTGAAGGCCCGCCATCCTGAAAAAGCCATTGCCGTCGCGCTCGACCTGCATGGCAACGTCACGCAAAAAATGATGGACAACGCCGATATCATCGTGAGCTTCAAAACCTATCCCCACATCGATATGTACGAAACCGGGGAACACGCGGGCCGGCTGCTGCTGGCCAGGCTCAAAGGTGAAATCAGCCCGGCGCTTGCCTGGGAACGCCTGCCCCTGATGACTCATACGCTAAAAAGCGCCAGCAATTCGCCCGCCATGTGCGCCGCCATCCAGGCCGCCAGGGAGGCGGAGCAAAGCAGCGTCCTGGCTGCCTCCGTGCTGGCCGGCTTCGCCCTGGCCGATATTCCCGCCCCCTGCATCAGCGTGGTCACCGTGGGCAAGGACGCCGCCTCCGCACGCCAGGCCGCACGCCAGATCGCCTTGAAGATCTGGGCGTCAAAAGAAGGATTCGTATACCATAGCCCGCCATTGGCCGACTCGATCGCCAATGCCAAAGCCCTCGCGGCAAAAACCGGCCCGCAGGCCGGCTGCGGAAACCCGCGAGGCCCGATACTGCTGCTGGATCACAGCGACAACTGCATGTCCGGCGGCACCTGCGACACCATGGACGTGCTGCAAGAGGCCCTGGCTCAAGGTCTGGGCAATATCGGCGTCGGCCCGCTGTGCGATCCTCAAGCCGTCGAACAACTGGTACATGCGGGAGAGGGCGCAACGGTCACTCTTCAGCTGGGCAACAAGCGGCCTCTGACAAGCCTGGGCATCGTGAAGGAACCGGTCACGCTCACCGGCCAGGTCAAACACCTGGGCAACGGCGAATACATCATTTCCGGGCCTACCTACACCGGCATGAAATGCAGCATGGGCAGAACAGCCCTGTTTGCATGCGGCGATCTGGAAATCGTGGTCACCGAACGCACCCACGAACCCTGGGATCTGGGCGTGTTCACTTGCGTGGGGCTGGATCCGGCACGCAAGAGTTTCCTGCTGCTGAAATCACGCATGTATTGCCGCCCGGTATTTTTTCCCATCGCCAAGGGGTTTGTGGAATGCGACAGCAGCGGCGTCACCAGTTCGAACTACGCCCTGTTCCCGTTCAAGAATGTGCACCATCCCGTCTATCCGCTCGATCCCAATACCCACTGGCCGAATCGATAATTTCATTTTTCAACCGCCCCTGAGCATGAACGCAAAGAAATCCCCACCAACTACTCCAATGCAAGCTGGGGTGGCGGCCCAGGCAGGGTGAGCGAGCTTGAGTCCGCCGCGGCCGGCGCCTGGATCGGGAGGCAAGGGAGCGGTTGTTTGAGCGTCAAGGGTGTCCACAGCCCGGGGGGCTGTGGACGACGCGAGTTCCGCGACCGCCCGATCCAGGCGCCGGCCGCGGGCAGTCCTGGCGCAGCCAGGACCGGACGATGCGAGCTCCACCCTGCCTGGG
The DNA here is from genome assembly GCF_054781135.1 of Paralcaligenes ginsengisoli. NCBI lineage: Bacteria > Pseudomonadati > Pseudomonadota > Betaproteobacteria > Burkholderiales > Alcaligenaceae > Paralcaligenes > Paralcaligenes ginsengisoli. The sequence goes on from NZ_BAAGUZ010000008.1 coordinate 83,115, forward strand.
CCGCCACCCCAGCGTCTCAAGAACGCATATCGTGCAGGCATTTGTCCTGGCCATTGACCCGCCATGCTCGCGCCTAAAGAGAACACCGAAGACGAGCCAAAACAGAGTACGCAAGCCCCACGCACACCACCACAATCAAAAAGGATCCAACGGATAAATAGGCCGGCGCACGTGTTCGAACTTCAATTTGGAATAGTCCGAAGTCGTCACCCCTATTCCATTGCACTCAATCACATGCCTGGCCACACCCGTAAATCCCGCACGCCAATGCACCCGGCTCTTCATGATCACGTAATGCATATTGCGCACATCGATTCCCAGCGAATAAAAACAATTCAAATCGAAGGGCTCCATATGCCCCGATGCGACCACAATCAGAATATTGCCGGTATCCAGCACCACGGTTGGGCCGGTGGAAATCTCGACCCCCGCGCTCATCGGCCCCCACAGCTTGAAGCGCCCATCGCTGATCGTGCGCACCGTAACCGTCAATTCAAGAGGCGGATTTTCCTCGTTGGTGGCCAGCAGCCGGGCCTTGCCGCCCATCGACAGCGTCACCTTATTGCCAACCCCCGCCTGTATGGCCTGCGCCACCGCCGCCGGATCATAAATAGCGTAAAACACCGCATTGCTCAAACCCTGCGCAAGAGCTTCCTTCAGGACCACAGTGGTGTCCATGGTCCCGCCCGAAGCCACATTGTCGCAGTGATCCAGCAGGATAACCGGGTACTCCGTCTGCCGCGTCGCCGATTCGACCGCCTCGGTCAAAGGCACAGACTCGAACAGAAACTCCGCGCGCCGGTCCCAGGCTTCGTCAAGCAGGGAATCGCGAACCGCAGTCGCCGCATCGGGATTTGCATCAGTGCACACCACGACACTCAGACCCGCATTGGCAATATCGGCATGGGGAAACCCGACAAACAGCGAAGCAGCCAGAGTGCCTGCCTGCTCAAGCGACTTGCAGCGCTCCTGCAGATCGCGATTCGGGCCGCTGTGGGTGCCCTGCCGCATGACATGCGGCAGCATGGGACGATTGCCCCATGTCATCACCGGCCTGAGCTGCCCCTGGATGGTCTTGCAGATGATTTCCGCCGCACGCACTCCGGCCTCGTAAATATCCACATGTGGATACGTGTGATAACCCGTAATCACCGTCGAATTCGACACCATGTCGGGATACAGATTGGCATGCATGTCCAGCGTGACGCCTATCGGAACGGAAGGCTGGATGCGCCGCAGGCGGCGCAGCAATTCTCCTTCGCCGTCCTCGAAACCGTCGACCACCATGGCGCCATGCAGATCCAGCAAAATTCCGTCGTAGGCGCCTTCGGCCGCGCTTAGTATGGCGGCGACAATTTTTTCGTAAGCGTCGCGATCCACAGGGCCACTGGGCCATGCGTCGGCGACAATCGGCACCACGATTTCCGCCCCGTAGCGGGAAGCCACATCGATAAAGCCTCCTATGCCTGTGCCGGTCCCCGTACGGGCAGCAATCGCCTGTGCGCCGCTCAGAACCCCATTGGATCCCTTGAAAAATCGCTCAAACCTGGTCTCCACCGGAGAAAACGTATTTGTTTCATGCTTGAACGTTGCCAACAAAAGTCTCATCCTCGGCCTCTCTAATATATGAATGCATCCAGATCCTGCACAGCACCTGTTTTACCATTTGACAGCCCAGGGCGCATCCACTACGTTGGCAGGCATCGATGGTCCCTCATTGCGGCAGGCTCACCAAATCATGCAAATCGAAGAATCTTTTGGAACCGTCAGGCAAATCTATGACGGCGCCCTGTTGCCCGATACCCAGGTTCGCACATTCCGCCATATCGACCGACTCTTCCCAAGCAGGACGATTGCCCGCGGCCCCCGGATCCGCCCCCTGCCTGGCCGAGCAACACATCTACAAAACTTTGCATTCGCCTCGCAAGGCAAAAGCTACGATCTCTACGATTTTCTCTCGATCAACCGTGTCGGCGGCCTGCTCGTCATCAAGAACGGCGAGGTCTGCTACGAAACTTACCAACTGGGCAACACAGAAAGCACGCGCTGGGTGTCGATGTCGATCGCCAAAACGGTCACGGCCACCCTGGCAGGAGTCGCGATCCAGGACGGCTGTATAAAAAGCCTGGCCGACCCCATAACCCGCTACCTGCCAGCCTTGAACCACAGCGCCTACGATGGCGTCACCGTTGAACAATTGCTCACCATGACCTCGGGTGTCCAATGGGACGAAACCTACACCAACCCGCTGTCGGACCGGCGCCGCATGCTCGATCTGCAGATTGCGCAGCAGCCGGGCGCAATTCTCGACATGATGGCCAGCCTGCCGCGCGCCGCCGCGCCGGGCAGCCGCTGGAACTACAGCACCGGCGAAACCCATATCGCCGGTGCTCTGGTGCGGGCGGCAACGCAATGTTCCCTGGCCGATTATTTCTCGGAGCGGATCTGGTCGAAGCTGGGCACCGAGTCGGATGCCACCTGGTGGCTGGAGTCGCCCGACGGACTCGAGGTCGGCGGCAGCGGCATCTCTGCCTGCCTGCGCGACTACGGCCGGTTCGGCCTGTTTCTGCTGAATCGCGGCATCATCGATGGGGTTGAAATCTTGCCCGCCGGCTGGATGCGGGCCGCCAGCCGGCCGTTCCTGGCTTCGGGAGCCAAAATCGACTACGGCTATATGGTATGGCCCCTGCCCGACACCCGCCACCCTGTACACCGAGGTGCTTTCCAGGCCATAGGCATTTTCGGCCAGCACCTGTATGTCAACCCTGCGCAGAATCTCGTGGCCATGGTCTGGGGCGCTCTGCCCAAGCCCATGTTCAAAGACCAGACCCAAATCCAGGTAGAGGATTTCTTCGCCGGACTCTGCCTGGCCCTGCAGTAGCGCAGGGCTAAACCACCATATTCACGGACTGCCGGCGCGCGCAATCCATGAAATCCTGGATCAGCTGCTCGCCTTGATCCTCGAGACGCCAGAGCAGGCTTACCGACCCCTGGTAGGGAATAAACAGGTCCAGCACTTCAAGCGCAGCGCCTTGTATACACCAGGCTGTTGCGCGGGACATGGGTGCAATCAGGTCGGTGCCCTCCAGCAGCACCGCGTTGGTGTGTATATAGGCCGACTCGACCAGGACATTGGGTTTGCCCAGATTCATGGACTCCAGTGTCAATTCCATGAGATTGCGAAACGGGCTGCCGGGCGGCGGAGCCATCCACGGGTAGCTCAAGGCCTGAGCCCAGGTCACGTTCTTGGTCCCAGCCAAAGGATGCGAACGGCACACTGCCAGGCAAAGCGGAGTGTCGCACAGCTTTTCATGCGTCAGGTCAGGCGGAGCCTGGCCTTCCTCGATCCGGCCGATAACGAGATCAAGCTCGCCCGACAGCAGTTTCGAATTCAGGTGATCCAGCGTGTCTTCACGTATGTGTACAAACACCTTGGGATGCAGACGGTGGAAATTGCGCAGCACGCCCGGCAACAAGGCTATGGCCACCATGGGTGACACCCCCACCGCCACCTGCCCCTCCGTCGGCCCCTTCATGTAATCGACCACGGCACGCGCCCGGTCCAGACGCCCCACAATTCCCTTGGCCTGCCGCGCCAGTTCCAACGCCAGGGGCAAGGGCGTCAGGCCCCGCGCATGACGCTGGAACAAAGGGGCTCCGACATTCCCCTCGAATTCCTTTACCCACTTGGACAGCGCCGGCTGCGTGACATTGAACTCCTGCGCCACCTGGCTCATGTTTCCAAGCTCGCACAAGCGAACCAGCATTTGCAGATTCCTGAGTCGGATTTTGTAGCTCCAGTCCATCAGAGTGCCTTTTTACATACAAGATATAACCAAATCATATGGAAATAAAACTTATTTTCATTTTTCATTTATACATCAGTTGCCGATAATCAACCATCCCCCGGTTTTATCGCACTTGCGGCACACGGCACCCCCAATAATGAGCCAACCCAATTTCATCCTGTTCATCACCGATCAGCAAAAGGCGCAGCATCTCGGCGCGTACGGCAACACCGTCATCAAGACCCCGAATTTGGATGCCTTGGCGAAACGGGGATGGAAGGCCGAGCGCTTTTATGTCGCCACCCCGATTTGCATGCCCAACCGCTCATCGCTCATGACCGGGCGCATGCCCTCCGTCCACGGGGCACGCCACAACGGCATTCCCTTGCCGCTCGAGTCCGTGACCTTTGCCGACAAACTCAAAGAGGCTGGATACGAAACCGCGCTGGTGGGTAAATCCCATTTGCAGAACATGACCGGCATAGGTCCGCAGTGGCCCCGGCCCACCGATCCCGAAACTCTCGGAGAAGCGCGCCGCTCGTATGGAGGCAATTACGATCAGGAATGGGGCCCGTACTGGCGCAACAATCCCGACCATGATCTGGCAACCCCCTTCTACGGCTTTTCACGCGTCGCCCTGACCGTGGACCACGGCGATCAGGTCTGGGGGCACTACTGGCGCTGGCTGCAAGAGCAGCATCCCGAAGCGGCACGGCAGGCCGGGCCGGAACAGGCCATACCCACGCCCGACTACGAACTGAGCCGCTTCCGGCAGGCATGGCGCACCCGCGTACCCGAGGAGCTTTCCACCAACGCCTACGTCGGCGGGAAAACCTGCGAACTGATCCGCGAATACGCGCAAGGCGACAAGCCTTTCTTCATCAAATGCTCATTCCCCGATCCGCATCACCCCTTTACACCCCACGGCAAATACTGGGACATGTACGATCCCGATAAGGTGGATCTGCCGGAATCCTTCCACGCCAGCCAGGCGCACACACCGCCGCCGCACGTGGCGTGGCTCTATAAGCAGCGCGAACTATCAAAGGCCGTCAAGCATACCCCCGCCCTGTTTTCATGCACCGAACGCGAAGCGCGGGAAGCGATCGCGCTGAACTACGGCTCGATTTCCCATATCGATCACGTCGTCGGCCAGGTCATGGCCGAATTGCGGGCACAGGGCGTCGCCGATAACACCATCGTTATTTTCATGAGCGACCACGGCGACTACCTGGGGGATCACCAATTGCTGTGGAAGGGCCCCATCCATTACCAGAGCCTGATTCGCACGCCCTTTATATGGATGGACCCGAGCCGCCCGCAAGCCCGGCACAACGAAGGGGCGCTCGCCTCCACCATCGATGTCGCGCCCTCGATTCTGGAACGCACCGGCCTTGTGCCCTACAACGGCATGCAAGGCAAATCCCTGCTGCCGCTCATGGACAACAGCACCCCGGGCCTGCGCAATCATGTGCTGATCGAAGAAGAAGGCCAGCGCGTCATGTTCGGCATGGACACCCGCGTGAGAATGCGCACCCTATTGGACAAAGAGTACCGGCTCAGTCTTTACGACGCCGCCGATTTCGGAGAACTCTACGATCTGAAGCGCGACCCGATGGAACTCGAAAACCTGTGGGACTCGCCCACGCATGCGTCCCGCAAATCGGCATTGCTCGAAGCCCTGGCCCTGTCCATGCTCTCGCATACCGACACCAGTCCGAACCCCAGCGCCATTGCCTGAGTCGAGCCGCCATTTTTTTCCAAAAACCATTATCAAATAACTATCGGAGACAACCATGTCAACCACGCAATTAAAACATCGCTTGATCGGCGGCCTTGGCGCCCTGTTTCTATGCCTGGGCGGTACGGCGCAAGCCGCCTATCCGGAACGGCCTGTTTCCATCGTCGTGAATTTCAGTGCAGGCGGCCCGCTGGATTTCGTTGCCCGTCTCTTCGCGGCCAAAACCAGCAAAGAACTTCATCAATCGGTAATCGTCGAGAACAAGGCCGGCGCCTCCGGCTCAATCGGCGGGGAATATGCGGCGCGCGCCAAGCCCGACGGCTACACCTTACTGCTGAGCGTCGACACGCTGGCCACCGTCAACCCTTTCGTCTATAAAAACAACCATTTCGATGCCAACAAAGACCTCGCCGTCGTCGGCAGGGCCGGCGCATTCAACCTGGGCCTGGTCACCCGGGCAGGCCTGGGGCCCACGACGCTCAAGCAGTTTGTCGATATGGCAGGTAAAACCGCACTCACCTACGCCTCGGCGGGGGCCGCGTCACCGGGACATCTGGCCATGGAAGCCTTCAAACTCGGCAGCCATGTGGAAATGACGCATGTTCCTTACAAAGGCAATGCGCCCGCGGTCAATGCCTTGCTGTCCGGTCAGGTCGACAGCGGATTCCTGGCCGTTGCGAACATGCTCCCGCACATCAATGCCCACAAGCTGGTGGCGCTCGCTGTGTCGGGCACACAGCGCGATCCGCTGTTGCCCAACACCCCCACAATTGCCGAATCCGGCATCCCCGGAATGGAAAATTTCAACATGGGCTTTGGCTTTGTATTGATGGCGCCCAGGAATACCCCCAAGGACATCGTGATGAAGTGGAACACGCTGCTCAACCAGTTCCTCAAAGAACCCGATGTACTGGAAAAACTGAAAATCATGGATATCAATCCCACCTACGGCACACCGGCCGAGGCTGAAAAAGAAATACAGGCAGCGGCCCGGCAATGGAAGGTGGTGATAGAAAAAGCGCACGTTACCGTGAACTGAAGATGGGCCTATATGGCGCCTGCCGCCTCAAGCGGAAAAACGCCGGCAGATAAAGCGCAGTTCGCGCACAAAATTATTTGCGCTTGGGGTCAGCAGTTTGGCATCGTGGCAAACCAGCCCGACATTCAGCTCCGGCAATAACTCCCGGATGGACAGAGGATGGAGCGAATGGCCGAAGACCGTGAAGTCGTATGCCGTGTCCGCCAGGCAGCCAACCATGTCGGTGCTGGAAATCAGCATCGCATACAGGCTTGCCGAGGTGCAGCGTATGACTCGCCGCGGTTGCGGCAAGCGATGCTGGGCGAATATTTCATACAGCATGTTGCCGGGCTCTTCGTTGGAATCCCAGACCAACCACGGCAGATCCGCCAAATCGGCCAGACCGCATGCCGTTTGCACCGGATGCCCTTTTCTTACCCCGACCGTGAGGCCGACTTTGTACATCGTTTCCCAATAGTAGGCGGGCGCCTCGGGCAGACCCACCCGTGAAACCAGCCCGACATCAATGGTGCCGTCGGTCAGCCCTTCGATGATCTGCGCAGGGCGCAGCTCCAGGACCTTCAGATTGACATCCGGACTCTGCCGCTGAAAGTCGATGATCGCGTTGGCCAGAGGGCCGATACAGGCTACCGGTGTCGCGCCTATCACCAGGCTGCCGCTTCTTACCCCTACAAGCGCATTGATTTCTTCTTTGGCATGGCGCAATTGCTGCTCGATCGCCCTGGCATGCTTGAGCAGGCCCAGGCCGTACGCGGTCAAATGCGCCCCCTTCGGGGTACGAACCACCATGGGCACTGCCATTTCCTGCTCAAGATCCTGCAAGGCCTTGGTAATGGCGGGTTGGCTCAGATGCAAAGCCAGTGCCGCACCCTGGATGCTGCCGCAATCGGCAATCGCAATCAAGGCCCTCAGATGATGGCTTTTCATGATTTCTACCTTTTGCGCAGGCGGGTAAGGGCATCAATATAACTGTCATTTATACCCATCAATATAAATCATTTGATCTTCATTGTGAGACAAAGCATTCTAAAAAAAACAATAATTCATCGATATGCAGTAATCACACCGCAAGGAGACAAGCATGTTGCGTTTTTTTATCGGAGTAGTGATTCCCTATCTGGGCGTCATCGGTCTGCTGCCATGGGCCAATACAGTCAGCTACACCCTGCTGGGTGTGCCATTCCTGTATCTGTGGATTTTCGCCTGGTTCGCACTGACCTCCTTGTGCCTGGCCATTTGCTGGTATTGCTTCGACCGGCACCGTACGCCTACGGCCCTTTAACTCGCGATACCTATTCCATAAACGAGACCCAACATGGCTACAACCGTCTTTTTAGGCATCATCCTGTTTTCCGTGTGGCTGGCATTGCGAGCCGGACGAACCGTTCGAGACAAAAGCTCTCATGATTATTTTGTGGCTTCGCGTCAATTTGGCGGTCTGCTGGTGTTTTTCCTGACGGCCGGCGAGATCTACAGCATAGGCACCATGATTGGCTTTCCCGGCGGAATCTACGCCAAGGGCCCGACCTACGGCATCTGGTTCCTCGGCTATATTTTGCTGGCTTATCCTCTCATTTATTTTATCGGGCCGCATATCTGGCGCGCTGGCAAAAAATACAATGCGGTGACCCTGCCCGATTTATTCAAAGGGCATTTTCAAAGCCGGTTCCTCGAACTGGTCGTCACCATAACCGCCGTGCTGTTCCTGATACCGTGGGGCCAACTGCAATTTACCGGCCTGATCGTTGCACTGCATGGCCTGGGCTGGAAATTCGCGCCTGTGGTCCTGGTTATTATTTCCGCCGCACTGGCCTTCTTATATATTGTCATTTCAGGCGTGCGCAGCACCGCGGCCATTGCGGTACTGAAAGACATCATTATGGTGCTGGCCATTGTGGTGACCGGCGTGGCGGTATCCTGGCATTTCGATGTAAAAGAAGTGTTCGACGCGGCCAGCAAACAAGTCAGCAACACCATGAACACCGCGCAGATGCAGTTTTCGATCAGCACGATTTTCTTTCAGGCAATGGGCTTTTTGTGCATACCGATGCTGACGCAATTCCTGTTTACCGCCAAAAGCGACCAAACCATACGGCGCGCGCAAATCCCCATGCCGCTCTATATGTTCATGTATCCGTTTCTGGTTCTGGCCTCTTACTACGCCATCAGCGCAAACCTGAAGCTGGCTTCGCCCAACGATGCGTTCATTATTGCCGCCGTGCATCTGCTGCCTGGCTGGCTGATCGGTGTTGTGGCGGCCGGAGCGGCCTTGTCGGGGCTGCTGGTGCTGGCCGGGCTGTGCCTGTCGATCGGACCCCTGGTCAGCCGCAACCTGATGCCGCACACCCCGGAGGCCAAACAAAAGAAAGTCGCTCGCATTGTGGTGGTGATCTACCTGCTGGCATCCATGGTGCTGACGCTCGTCACCCCTAACCTGATGCTCACCCTGATCAATACGGCGTACTACGGATTCACGCAGTTCTTTCCCGCCATCATTGCTGTCCTGTTCCTGAAAAACATCAATCCCGTGGCGCTCGGCGTTGGCATTCTGGTCGGGCAGGGCGCCGCCATCTATGCCGATACCGCAGGCATCCATTTCGGCGGCATCAATATCGGGCTGGTATGCCTGTGCCTCAACGTCCTGATCGCGGGCGCGGGCACCGTGCTGTTCAAGCCAAGACACGCCAGCATGCCTATCTATCAACACGTCATCGACTAGGAACTCATCATGAGCAAGCCCGTGGTCAAGGTTTTTCTTGCCAGGAAAATCATCACCATCAATCCCGCGCAGCCTTGCGCCACACATATCGCTGTAAGGGACGGCAAGATTCTGTCGCTGGGCACCGCCGACGACGTCAAACAATGGGGCAGCGTCGAGATCGACACTCGTTTTGCCGACAAGACGCTGATGCCCGGCTTTGTGGAAGGCCATTGCCACCTGATGGAAGGATCGATGTGGAGCGCCGTCTATGTCGGCTACTACGATCGCCGCGGCCCCGATGGCAAATTGTGGAGCGGGCTGAAAACCATAGAAAGCGTGATCGGGCGCCTGGCCGAGGCCCAGGCCCTGATGGGCGATTCAGGCAAACCTTTGCTGGCCTGGGGATTCGACCCCATTTTCTTTGGCGATGCACGGTTGAGCGCCGGCGAACTGGATCGCGTTTCCGCCACCCGCCCGATTGTCGTGCTGCATGCCAGCGTGCACCTCATGAATGTGAATTCGGCCATGCTGGATCTGGCCGAAATTACGGGCGGCGACGAAATAGAAGGAGTACCGCTTGGCGCCGATGGCAAACCCACCGGAGAACTGCAAGAGTTTGCCGCCATGCTGCCGGTGTACCGGGTGATAGGCCAGGGCCTGTCGATCGCCGCCAGCGAGAATCTCGATTCAATCTGGAACTTCGGCCGCGTCGCACAACTGGCCGGCGTCACTACCGCCACCGATCTGGTCAACGATTTGTCGGAGGCTGGCAATAAAAATCTGCAGCAAGTCGCGGCCGATCCGGATTATCCGGTCAGGCTGGTTCCGGCCTATGCTCCCCAGCGCAGCGGAGAAAACAACGCACAGCGTGTCCTGGATGCCATCGGCGCCAGCACGGACAAGCTGCGGTTCGGACTCGTCAAGCTTATTGTCGATGGCTCCATCCAGGGCTTTACGGCACGCTTGCGCTGGCCCGGATACTTCAACGGCAGTCCGAATGGATTGTGGCTGGTCCCGCCGGCCCAGCTCGAAGATCTGATCAAGACCTTCCACTGCGCCGGCCTGCAGTTGCACATCCATACCAATGGCGACGAGGCCACCGAAGTGACGCTCGATGCCCTTGAACGCGTGCTGGATCAATACCCGCGGCACGATCACCGCCATACCCTGCAGCACTGTCAAATGGCGGACGCGGCCCAGTTCCGCCGCATGGCCAAGCTAGGCCTGTGCGTCAATCTGTTCGCCAACCATATTTATTACTGGGGCGACGCGCACTACACAAAGACTATGGGGCCCGATCGGGCCAATCGCATGGATGCGGGCGGCAGCGCGATACGCCATGGCGTGCCGGTGGCCTTTCATTCCGATGCGCCCATCACACCGCTCAACCCTCTGTTCACAGCCTGGTGCGCCATGCAGCGCGAAACGGCAGGCGGGCGCATACTGGGCGAATCGGAGCGCATTACCCTGGACCAGGCCTTGCACGCCATCACACTGGGCGCCGCTTATACGCTGAAGCTGGACCACCAGATAGGCAGCCTCGAAATCGGGAAATTCGCCGATTTCGCCGTGCTGGAAGAAGACCCCCTGTCAATCGACCCGGCCCGCCTTAAAGACATACGCGTGTGGGGCACCGTGGTGGCCGGACGGATGTTTGAAGCGCCGGGAAAAAACGGATGATCAGCTCGGCCCAGCCCATCAAGCTGATTGTGATCGGCGGCTACCTGGGTTCGGGCAAAACCTCACTCCTGAACCATATACTGACTCACTCTCGGGGCAAGAGAATTACTGTGCTGGTCAACGACTTCGGCCAGATCAATATCGATGCCGCCCTGATCGCCCGCCGCACTCAAGAGGTCATCGCACTGGCCAACGGCTGCATATGCTGCACCATCGGCGGCGAGCTTGCCACCGCACTGATTCGCCTGGGGACGGCCACTCCGCGCCCCGAGTATCTGATTATCGAAAGCAGCGGAGTATCCAACCCGGGGAAAATCGCGCAAATCGGCCTGCTGGACAAAACCTACGAACTTGACAGCATTGTCGTTACAGTCGACGCCGAGCGTATCGACCAGCATCTGCAAGACCCCTACGTCGGAGACATGGTGGCGCAGCAGATCCGCGCCGCACACTTGCTGTTGATCAACAAGATCGACCTGATCGACTCCGCCACCAAACAGAAACGTATCGGCCTTTTAAAAACCGTCAGCGGCCGGCAAAGACTTATCGAAACCGTCAACGGCGCCATCGCTCCGGAATTGTTTTTCTCGCCCGATTTCGCACCGGGCGCCAGGCCGGAGCCCTTTTCCAGGCTGGCGGACAAGCCGTTGAGCCGCGTGGCCAGCTTTTCCGTCACGACGGGCGACTTCCCGGACAAGGCACAACTGGAGCGAAACTTGAAATCCTTGCCCAACGAGGTGCTGCGCGCCAAGGGCATCGTTTATTTTGCCGCCGACCCGCGCGCATTCAGCGTCCAGGTGGTCGGCCATCGCGTCGCGATCAAGCCTGTAGCCGTCGGCGCCGACATGGCGCGCGTATCGGTCCTGGTCTTCATTGGCCTGCAGGAAACCATGGATCAGTCCGGCATCGAAAGCCTGATCAGGCACTGCGACTGAGTGTTCGCGTTTCGGCCGCTGGCCTCTCAGCTCTCGTAGTCACGCGAAATGCGGCGGATGCATGCCAGCCCCGCCTCGACGGATTGCGGATGAAGTTCATCCTTGCGCCAGTACATGGATACCGATCCGTATCCGGGAAGCTCGAGCGGCAAAATGCGCAACAGCTGCAATCTGGCAAGCATCAGCGTTGCCCGGTGCGAGGCGGTGCCGATCATATCGCTGTTGTTCAGCATGGTGATATTGGCTGTCACCGAATTGGACTCGACATGATCGACCGGCAACTCCTGGCCGACGGCCGCCAGCCCCTCGTCCATGGCATTGCGTATGGGGGTGCCGCGCGGCCAAACCACCCAGCGATAAGAGCGCACATCGCTCCAGCCGATCTCGGACAACTCGAACAAGGGGTGGCCGGGCCGCGCCACCAGATCGATAGGTTCCACGTACAGCACTTCGGTCGCCACGCTCGATTCGTCGTAACGTTCGGTGGTGGTGCGCCCTATGACAATATCCAGATCGCCCTGTCCAAGCAGCGTCAGCAGGCGATCCATTGTGCCCTCGACAAAGCTGACCCGCAATTGCGGCATTTGCGCCAACAGCTCCAGCACGGCGCGCGGTGCGGTTTCCGAAGCGGCGGCCCCCGAGGCGCCTATTACCACGCGCCCGCCACCGCCTTCGCGCAGCATCTGCATATCGGTGGCGGCACGATCCAGCTGGGCATCGATGCGCTGGGCATGAGCCACCAGTGCCTCGCCATGCGACGTCAGCCTCAGGCCGCGGGCATGGCGTTCGAAAAGCGGCAGGCCTATGTCTTCTTCCAGATCTTTTAACCATTTGGACAGGCCCGGCTGCGTGGTGTTGAGCATGGCCGCCGAATGGCTCAGGTTCCGCGTCTGAGCCAGACTGAGTATGATTTTCAGGTTCCGCAAGCGGATGCGATGGGTCCAATCCATAGATGTGCTTTGCCTTGCAGGGCTTTGATGAGGCGCAGCCATTAGCTTACGCTATTCTCTGGCCAGACCCAGGACCTTGCACTATAGCTGTCGGCACGCCTTGCCGGCAAAATTCGATACGCCGGCGATCCACGAAGCAAATTTGCGGATGGAAATTACAGTGCGGCCAGGCAGTTCTCCTGTCGCCAGCCATACAACCATTCGAGCGCGTTATAAAAATGCTCTTGCGGCTTGCCCTTCCATAGCTGATTGCGCACCAGCCGCTCGACTCCCTGCGCATGGTAGATGCGCCCCATCTCGCGGGTCGACCACACGACACGCGCCGTTCGCGGGATGCGTATCGATTCGTAGAGCCTGAATGCCGCCGCGAAATCGCCCTCGGCAAGGCGCAGGGCCTCGCCGAGCGTCACAGCATCTTCCAGTGCCATGCATGCGCCCTGCGCCATATATTGCGTCATGGGATGAGCCGAGTCGCCGGCCAGGGTGCTCAAACCGCGCCCCCACTCGCCAACGGGATCGCGATCCGCTGTCGCCCAGCGTTTCCAGGATGTAGGGCGATCCAGCATCTGATGCGGCCGCTCATGTATGCCCGCAAAGTAAGACAGCACTTCTTCCTTGCTGCCGTCGCGCACACCCCATTCTTCCTGCTCGCGGCTGTGAAAGGTGACAACCAGATTGTATTGCTGGCCGCCGCGCAAGGGGTAGTGCACCAGATGGCAGCGCGGCCCCGCCCACAGCATGGGGGCATTGACGCAAAGGTCTTCGGGCATATTGGCGCGCTCGACAACCGCCCGGTAGACCACATGGCCTGTCACACGGTGCTCGCCGCCTATGGTTTTCTGCCGGATCACCGACTTGACCCCATCGCAGCCGATTACCGCATCAGCCTTGTAGGACACGCCCTGGGTATCGATGACCTCAACCCCGGCCGGCCCCACTTTGACATCGACGATATGCGTCGATGTCTTGAACTGGATCAGCGGATTTTCACGCACCGCCTCGAGTATCGACAAATGGATATCGGCTCGGTGTATGACGGCATACGGCCCACCAAAACGCTGCCGGAATGCCGCCCCGGTTTCAATGCGCACGACTTCCTGGGCGTCGATGGCGTCCATCATGATGATGTGGTCGGTAAATACCGCCCGTTTGCGCGCTATCTCGCCTACGCCCAGGGCATCGAGCGCCGCAAACGCGTTGGGGCCCAACTGAATTCCCGCGCCGATTTCGCCTATATGGGCGGCCTGCTCCAGCAACAGTACTTCTATGTTCTGGCGGGCCAGCGCCAGCGCCGTCGCCAGGCCGCCGATTCCGCCCCCGACAATAAGAACTTTCTGTTTCGTATCTTTCATGACTTCCTTGCCTGCAATGACTTCCATTGCGCCACACTGCGGCGCCTACCCCAGAAATACTCCGTTTTCCCGCAGAACGTCCTGCAATTCCCCAATAGGGAAATCGCGCAGGGCCATTCCCCGCCCGAGGCTTAGCGCCGCCAATGTGCCGGCCGCTTCGCCCATCACGAAACAACTGCCGCTGACGCGGGCAGCGGATTGCCCTTCGTGCGTCATGGACGCGCAACGACCGGCAACCAGAACATTGTTCACTCCCGCGTCGCCGCGCGGCACGATCATGCGCAAGGGCAACTGGTTATAGCCACGCGACTCGGGAATCGGCGGCCACATCCACTTCACATCGCCGGCCACGTGCAATTCCAGCGGCCAGCCATTGACCCCTATCGTGTCCTCGAAATCGGCGCAATTCAATACATCGTCCTGCGTCAAGCTGTACTCGCCCTGTATCCGCCGCGTTTCGCGTATACCCAGCTGGGGGGCGATATCCAGAACATAGGCGTTTTCGAATCCCGGCACTTTGGCGCGCAGAAAGCGCAGGTAGTCGACAATCTGACGGCGTCCTTCCTGCTCTCCTCTGGAAAGGGAACCGGCATCCGTGCCGTCGGCGGCAGAGCCGTCGGGCTGGCTAAGCTGTGTGACATTGACACGCCATTCGTAGGCATGCCGTTGCGGCCGGACGATAGCGCCGCGCCGTGGAAACTTGAACTCCCCGCTGGCCTCGGCCTCGTCCATCAGGGCGGGAATCTGTTTCCAGGCCTCTCCCGCCCGGGCCGCATCAACATTGCCGACCTTGAACATCAATGTGGGGTAGAGCATTTGCCCCGCCCCGGTTCCTTTTTCGTAGGGAATGCCGGCCCAGTGAGCGAGGTCGCCATCGCCGGAACAATCGATGAAGCACCGGGCGCGAACCGCCCTCCGGCCGGACTTGGTTTCCAGAAAAAGCGTATCGACCTGGCCCTGTTGATTCTTGACCAGACCTGTCGCCAGCGCATGGAACAGCACGTCCGCGCCGCAAGCGCCAAGCAGCTCGTCCGCGGCGCACTTGAACGCCGAGATATCGTAAGCCTGGGCATGAATCTTGCCGAAAATCAGATGCGGCTCATTCAGCCCATCGAGCCGGCGCATGCGATCCAGCAATTCGTCCGCCGTACCATGCACGACTTGCCTGATTTCACCATGCACATTGGCGTGCAGGCCGCAAAAATTGGAGACTCCGGCCGCCGTACCCATCCCCCCCAGAAAACCGTAGCGCTCCAGCAGCAAGACCCGCGCACCATGACGACCGGCAGTGGCCGCCGCCAGGATTCCAGCAGGGCCTCCACCCAGAACAACCACATCGTATTCGCCGTACAGCGGCACCTGACGCGCGGGTTCTTGTATATAGTCCATCACGACTCCTCAACTACGCATGAACCCAGCGGCCGGCTCACGATCCGCGAGCGGCCGCCAGGCCCCGTTCAATTCACCTGCAGATGCAATTGCTCGATCAAGGGCTTCCAGCGCGCCAGTTCCTCATCCATGTAACGACGGAATTCGGCGGGCGTGCTGGCCACGGGATCCATGTACTGCGCCTTGAGCCGTTTGGTGACTTCAGGGCTCTTGATGGCCTGGATCAGAGCATCGGACAGCTTTTTCTGTACATCGGCCGGCGTCTTGGCTGGAGCGACGAACCCTATCCAGGCCGATCCCACAATGCCTGGCACACCGACCTCGCTCATGGTGGGGATAGAGGGCAGGGCGCCGGAGCGCCGCTCCGACGTGACCGCCAAGGCACGCAAGCGGCCATCGTTGACCATGGCCATCACGGAAATGGGGGGCAGGGCGGCGAACTGCGTGTCTCCCGTCAACATGGAAGTAAGCGCCTTGGGCGAAGAAGGGTAAGGGACATGAGTCGCCTTTGCCTTGATTTTCTGCAGCAGCAGCTCGACGGCCAATTGGGACACGGTACCCGTGCCGGGCGTTGCAAAATTCAGTTTGCCGGGATTGTCCTTGATCGATTTCATCAAGTCCTGAATCGTCTTGATCCCCGACTTGCTGGGCACTACCAGCACATCGGGCTGGTCCACGGCCAGCGTCAAGGGGGCAAGCTCGGTTTTCGGGTCGTAGGGCAGGTCTTTGTACAACACGGTATTGTTGACCAGAGGCCCTGTAATCGATGCGCCGAACGTGTAGCCGTCGGGCTTGGCATGGGCAATCGCCGCGGTACCCAGGTCGCCACCCGCGCCCGGCTTGTTCTGGACAATAATGGTTTGACCCAATATTTTGCTGGCCTGGTCGGCCACGATACGGGACATTTGATCGGGGCTGGAACCCGGCCCGAAAGGCACGATCAAGGTCAGCGTATGATCCGGCCACGCCGCCGCGTGGCTCGCCGCCAGCGGCGACAGGGCCAGCCCGCAAGCAAGCGCCGCCGCATTAAAGCCATTCTTCCATTTACCTGGAATTCTGATCATTCTTGTCTCCTGTTGGTACCATAAAATTGAAGTACAGCTGCTCGTTCTCTATGAACGCGGCCACCATGGCCCTATAGGTTTTCTCGACGACCTGCTCAAGATTTTCAAAGCCGCGGTTATGTTCACGAGCCAGTCCAATTGCCTTTTCAAACACCTCGGCCTGCCGGGCCGGCGCCCTGACCTGAAACGCATCCCGCTTGAAGCGCGCGGCATCTTTTACGTACATGGCGCGCTCGGCAATCAGGCGCACAATGTCGCCATCAAGGCGATCGATGTTGGCGCGCACCTGCGACAGCGATGCGCACAAAGGCATATAGGCGGGATCGGTAAACTCGCGCAAGGGCGCGCCATCCACTGCAGGTTCTCGTTCTGTCATTGTTCATCCATCGATGGGCAACGCCTCGCGGCTACTTGATGAAATCGGGCTGCAGCCCGGGAGCCGCCTGCTGGAAGGCCGGCAGGGCATTGCAATGTTCATATACGGCCATGACGCGCTTGAACTCGTCCAGCTTGCAGCCCATGCGCAGTGCATTGGCCACCTGCGGCACCAGGCAACAATCGGCCAGGGTAGGCCCATCGCCCACACAATAGCGGCCGGCCCCTGATTGCCGCAGCAAAGCCTCCAGCGAACGCAATCCCTCATCGATCCAGTGGCGATACCACGCTGTTTTTTGCTCGTCGCTGGCGCCAAGCACCTCGACCAGGTAGCGCAAGACCTTGAGGTTGTTGACCGGATGCATATCGCAAGCGATCAGGTTGGCAATTTCAAGCACTCGCGCACGCTGCGGCGGCTCCCGTGGAATCAGACGGGGTTCGGGATGCGTGGCATCCAGGTAGTCGATGATGGCCAGCGACTGGCCCAGATTGAAGTCGCCATCCACAAGCAGGGGCACGCCTTCGCCGGGATTTTTCGCCACGTAGTCGGCCGCCCTGTGCTGCAATGTGCGGATATTCACCGGCAGGTAATCGTACCGCACCTGCTTCAAGGCCAGCACAATACGGACGCGATACGAAGTGGAGCTGTTGAAGAAACTATAAAGCTGCATGGTTGACGATCCGGAACATTATTTCAATTGGCAGTAATCTTGGCGCGCTTGATGACATCGGCCCAGCGCGCATCGTCCTTGGCAATCAAGGCGCCAAATTGTTCAGGCGTCGATGCAGCGGGTACCATGCCTTGCGACTCGAACGCCACGGCCGTTGCCGGAGATGCCAGGACCTCATTGACCGCCTTGTTCATTTTGCCGATGATCGCGGCGGAAGTGCCTTTGGGTGCCAGAACGCCGTACCACATATCGACATTCGCGCCCTTTAAGCCAGCCTCGCCCAGTGTGGGAATTTCAGGAAGCTGTGGAACCCGGTTCGGGCTTCCAACCGCAATGGCTTTCAGCTTCCCGGCCTTTATCTGCGGCAGGGCGACATGGATGGGCAGGAACATGTAGTCCAGGCGGCCGCCCAGCATATCCTGCACGGCGCCCGCCGTGCCCTTGTAGGGTACGTGCAGCATCTGAATCCCGGTCAGGCCGTCAAGCAGGGCCATGGCCAGGTGATGCGGCGTTCCCACACCCGGCGAGCCGTACGTCAGCTTGCCGGGCTCGGCCTTGGCCGCGGCGACGAGCCCGGCGACGGTATGTATCGGATTGGCGGGGCCCGTCACCAGGACCAGCGTACCCCACGAGGTCTGGCCAACCGGCGCAAAATCCTTGACCGGATCGTAGGGAAGCTTGTAGAGCGTGCGATTCATCACCAAGGTGCTCACCGTCACCAGGAAGGTATAGCCATCCGGTTTGGCACGCGCCGCTTTTTCCGTACCGATATTGCCGCTGGCCCCCGCCAGGTTCTCGACCACGACCGGCTGGCCCAGTTTCTTGGGCAGCGCCGCAGACAGTTGCCGGGCGATCAGATCGATCCCCGTGGCGGGCGTAAACGGCACGATGAGCGTGATGGGCTGGCTGGGCCAATCGGCGGCGTAGCTCAGCGAACATGCGGCGGCCAGCAAGGCCGTCAGTGCGATACGAATCGAGTTGAACATAATGTCTCCCTGTTTTATTTCTTAGGAATCAATCGGCGCTTACAAAAAGGACTGCCTGGACTTCAAGGTGCCGGGATCGAACCCGGCAATCTGCTTATAGCGATTCGAGATGGCCTCCAGCTCGCCGCGGCTGATGATGTCTTCGATACGATCGAAGGGCTTGTCGCCCGACTTCTCATAAACTTCTCTGAGTATGGTATCGGGCGGGTTTTGACGATTGGTAAGGACGACACGCGTGGTCGCCTCGACCCGCGCCCGGTCGTAATTCATCAAGGCCTCATGGGTCAAGCCCAAGCGCTTCAGCTGGCCCGCCAGATACCGTGCATCGATGATGGCCTGGCCGGCACCGTTGGATCCTCTGGGCACCATGGGATGCGCCGCATCGCCCAAGAGGGTCATGCGCCCCTGGGTCCAGGTGGGAAGCGGGTCCTGATCCACCATCGGATATTCAAATATGGCCTGCGCGTCCTGTATCAGCCTGGCTACGTCCAGCCAGTCAAAATGCCAGTCGGCAAACGCCGGGAAAAAATCATCGAGGCGGCCCTGCCGAGTCCAGTCCCGCTGCACCCGCGCAGGCGATTCGATCTCGGCCACCCAGTTGATCAACTGGTTTCCCTGCGCATCGATATTGTTGCGAATCGGATAGATCACCATCTTGCCATGCGCCAGCCAGCCCGCCCGCACCATGCTGGCGCCCGTCAGAAACGGCTTGCAGGATGTCACGCCGCGCCACATGTTTATGCCGGAATAACGCGGCGCCCCTTCATGCGGATAAAGCTGCCTGCGCAGCGCGGAATGAATCCCGTCGCACCCGACAACGATGGCCGCGGTGACGGGCGCAAGTCCATTCCCGTCGCCGTCCTCGAAACTGGCCACGGCATGATCGCCCTCCTGGCTGACTCCCGTACAACGGCATCCGGTCACCACACTCTCCGCGCCGAGACACTCCAGCACGGCAGCCAGCAAGGCCATCTGCAGATCACCGCGATGAACGGAATACTGAGGCCAGTCATAGCCCGCAGCCTGTCCTGCCGGCTCGTTATACACAAACTGCCCATGGCGGGTAAAGAATATGGATTCTTTGGTTCTGACTCCGACAGCGTCCAGCCTGGGCAGCAGGCCCAGCTCGTCCAATTCTTTGGTGGCATGCGGCAGCAGATTTATGCCTACTCCGAGCGGTCTGATCTCATCGACGGCCTCGTACACGCGGCAGGAAATACCCGCCTGGTGCAGGCTCAGAGCGAGCACCAGTCCCCCTACGCCCGCGCCGATGATGGCGACTTCGGTGTCGAACCTGGCCATTCAAACCACCTTCACCGAAAGCGTACCCAGGCCGGCTATGGTGCCTGTCATCAGATCTCCCACCACGACCGGCCCCACACCTTCAGGCGTACCGGTATAGATCAGATCGCCGGGCTCAAGCCGGAAATAACGGGACAGGTAGCTTACCGTCTCGGCCACCGACCAGATCAGCTTGGCTGTCGTACTGTGCTGTCTGACCTCGCCGTTTACCGTCAATGAAATCGAAGCGTCCTCGGCATGGCTGAACTGGCTGGCGGGATACAGGGGGCCGATGGGCGCGCTGCCGTCGAAAGCCTTGCCCAGTTCCCAGGGCCGGCCGGCCTGCCGCATTTTCATCTGCAGATCACGGCGCGTCATATCCAGCCCTACCGCATAACCCCAGACGTGGCCCAGCGCGTCTTCGACACGAATCCCGGCCCCGCCCTTGCCGATTGCCGCAACCAGCTCGATTTCATAATGTAAATTTTCGGTCTCGGCCGGATACGCAAAATCCAGCGTCCGGCCTTCGGCAACGGGCTGCACGGCATCGGCCGGCTTGCAAAAAAAGAAGGGAGGTTCACGGTCGGGATCAAAGCCCATTTCACGAGCATGCGCGGCATAATTGCGCCCCACGCAATACACCCGGCGCACGGGGAACCGATCGGCCGACCCCACAACCGGAATCGACACCACTTCTGGAGGATTGATTACAAATGACATTCCATGACCTTTATATCTAATAATTCGATACGACCCACTGCAATACGGCGCACCGCGCCTCAGTCCATCCGTTCTTCGCGCAACAGGCCCAGCACGGCCTGAATCGGGCGATCCGAATAACTGAACAGCACGGCATCATCATCGGCAAAAAGCCGGACCGCCAGCCACGAAGGCGCCACAAACACATCGCGTGGCCCGAACTCGAAGCGTTCTTCGCCTATGCATACCGAGCCTGTGCCTTCGACCACCGAGAATACGGTGGCATCGGTGGAGCGGTAGGCCTTGCCCTGGAATCCCGCCGGCAGCAATTGCATGAACGTCGCCATGGTGGGCATCGCATAACCGCCGGTCGTCGGATCCGTATAGCGTAGTTTCACGCCATCCCAGGCATCCACTTCGCCATGGCGGTACAAATGATCGAGCGCCTCGCGGCTACGCTCGTAGGGATAATTGAAAATCGGGGAAGTCTTGCCGGCGTGTTCATGGCGCACCGGCGCCATGTTGTAGCCGAAACGCGCAAAGCTATTGCCTTCCGGGCGCACCACGGGCTGCTCGGCCTTGGGATAGTTTTCGGCAAAGCCCGCATCCATGAAGCGAATAAATGGAATATCGAGGCCATCCAGCCAGACCACAGGCTCGCCGCCCTCGGCCACCTGCACATTACCGTGGTCATGCCAGGTCCAGGACGGCGTGATGATGAAATCGCCCGGCCGCATGGTGGTACGCTCGCCATTGACCGAGGTATACGCCCCTTTGCCCTCGACGATAAAGCGCAGTGCCGACTGCACATGGCGATGGCTGGGTGCGATTTCGCCCGGCAGAATGAGCTGCAAACCCGCGTACAACGTTTGCGTTATGCTGGCCAGGCCCTTCAGTCCGGGATTTTCCAGGACCAGAACACGGCGCACAGCCTCCGCGGCGCTGATCAAGCCGCCGGACTCCATGATTTCGGCGCGCACGGCGGCGTATTTCCAGATTGCGGGAACGCAAGGCGAACTGGGTGATTTCGGCACCAGATTGTGCAGCGACTCCCATAAAGGGGTCATATTCTTGTCGCCGATACGTCGGTAGTAATCGTCGCGCTCGGCCTGATTGGCCGCCACTTTTTTCATTTTGTCTCTCCTGGGCAAGCTCATGCCCGCGATGGCGGGCCGCTGCCTGTCACACGCAATATCGTCACACAGCCACACCGTGCAGGCCGGGCAGTGCCATGAATTTTGTTTATTGTGTCCTGTCCGGTATATGTTTAAAAATGAAATATTATTATTAATCATACGAAAATTTATATATCTGGTCGAATATTTCAATACCAATAATGGCAACGTGTATGAAATCTTTTCCCCAAAGCCCTCATTCTGTATGGACGACGTATCAGACTACCTATATATTCAAGACATATAGTTAAACCACAGCGGCTTTAGCCGGCTTTGCTATGCATAAAACCAATTCAATCAGGGGCAGTGTCATGAGGAAAAGCATTTCGCCGTTACATTTCGTTTCGGCGATTATTTTGAGCATAGGGGCAAGCAACGCACACGCGTCGGCATTTCAGCTCATCGAGCAAAACGCGAGCGGCCTGGGCAATGGGTATGCAGGATCGGCAGCCATTGCCGATAACGCCAGCACCATATTTTTCAACCCCGCCGGCATGACGCGCCTGCCGGGCGTGAGTATCTCGGCGGGTGCCACGGCCATCTCAACGTCGTTCAAGTTTTCAAACAATGGCAGCACCGGCCCGGGCGGCTTGCCGCTGGGCTCGAATACAGGCGGCGATGCGGGCTCGCTGGGCGTCATCCCCAATGCCTACATTTCGTGGCAGCTCAATCCCGACTGGTTCGTGGGCCTGGGGGTAAACGCCCCGTTCGGTCTTGCGACCAGCTACAACAAAAGCTGGATCGGCCGCTATCAGTCCACCAGCTTCAGTATCGAAACCATCAATGTCAACCCCTCGATCGCCTACAAGGTCAATGACCGGCTTTCCTTGGGCGCGGGCGTCAACTGGCAGCATCTCGATGCCGACTACCGGCGCAACCTGCCCGCGGCGGGGCTGATTGCACAGCTGCCCAATGGCTTGCCCCCCAATCTTTTCCAACAATATGCCGGGCAATTGGCCGCCTCGCCCGACATGAATGCCCGGGCCGAACTGAAGGGCGATGCCTGGGGCTGGAATCTGGGCCTGCTCTACCAGGTTACGGACGATACCCGTATCGGCGTCGCCTACCGCTCCAAAATGAAATATAACCTCTCCGGCACCACGACGCTCTCGACTATTCCCGGTTTGTTTGCCGGGAAACTGCCCGGCAAGGTCGACAACAGCGCCGACGTTACCTTGCCGGATACCGCCATTTTCAGCATCGTGCACGACCTGAACAGCAAATGGCAGTTATTGGGCGATGTATCCTGGACTGGCTGGAGCAGCATACCGTCGCTGGACATCAACAACGGCGCACTGGGCGAGGACAGCCTGAAACTGAAATTCCGCGACACTTGGCGCGTGGCATTGGGTGTCAACTATCAGTTCAATCAGCGCTGGCAATTCAAGACCGGCATCGCCTACGACCAGACACCGATACCCAACAGCTCATTGCGCCCCACTTCATTGCCCGATTCCGACCGGATCATCGCATCGATTGGCGCCCAGTATCGCTTCAATGAGCGCACCACGATCGATGTGGGCTACGCGCACCTGTTCTTCCACTCCTCGATCAACAACAGCACCGATCCTAAAAAGGGTACTGTGAGCGGTGATCTACAGACCAGCGCCGATATGCTGGGGGTGCAGATGTCATACCGTTTCTAGGCAGGCGCCGCCGCGTCCAGGACGACCGTCCCAGACGCTCTGGCGGCAGATATCATAATGCCCACGATTGAATCGAAACAGATACAGTTTTCAGGTATTCAACCATCACTGTTTCGCTTGAACGACCGCGGAATTGGTCCTGGGATCGAAGGTTGGAGCATGTTTGGTTTGAGTGTTTATGGCACTCGATGGATTGGTAGCTTTGGTATTTGAAGACGCCGTCTATTGGGGCTTGGGGTCAGGACCGGCACGGCGTGCTTGATCCGGATCTACCTCGTCCAGGCGGGCGTCGGGCGAACTCGCCCAGCCTCACGAGGCTGGGCTCAGACAGCGCCCGCCGAAAGCCCCCGCCTTCCCTACGGTAGCATCCGGCGCACGCCTTACGCCGGCCCTGACCCCAAGCCCCAATAGACGGCTCGCGTAATGGCATGCCTGGAATTACGTTACGGGATGTCTGGAATTAACGTGCACGCACCATGCCTCCATCACGTGGTCACGTATACCTCGATGCATTACCTCAACGCAAGCCGCAGGGTGGGCGGCGCTGTGTAGTCCGGCGGTAGTCCAGCGCCGGGTGCTGACGAAGGGAAGGCGGGGGGTGTCGGCGGGCCCTGTTTGAACGGAGCCGCGCCAGCGGCGCAGTGAGTTGGCCCGACGCCCGCCTGGACGAGGCAGACCCGGGCAGTCGGGGTGCGTAGCACCACGACCGCTGGACGTGCCGGACTACACAGCACCGCCCACCCTGCGGCGTCTTTATAGAATCAACCGCCGCCTACACAGCAACGCACCGTCCAACCTCATCGTTCAAGCCTGTACAAGCAGCTCAAACCTAAAAACGGCTCAAAAAAAATCGACTGAAACACGCCCAGTGCCATAAAACACTTGAGCCAAAAAATGTTCCAATCAGCGCTTTCACAATTGCCTCCCCACCAAGCGCCGGGCATGCCTGGAATGATCGCATCGAAGATGGTGTGCCCCACCTGAGGCGGATGGCGCAAGCGCTGCCCACGCGCCGATAAATGAAAAAAGCCCGAAGATCGCTCTTCGGGCCCTTTTCTGAAGCGTCCGCATCGTTTTTAGATAATGCGAGCAGCCTCGATCAGACGTACAACTGTCCACGACTTATCGCGGCTGATAGGGCGGCCTTCTGCAATTTCTACAGTGTCGCCTTCGTTGTACTGATTCGTCTCGTCGTGCGCCTTGTACTTGTTGGAGCGCATGACAATCTTGCCGTAGACGGGGTGCTTGACGCGGCGTTCGACTTGAACCACGACAGTCTTTTCCATCTTGTTGCTGACGACCTGGCCGATCAACGTACGTTGACGCTTGGTTTCTTGAGTATTTTGAGTTTCGCTCATCTTACTTTCCTGCCTTCTCAGTCACCAGGGTACGGACACGCGCGATATCGCGACGGACCTTGCCAAGCTGACTGGTATTGGAAAGCTGCTGGGTGGCACGCTGCATGCGCAGGCTGAATTGTGCTCTCAGCAGGCTCTCGAGCTCTTTACTAAGCTCGGTTGCATCTTTGGAACGGAGTTCGCTGGCTTTCATAGGGTCTCCTTAAGCTCCAATATGACGCGACACGAATGTCGTCGAGATTGGCAACTTAGCGGCGGCCAGGCGGAACGCTTCACGTGCAAGCTCTTCGCTTACACCTTCCATTTCGTAGAGCACCTTGCCGGGTTGAATTTCTGCGACCCAGTATTCGGGATTGCCTTTACCGTTACCCATACGCACTTCTGCTGGCTTTTGGGAAATAGGCTTATCGGGAAAGATACGAATCCAGATACGGCCGCCACGTTTGACGTGACGGTTGATCGCACGACGTGCGGCTTCGATTTGGCGAGCGGTCAGACGGCCACGACCGGTGGCTTTCAGACCATATTCGCCAAACGACACTTGAGCACCGCGCGTAGCCAGGCCGGTATTGCGGCCTTTTTGCTCTTTGCGGTATTTTCTGCGTGACGGTTGCAGCATGTTTATTCTCCTTCAGGCGCCGGCGCGGCAGCCGCAGCTGGCGCAGCGTCTTTGCGAGGGCCACCGCGACCACGGCCGGCAGCCGGACGACGGCCATCCGGACGCTCACCGCGAGGTGCGCGACGAGGACGACGCTCTTCATCGCGAGGAGCCGCGGTCTCGGGGGGCATTTCGCCGTTAGGCAGCATGTCGCCCTTGTAGACCCAGACTTTGATACCGATAATGCCGTAGGTCGTTTGTGCTTCGGCTGTGCCGTAGTCGATATTGGCGCGCAATGTATGAAGAGGTACGCGACCTTCGCGATACCACTCGGTGCGAGCAATTTCGATACCGTTCAGACGGCCCGCACTCATGATCTTGACGCCCTGGGCACCGAGACGCATGGCATTTTGCATCGCGCGTTTCATGGCGCGACGGAACATGATGCGTTTTTCGAGCTGCTGGGCAATCGAGTCGGCAATAAGCTGGGCATCGGTTTCAGGCTTGCGAATCTCTTCGATGTTGACATGCACGGGCACGCCCATCAAACGCTGCAGATCGGCCTTCAGGCTTTCGATGTCTTCGCCGCGCTTGCCGATCACGACACCCGGACGAGCCGAGTAAACCGTAATGCGGGCATTCTTGGCAGGACGCTCGATAATCACGCGACCGACGGAAGCGCTCTTGAGTTTTTTCTTCAGATATTCGCGTACACGAATGTCTTCGGCGAGCATGCCGCCAAAGGCTTTATCGTCGGCATACCAGCGCGAACTCCAGTTGCGGTTAACCGCGAGGCGGAACCCAATCGGGTGTATTTTCTGTCCCATTGTCGCTCCTTAAGCGCCGACTTTGACCACAATGTGGCAAGTCTGCTTCTCGATACGGTTACCGCGGCCTTTGGCACGGGCGGAGAAACGCTTCATCGATTGAGCCTTGTCCACATAAATAGTGGTGACTTTAAGCTCGTCGATATCGGCGCCGTCGTTGTGCTCGGCGTTGGCGATCGCGGACTCAAGTGCTTTCTTGAGTATGCCCGCGGCTTTTTTGGGTGTGAAAGTCAGGATATTCAGGGCCTGAGACACCGATTTGCCACGGACGGTGTCCGCAACAAGGCGCGTCTTTTGCGCTGAAATATGGACTCCACGAATGATAGCTGTAGTTTCCATCGCTTACCTCTTGGCCTTCTTGTCCGCAGCATGGCCCTTGAACGTACGGGTCAGGGCGAACTCGCCGAGCTTGTGGCCGACCATGTTCTCGTTGATGTAAACGGGAACGTGCTGGCGACCATTGTGCACAGCAATCGTCAGCCCAATGAACTCGGGCAGTATGGTGGAACGGCGCGACCAGGTTTTGATCGGCTTTTTGTCCTTGCCTCCGACGGCAGCATCGACCTTTTTGATCAGATGCGCGTCGACGAATGGACCTTTCTTGATCGAACGTGACATGTTGTTCGCCCCTTACTTGCGCTTGCGACGCGAGACAATCATATTGTCTGTGCGCTTGTTACGACGGGTTCTGAAGCCCTTGGCCGGCGTGCCCCATGGGCTGACCGGTTCCCGACCTTCACCAGTACGTCCTTCACCACCACCGTGCGGGTGATCGACCGGGTTCATGGCAACGCCACGCACCGTAGGACGGACACCGCGCCAGCGCATGGCACCGGCTTTGCCGATTTGACGCAAGCTATGTTCTTCGTTGCCGACTTCGCCAATCGTTGCGCGGCAGTCGATGTGTACGCGACGCACTTCACCCGAACGCAGGCGCACTTGGGCATAGGTGCCTTCGCGAGCCAGCAGGACGGCCGATGCGCCGGCCGAACGCGCCATTTGCGCGCCTTTGCCAGGCAGCATCTCGATGCAGTGTATCGTCGTACCCACGGGAATATTGCGGATAGGCAGGGTATTGCCGGCGCGGATCGGAGCTTCCACCCCGGACACCAGCGTTGCGCCTACCGCCAGACCACGAGGGGCGATGATGTAGCTGCGTTCACCGTCTGCATAGCAAAGCAGCGCAATGTGCGCAGTGCGGTTGGGATCGTATTCGAGGCGTTCAACCTTGGCAGGAATGCCGTCTTTGCTGCGACGAAAGTCGACCAGACGATAATGCTGCTTGTGACCGCCGCCACGATGGCGAACCGTGATGTGGCCGTTGTTGTTACGGCCCGAACCACGCGTTTTCTTTTCGAGCAGAGCTGCGAATGGCGCGCCTTTGTGCAGATCAGGGCTGACGACCTTGATCATGCCGCGGCGGCCAGCCGAAGTCGGCTTGACTTTTACGAGTGCCATTTAGTTCACCTCCGTAAAGTCGAGTTCCTGACCGTCTTTGAGCGAGACATATGCCTTGCGCTCATTGCGGCGGCGACCCATGTAACGACCAAAGCGTTTTTCCTTGCCCTTGCGGTTCAGGACCTGCACGGACTCGACTTCCACCTTGAACAGGAGTTCGACGGCGGCCTTGATTTCGGGCTTGGTAGCATCGGCGACGACACGGAAAGCGACTTGCTGATTTTTTTCGGCAACGAAGGTAGCTTTTTCAGTCACGATCGGAGCCAGGATAATTTGCATTAAACGTTCGGCGTTCATCCCAACATCTCCTCGAATTGAGCGATGGCCGGCTTGGTGATCAGCACTTTTTTATAGTGGATCAACGACAGCGGATCGGCATAACGCGGTTCGACCACGGCAACGTGCGGCAAATTGCGCGTTGCGAGATAAACGTTTTCGTCGAGCACATCGGTAATGATGAGAACTGACTCGAGACCCATGCCTTTGAGCTTGGCAGCGGCCAGCTTGGTCTTGGGAGATTCGAGAGCAAAGGTGTCCACCACGGCGATACGATCTTCGCGGGCCAACTGGGAAAGGATCGCACGGATACCGGCGCGATACATTTTCTTGTTGACCTTCTGGCTGAAGTTTTCTTCAGGCGAGTTCGGGAATGCACGACCACCCCCACGCCAGATGGGCGAGGATGTCATACCCGAACGGGCACGACCGGTGCCTTTTTGGCGCCAGGGTTTTTTGGTGCTGTGCTTGACTTCTGCACGATCTTTTTGCGCACGATTGCCGCTGCGCGCATTGGCTTGAAACGCCACGACGATCTGGTGTACGAGCGCCTCGTTGAAATCGCGGCCGAACACTGTGTCGGGCGCGGCGAAGGTCGAAGCAGAGTGACCCTGGTCATTCAGGAGCTTGAGTTCCATGATTAAGCTCCTTTCTTGGCCGACATCTTGATGGCCGGACGCACGATGACATCGGAATTCTTGTGGCCGGGGACAGCGCCCTTGACCAACAACAAACCGCGTTCTGCGTCGACACGAACGATGTCGAGATTTTGAACAGTGCGAGTCGCATCACCCAAATGGCCGGACATGCGCTTACCCGGGAAAATACGACCCGGATCCTGTGCCTGACCAATCGAACCCGGAACGCGATGCGAACGCGAGTTACCGTGCGAAGCACGTTGCGATTTGAAATGGTGACGCTTGATCGTGCCGGCAAAGCCTTTACCGATCGTCGTGCCTGTTACATCAACTTTCTGGCCTGCTTCGAATACGCTTTCAACGGCCACGACGGCACCGGCTGAAAACTCAGCGGCTTTGGCGGGGTCTAGACGGAATTCTTTGAGGATGCTACCGGCTTCGGTGCCGGCTTTGGCATAATGCCCTGCCACCGGCTTGGTCACGCGCGAGGCGCGACGGCTACCATAGGCAACTTGCACGGCTGCATAACCATCGACTTCTGGCGACTTGACTTGGGTAACGCGGTTGTTCGACACGTCCAGTACTGTAACCGGGATGGACTCGCCTTCCTCGGTAAAAATACGGGTCATGCCGACTTTGCGCCCCACGAGTCCCAGCCGATAGGCGGCAGGCGTAGGTGTCGGATTCGACATCGTTTTCTCCATTCCCAACTACGATTGGTCGGGGCTAATTAGGCGCGGCGCAAGGTTACTTCCCCCGCCACGCAAATGTAATATGTGCTTGCGCACGCAATCACATAACCAAGAACTTTGGCTAAGCTAGCAACTTTAACACGGATTTTGCCCACTTGGCAAGCTGCTGCCTGCCAAGAATGCCTGTTTGCCGATGCCGTATTGCCTGCGCGCCACAAGCACCCGGATCAATTGATCTTTACGCCCGAACGCTTGATGACATCCTGCCAGTAGGGCGCCTCTTTTTGCAGATCGGCCTTGAACGCGGCTGCGCTGCCCAGATTGACCAAAAAGCCCTGGGCTTGCAGCTTTTGCTGGATTGCCGGATCGGCCAGTACCTTATGCAGGGCCTGCTCGATGCGCGCCACCACCGCGGCCGGAGTGCCTTTGGGCGCCGCCAGTCCCCACCAGTTGCTGACCACGGCATCGCCTATGCCCACTTCTTTGGTAGTAGGGACATCCGGCAATTCGGCGAACCTTTTGGGCAGGGCAACCGCCAAAACGCGCAGCTTGCCGGAGGGCAGATAAGCGGAAGCCACTCCGTAGCCGCCGATATAGACCTGGATCTGATTGGATAGCAACGCCTGCACGCCCGGGGCCGACCCGCGATACGTAATGGCCGTCATGTCGCCATGCACGGCCTCGGACAACATCCAGCCCGACAGGGCCGGAGTAGTGCCGGCGCCCGGTGTGCCATAGTTCAGGACGCCTGGATGTTGTGCGGCATAAGCCTTGAATTCGGCAAAATCATGCGCCGGCACATTGGCGTTCAGATAAATGAATGCGGGAACCTCGGCCACCTTGGCGATGGGCTCCAAAGCTTTCAGGGGATCGAAGTTCATCTTGTAGAGGAACTGGTTGATGACGAAATTATTGGTTGCGCCAAATACCAGGGTGTAGCCGTCTGGGGCCGCGCGCACCACCTCTTGCGTGCCGATGTTTCCGCCCGCTCCCGATTTGTAGTCCAGTACGACCGACTGGCCCAATTCTTTGTTCAATCCGGGCTGCAGCATCCTGAACACGATATCCCCGGCCGCTCCCGCGGCATACGGCAATACCACCCGTATCGGATGATCTGGATAAGCCGCGGCGGCGGCCGCACTGAAGCTCAGGCCTAAAACGGCCAGCCATTTACCTAATCCATAACGCCTTGCAAACATAATCTATCTCCCGGACAACGGCATAAGGGCAAAGGCCGGCACCTCTTTTTCATAAAGCTTCTAACTCGGTGCCCCGGCCAGATTTCCACGCACCGCCTTACTATAAATCGATCCGCATCAAATCATGGGCCAGCCGTATCGATCCCTTGTAGTTCTTGCGCAAGTCCCGCACAACTTCATCAAGCATGTCCGGGCCCATCAAGTCCACGGGCAGGTGATTCGCTGCCGCCCGCTTGATCACCGGGCTGGTGGAGTCGTAATGCCCGAAATGAGTGGCAACGAGTGCCTGCACATTGGCTTGCGTGGCAATTTTCCCTAATTCCAAAGGGCTCGTGTGTGCGTAGGTGCCGACCCCGGATTTAGCCCGATGCGCCAGGAACGACTCGGGAAAGGTGCATTCGTGGATCAGCAGGTCGGCATCCTTGGCCAGCCGTATCATGGACTCGCACGGCTTGGTGTCGCCGCTGAAAGCCACGACCTTGCCCTCGGCTTCCAGGCGAATGCCGAAGCAATCGGTAATTTCCGTGGGGATATGGTCAACGAGATCGACGTAAATCTTGACGTCTTCGTCCTGGTAGATCAGGCCAGGACTGACCTCGGTTACCAGTGGACGCACCGCCTCGATATTCTTCTGTCGCACGCCATAAGAGGCACGAGCCTGGATATCGACCTTGAAGGCGCCGTTTTCAAACGAATGGTCGACGAAGTCCTGTGTACCGCGCGGCCCGTACACTTTAAGCCGGCCTTCGCGGTTGAACACCCAGCTGGACAAGACAAAAAAGGGCAGGCCGCAGACATGATCGTAATGCAAGTGGCTGATGAATACCCAGCCCACGTCGGCGGGATTGATATTGGCCCGCACCATCTGGCGCGTTGAACCTTCGCCGCAGTCGAACAGATAATTCCGGCCATTATCCAGGGTGACCAGAATCGACGATTGCGCCCTATCGGGATCGGGTAGCGCCGCACCCGTGCCAAGCATAGTGATTTTCAAGTGTGTCTCCTAAAGCCCAAGAACCCTCAAGCCCACGGCAGGCCGATCCGCAGCCAAATTTCATGGACAAGAGTCTTTTAAAGTATCAAAGTCCGTTTTTTGTGACTTTATCATTTTTTTTGAAGAAGTCAATCAGTAAAATTCAAATTTTCCGCAAAATGCGGCATCAATCCGCTTCGTCGCGCGGATGGAATTGCGTCTCGACGCACAGGTGCTTGGCCGGATACAGGACTCGCGCAACATATACGATCTCTTGCTGCTCGTTGCGCGCGACCCGCAGCGCCTGCGCTACCGCCGTGCCGATCTCGATATGCAATTGCTTGGCGACCAGGGCGTCGGCGGACCGGATCGTCAATATTTGCGTAGCCGTATGCAGTTCGTCTTTGAAATACCGGTTGATCACAGGCAGTACCGGCTCGGACTTGAAGGCCGATTTTTTCAGATCCACCAAGCGCTTGATGACATAGACGGTATTGATGCTATAGGGCATATCGTCGGTCCAGTTTACCCGCATGGTCCACCAATAAAGCCCACTGCCGGCCTGCCCCTGCACTTCGGCAGGAAGCGTACCGTAGCCGCTATCGAGCACCACAAAGCGAACCCGCAGGTTCTCGATATGCCGTACCAGTGAATGCCAGTCTCCGGGCAACATCAGCCAACGCTCTTTGGTGGCATCGCCAATCACGAACGTACCTTTGCCTCGCGTGCGCTCGATCAGGCCTTCACGCTCGAGTTCGTCAAGCGCCGCGCGTACCGTCGCCCGGGACACTCCGTATTCGGCGACGAAATCCAGCAAGGTGGGAATGCGCGAACCTACCGGCCATTCGCCGTTCTCCAACCTCTCTCGCAAGATGTACTTGACCCTGAGCGACAGAGGCAAGCGCGACTGCTTTCTAAGCGCCGAGTTGATGTTTTCGATCATTCATGTGATTCTTTTCATAGAATGGAGTGTCATATTACAACCATCGGCGCAAGAGATACACGTCTATATTCAGCCCGATAAAGGCCCAATTCCGTAAATTACAGACGCGCGTCACAAGCTGCGCGAAACTATGCCGTGCGCCGCACCACAAAACGTTCGACGTAATCATTGGCGGGCCGGTTCCTGATTTCGTCGGGCGGGCCGGCCTGCTCGACCCTGCCGTCCCGCAGGATGGCGATATGCTGGCCCAACCGCAAGGCTTCGTCGATATCGTGGGTAATAAAAACAATGGTTTTTTGCAGCCGCTGCTGCAAAACCAGAAGCTGATCCTGCATGTCGTAGCGTATCAGCGGATCCAGGGCTGAAAACGGCTCGTCCATCAACAAAATCTCGGTGTCCATTGCCAGGGCGCGCGCCAGGCCCACTCGTTGACGCATGCCGCCGGAAAGCTCGTCAGGGTAGCTTTGGCCGTAATCGCTCAGGCCCACACGCTGCAGCCAGGCCAGCGCGGCCTCTCGGGCCCGTTTCTTGTCGTCGCCGCGCACATGCAGGCCGAAAGCCACGTTATCGAGCACATTGATATGCGGCAGCAAGCCGAAGTTCTGAAATACCATACTGACGGTGCGGCGCCGCAACTGGCGCAGGCCCGGCATATCGAGCAGCAATATATTCCGGCCGTCGATCAGGATTTCACCGGCCGATGGATCGATCAAGCGATTGAGATGGCGCACGAGAGTGGATTTTCCAGAGCCCGACAAGCCCATGATGCACGATATTTTGCCTGCGGGGAGTGCCAGGCTGACGCCGGCAAGGCCCACATTGCACTGCGTTCGGGCCTGCACCGACTGTTTGTCGCCGCCCTGGCGCAAATGCTCCAGCGCATGACGCTGATTGGAGCCGAATACCTTGTACACATTGCGAACTTCGATTTTGGTTTCGTTCATTTCGCACCACCCGTCCTGTTGCGCCGTTTGGTGCTGCGCTGCGACTTGCCGTATGCCTGCGTAATGCGGTCGATCACGATAGCCAGGATCACAATGGCCAGGCCGGCCTGCAAGCCCAGCCCCACATTCAGGGTCTGTATGCCTGCCAGCACGTCTTCGCCCAACCCGCGCGCACCGATCATGGACGCCACCACGACCATCGACAGCGACATCATCGTGGTCTGATTGACCCCCGCCATAATGCTGGGACGAGCCAAGGGCAGAGTCACCCGCGTCAGCATCTGCCAGCGAGTCACTCCAAACGACTGAGCCGCCTCGACCATATTGCGATCAACCTGGCGCAATCCCAGGGTGGTCAGGCGTATGAGCGGCGGCACGGCATAAATAATGGTCGCAAACAAGGCCGGCACCTTGCCCAGCCCGAAGAACATCAGCACCGGAATCAGATACACGAAGCTGGGCAGGGTCTGCATGACATCGAGTACGGGCGTCAGGACGCGGCGCAGCCAGCGATGACGAGCCGCGAGTATGCCGACGGGAATGCCCAGGACAATCGCGAATACGGTGGACACCAGCACCAGCGCAAAGGTTTGCATCAGCTTGTCCCACAAACCTACGCTGCCTATGGCGTACAGGCCGGCCACATAGCAAATGGCCAGGAATTTTTTTCGGGTGGCATGCCACGCCAGCAGGCCGACGAGAAAAAGCAGGATGGCCGGATGGATGGCCTGCAGGCTGCGTTCCACCGGCAACAGAATGGCATCCAGAATAAGATCGCTGAGTCTGTGGAGGCTGGCGCCGTACTGTTTTACCGCGGCCAGCAACTGATGATTCACGTAGTCGCTCATGGAGAGCGTGGGGAATATCGAATAGCCGGCTGACTTGGCGGCGGCCCGCAGGCCCAGGGCCTGCTCCAGGCGTGTTATTTTGTCGGCGGGCAGCCAGGCCTGCCAGACCTCGGGGTTCTTGCGCAAAAAACGCTGAGCGGCGATATCCCCCCGGATATGCTGGCTCGTCATGGTGTAGATCACCCGATCGAGCAGAGTGGGCTCGAACTGCACGCGCTGGAATAACTGGATAAGCTCGGGGTTTTGCGCGGCAAAAGGCGACGACACCGCAACTCCCAGATGGGCGATCAGAAAATCGGTGGGGCAGGGCTGACCCTTGCCGCTGACCATGGCATCCCAACAGGCTTGATTAAAGGGTGGCATAGCTATTTTCTGGAACCTGTACTTGGCCATCAAGCCAGTCGGCTGCCAGTAATAGAACAATATCGGCTTGCCCTGATCGTAGGCGGAGCTGATGGCGGCGTCCAGTGCGGCGCCCGTTCCTGCGCGGAAATTCGTGTAGTCCTTGTCCAGGCCGAACAGCGTCAAATAACGCGTATTGAACTGCTCGCAGGCCCATCCGCTGGGGCAATTCAGAAAGCGGCCCTTCCCGGGCTCCTCGGGGTCGGTGAATAAATTCTTGTATCCGGGCAAATCCTGCCAGGATTTCAAATTGGGGGCGGCTGCCTTGATGCCTCGTTCGGGGTCGCCATGGACCAGATAATAAGGCACGTACCAACCCTGCTCGGCGCCCCCTTTCAGCGTATTGCCCACCACCCGAACCGCACCGGATTTGATCCCCTGTTCGATGATCGCCGAGCGGCCCGTCCACTCTTCGGCGACCACCTGCAAATCATTTTGCACCAACGCGGTTTCGGTGGCGGCCGGCGTACCCGGCACAGTCTCGGTCTTGCAGTCGTAGGCCTTTTGCAGAATCTGCTGCAAGACATTCATGGTGAACTCGGCGCTTTCCCAGTTCTGGCTCGCAAACCGTATGGGGGCCCCGCCATTGCATGGCGGCGTTTGTGCCATGCCAACCGGAGCATACAGTGCGCTGCCGACCCACACCAATAATGTCAGGACTAACCCCATGACCCACCTCTCCTGTTGTTTCCTGGCCATAAAGCAAAAGCGCCATGCTTTTCAAGCATGGCGCTTTTTTAAACCGGCTAGGCTTATGCAAGCATAGATTACTGCAACGCAATTTCCACGTCTACACCAGCGGGCAGATCGAGGCGCATCAGTGCATCGACGGTTTTGTCGGTTGGATCGACAATGTCCATCAGGCGCTGATGAGTGCGCATTTCGAATTGATCACGCGACGTTTTGTTGACGTGCGGCGAACGCAGCACATCGTAACGGCGGATGCGTGTGGGCAATGGCACGGGGCCACGCACAACAGCACCCGTACGCTTGGCTGTTTCAACAATTTCAGCAGCCGATTGATCGATCAGCTTGTAGTCGAACGCTTTCAGGCGGATGCGGATTTTCTGGTTTTTCATGGTGTTTCCTAAAGAACGAAATGGGCGGGAACCTTGATTCCCGCCTGGAGATATGCTGCTTACTTGATGATTTTGGCAACGACGCCGGCGCCCACGGTACGGCCGCCTTCGCGGATCGCAAAGCGCAGCCCCTCTTCCATGGCGATCGGCGCTATCAGCTTGACCGTCATCGACACGTTGTCGCCCGGCAACACCATCTCTTTGTCTTTCGGCAAATCGATCGTCCCCGTCACGTCCGTCGTGCGGAAGTAAAACTGCGGGCGATACCCGTTAAAGAACGGCGTGTGACGACCCCCCTCTTCCTTGGACAGAATGTACACCTCCGAGGTGAACTCCGTGTGCGGATTGATCGAACCCGGTTTGGACAACACCTGGCCGCGCTCGACGTCCTCGCGCTTGGTGCCGCGCAACAAAATACCCACGTTGTCGCCCGCCTGGCCCTGGTCCAGCAGCTTGCGGAACATCTCCACGCCCGTGCACGTCGTCTTGACCGTGTCCTTGATGCCCACAATCTCGATTTCCTCACCCACCTTCACCACGCCGCGCTCGATCCGGCCCGTCACCACCGTGCCACGACCCGAGATCGAGAACACATCTTCCACCGGCATCAGGAACGCCCCATCCACCGCCCGCTCGGGCATCGGGATGTACGTGTCCAGCGCCTCGGCCAACGCCAAAATCGCCTGCTCGCCCAACGGACCCTTGTCGCCTTCCAGCGCCAGCTTGGCCGATCCCTTGATGATCGGCGTGTCGTCGCCCGGAAAGTCGTACTTCGAGAGCAGCTCGCGCACTTCCATTTCCACCAGCTCGAGCAACTCCTCGTCGTCGACCATGTCGGCCTTGTTCAAAAACACAATAATGTACGGCACGCCCACCTGGCGGCTCAGCAATATGTGCTCGCGCGTCTGCGGCATCGGGCCGTCCGCGGCCGATACCACCAAAATCGCTCCGTCCATCTGCGCCGCGCCCGTGATCATGTTCTTCACATAGTCCGCGTGTCCCGGGCAGTCCACGTGCGCGTAGTGACGGTTCTTCGTCTCGTATTCCACGTGCGAGGTGTTGATCGTGATGCCGCGCGCCTTCTCTTCGGGCGCCGCGTCAATCTGATCGTACCCTTTCGCCTCGCCACCAAACGCCGCCGACAGCACCGTCGTGATCGCCGCCGTTAACGTCGTTTTGCCGTGGTCCACGTGACCTATCGTACCTACGTTGACGTGCGGTTTGGTCCGTTCAAACTTACCTTTTGCCATGATTTATCCCATCAATATTTTCAAGGAAACAAAAAATTTACCCGCCCATCCGAAAATGGGCGGGACCTTATTACTTACCGCGTGCGCTGATGACTTCGTCAGCGACGTTCTTGGGTGCTTCTGAGTAGTGCTTGAACTCCATGGTGTAGGTTGCGCGACCTTGCGTTTGCGAACGCAGGCTGGTCGAATAACCAAACATTTCGGCCAAGGGCACTTCTGCCTTGATAACCTTGCCGCCGCCCACCATGTCGTCCATGCCCTGAACCATACCGCGACGCGAGGACAGATCGCCCATCACCGTACCGGCATAATCTTCGGGGGTCTCGACTTCAACCGCCATCATGGGTTCGAGCAAGACCGGGCTGGCTTTGCGCATACCGTCTTTGAAAGCGATGGAAGCGGCCATGCGGAAGGCGTTTTCGTTCGAGTCCACGTCATGGTACGAACCAAAGAACAGCGTCGCCTTGACATCGACCACCGGGTAACCCGCCACCACGCCGGCTGGCAGAGTTTCGCGTATGCCCTTGTCGACCGCGGGAATATATTCGCGAGGAACCACACCGCCCTTGATGGCGTCGACGAACTCGAAGCCACCGCCGGGAGGCAAAGGCTCAAGCTTGAGCACAACGTGGCCGTACTGGCCGCGACCGCCCGACTGCTTGACGAACTTGCCTTCGATTTCTTCGCAGGTCTTGCGTATCGTTTCGCGGTAGGCCACTTGCGGCTTGCCGACGTTGGCTTCAACGCCGAATTCGCGCCTCATGCGATCGACCAGCACTTCGAGGTGCAGCTCGCCCATACCGGAAATAATGGTTTGGCCGGACTCTTCATCGCTGCGTACGCGGAACGAAGGATCTTCCTGGGCAAGGCGCGACAGCGCGATGCCCATTTTT
Source organism: Paralcaligenes ginsengisoli (assembly GCF_054781135.1). NCBI lineage: Bacteria > Pseudomonadati > Pseudomonadota > Betaproteobacteria > Burkholderiales > Alcaligenaceae > Paralcaligenes > Paralcaligenes ginsengisoli. The sequence goes on from NZ_BAAGUZ010000008.1 coordinate 120,965, forward strand.
TCCTGGTCGGCCTTGGTCTTGGGTTCGACGGCCTGCGAAATCACGGGCTCGGGGAACTCCATGCGCTCGAGCAACACGTGCGAATCGAGATCGCAAAGCGTTTCGCCGGTCGTGACGTCTTTCAGGCCCACCACAGCGGCGATGTCGCCCGCCAGAACTTCCTTGATTTCGGCGCGGTTGTTCGCGTGCATCTGCAGAATACGACCGATACGCTCTTTCTTGCCCTTGATGGGGTTATAGACCGTATCGCCGGATTTCAAGACACCCGAATAAACGCGCACGAAGGTCAGCTGACCCACAAACGGATCGCTCATCAGCTTGAATGCCAATGCCGAGAACTTCGCGTCGTCGTTGGCTTCGCGAGTAATGGCGTTGCCTTCGTCATCGACGCCATCGACAGGCGGGATATCGACAGGCGACGGCAGATAATCGATGACGGCGTCGAGCATGCGTTGCACGCCCTTGTTCTTGAACGCGGTGCCGCACAGCATAGGCTGGATTTCGCCGGCGATGGTGCGCGTGCGAATGCCCAGATTGATCTCGTCTTCGGTCAGTACACCGGTTTCAAGATACTTATCCATGAGTTCTTCGGAGGACTCCGCAGCCGACTCGACCAGCTTCTCGTGCCATTCCTTGGCTTGATCGGCAAGCTCGGCAGGGATCTCGCTGTATTCGAACTTCATGCCCTGGCTGGCTTCGTCCCAGATAATGGCTTTCATCTTGACGAGATCAACCACACCGGTGAAGCTTTCCTCGGCGCCGATAGGAATCACGATCGGCACGGGGCTGGCCTTGAGGCGCAGCTTGAGCTGATCGTAAACCTTGAAGAAATTGGCGCCGGTACGGTCCATTTTGTTGACGAATGCCAAACGCGGCACGCCATACTTATTGGCCTGGCGCCATACCGTTTCGGATTGAGGCTGAACGCCGCCCACAGCGCAATACACCATGCAGGCGCCGTCGAGCACACGCATCGAACGCTCTACCTCGATGGTAAAGTCGACGTGTCCCGGGGTGTCGATGATGTTGATGCGATGCTCGGGGTAATTACCCGCCATGCCACGCCAGAATGCCGTCGTGGCAGCCGAAGTGATGGTGATGCCGCGCTCTTGCTCTTGTTCCATCCAATCCATGGTGGCAGCGCCGTCATGAACTTCGCCAATTTTGTGATTGACGCCGGTGTAGAACAGAATGCGTTCGGTGGTTGTGGTTTTCCCTGCATCAATGTGCGCAGAAATGCCTATGTTGCGGTAGCGCTCAATGGGGGTTTTGCGGGCCATTTTTTTGTATCCTTAGATTACCAACGGAAATGGCTGAAAGCTTTGTTGGCTTCGGCCATTTTGTGCGTGTCTTCGCGTTTCTTCATTGCGGCACCACGGCCTTCGGAAGCATCCAGCAACTCGCCGGCCAGACGCAAATCCATCGATTTTTCGCCGCGCTTCTTGGCTGCTTCACGCAACCAGCGCATGGCGAGGGCCAGGCGGCGCACAGGGCGCACTTCAACCGGCACTTGATAGTTTGCGCCACCGACACGGCGGCTTTTTACTTCAACGATAGGCTTGATATTGGTGATTGCAAGATTGAAAATCTCGATAGGCTCTTTGCCAGTTTTAGCCTGTACCTGATCCAGGGCGCCATAAACAATGCGCTCGGCAACTGCTTTCTTGCCGGACAACATGACGACGTTCATGAATTTGGCAAGGTCAACGCTGCCAAATTTGGGATCGGGGAGAATATCACGCTTGGGAACTTCGCGACGACGGGGCATTTTTTACTTCCTTGTGACTGTTCAGTTGAACCGTGCTTGCACGGCCACGACCATTTACATTAATGGTCACTTACATGCGATGGACACCGTGTCCATGGCTGCACTTTGACTGGATGAACCAGCCGGGAACTTCAGGCTTTTTTCGGGCGTTTCGCACCGTACTTGGAGCGCGATTGCTTGCGGTCTTTAACGCCTTGCAAATCGAGCGAGCCGCGTACGATGTGGTAACGCACACCAGGCAAGTCTTTTACACGACCACCGCGCACAAGAACCACCGAGTGTTCCTGCAAGTTGTGGCCTTCACCGCCGATGTACGAAATGACTTCGAAACCGTTGGTAAGACGAACCTTGGCGACTTTACGCAGCGCCGAGTTAGGTTTTTTAGGGGTTGTGGTGTACACGCGAGTGCAAACACCACGGCGCTGAGGGCAGTTTTCGAGCGCGGGGCTCTTACTGTTCGCGCGACTGACTTCGCGCGGCTTGCGCACGAGTTGGCTAATGGTTGGCATGACCTTTACGCATCCTTTGATCTGTACGCATTTGTACTGGCGCACTGATTTACGTATTTGAATGAGTCGCCCGGTTTTTTTGCAGCAATTGATTGCCGGAAACAAAACGACCTGGGCGGTTTACGCAAAACCGCCCAGCACGAATAACGTAAAAGAGCGGGTCTTGCATTTTGCGGCCGGTTTTGCTGGCCGCATCTAAATAGAAAATTCGGCAATGAAATTTTCAGTTAGCTCGCAATCGTAGCATACAGGCATAAAGGCGGTCAACATGCCAGGCATGCGCGCCTGGATGAAAGACAACAGTGCGGCTGATTTGCAACCAAATCAGCCGCAACCGTGCCGTTTCAAGACCGCTACTTCGGTTTCGCTGCGGTTTTGGGGGCGTTGGCCTCGTCGGAGCCCTTGCCCGAGCCATAGGTCGCATACAGGTATTCCGCCATGGCCGGCATGTCGGCATCGGGAATCTGCGCGCCGTAGGTCGCTTTCATTTTCTTGACCTCGCCTTCCCACCACGCGTGCGAGGAAGCGGGCTGGGTCTGGATATACTGCGCCGAATGGCAAGCCGTGCAATTGCGCAACACCAGTGTGTACCCGGGCATCGTGCTGGGCTTGAACGCGGTGGAGTCGGGCGGCAGCTGAATTTCCAGGGCCTGCGTCGGCAGCGCCACCAGGCTCAGCAGCACGGCCGCCACGCCGCCAGCCATGAAAAGAGTCATTTGCTTTTTCATAGTCTTTCCCTAGATAGCGGTGACGCGAGTTATTTCGACGGCGTTGCGCATATAGCCCGACGGATTCCACAAGCCCTCCATTGGCTGGCTCTGCCCTATGCGATTGACGGCCCGCACCTTCAGCTCAAGCGCGCCTTTTTTGGCCGGCTTGAAGGGCAGGGTCCATTCGCGGAAGGAGTATTTGCCATGGTCTTTACCCAGTTTGGCCTGATGCCAGGTGCGGCCACCGTCGGCGGACACCTCGACGCCGGTCACGCCGTACCCGCCATCGAAGGCGATACCTCGCAACAGAGTCGACCTGGCGGCGGGGATTTTATCGCCATCGAGCACGCTGGTAATAAAGGAACGGATGGAAAACCGGCCTATGGGCCGCGATTTTTCCATTTTTCCCCCGGGCGCCACACAGGCGCATTCATTGTCGGGAATACGGTAGGCCTTGGCCATCCAGAAATTATCGAGCGTTTTATCGACGACCTCGATATCGGACAAATGCTTGACCCAATACGTGCCGTAATATCCCGGCACAATCAAGCGCAGCGGGTACCCGTTGAGCATAGGCAGATCAGCGCCATTCATGGCCCAGGCAAGCATGACTTCGCCGTCCATGGCGTGGTCGAGATCGAGCGCCTTGATGAAATCGGGGCCGTCTCCCACAGGAGGATGATCCAGGCCATTGAAGGTGACTTGCACGGCACCGGCCTGCACGCCGGCCTTTTCCAGTATTTTCTTCAGAGGCACGCCCGTCCAGATCGCGTTGCCCATGGCGCCGTTGGCCGATTCCCCGCCATTGACGCGCGGATTGGAGAAACCACGGCTATTTCCGGAACATTGGTGCACCGCAGCAATTTCGGCGGCCCCCATGCTCTTGATTTCATCGAGGGAAAGAGTCAATGGGCTGTTTACCTTGCCCTTGATATTCAGGCGATAAGTCTTCGGATCGATATTGGTTGGAATGCCACTCCAGTGATAGCGCACGAAAAAGGCATCGTTGGGAGTAAAAATACCATCGTTGAAAACCTTGAAGGGGGTTTCAAGCTGCGGCGGACGGCTGGTCAGCAGAATCAGCGGGCGTTTTTGAGGGAAAGTCGCCATTTGCCGCAAGCCATTCGCAAAAGGCAGATCGACCGTAGCGGGCGACCCGGCCGTCGCGGCAAGCGCATCCAGCGACAGCGCGCCCAGTGCGGAGCCCGCACCCACCGCGCCTGCCATCTGCAGGAATTTTCGGCGCGAGCCGACTATTGCGTCCTGATTCTTAAAGTGCTTGGACATCATTGCTCCTGGAATCATGAAATTATCGCTGCCGAACTCATTTCATCGGAGAAGAGCCACTGCGCGCCGCCAGGCCGCTCAAAGCCTGTGGAACAATGTTCACCCTCGCCCAATGCCCGCGCACTGTTTTTAATTGATCGCGTGTTCTCGTATGGTAGTTTTGTAAACTGACTAACAGCTGAACATTTCCGTTGCGGGCCGGCCCGGTGCCACGAGCGCTCGACACTGTAGTATGGTTAACGTACCATTGCTTACATAAAATGTGTCGGCTTGGTGCTTACACGAATCGGATTTCATGCCGAAACCCGCAATTGCCAAGCTATGTATCACGCGCGTTTAAAGGATTCATCAACAACTTTATGAATATCGCCTCCCTTGAAGATGACCCGGCTCAAGCGCAATTAATACAACACACTCTTGCCGAAGCTGGCCACCAGTGCACGATCTTCACCAAAGGCAAAGAACTGCTTGCCGTACTGCAAAAGTCGCAGCCCTTCGATCTTTTGCTGATCGACTGGGAGGTTCCCGATGTTTCCGGAATCGACGTCGTCCGCTGGATACGCTCGCACCTGGGTTTTAATGTGCCCCTGATGTTCCTGACCAGTCGCACTCTTGAAGAAGACCTGGTGGTAGGCCTGCAGGCCGGTGCCGACGACTATATGGCCAAACCCATACGCCACGCCGAGCTGCTGGCGCGCATCGCGGCGCTGTCGCGGCGCAACAACGCCCTGTCCTCGAATACACAGGCTTTCGATGTCGGCGTCTACGCCATCGACCCTGCCAGAGGAACCATCCACGTGCGCGGCCAGGCAGTGGCTCTTGCCCCCAAAGAATACGAACTGGCGCTGTTGTTTCTACGCAATCCGGGCCGTCTTTTCTCCAGGGATGTCTTAAGCGCCGCCGTCTGGAACCGCGAGGTTCCCGCCACTTCGCGCACACTCGACACGCACCTTTCCAATATCCGGCAAAAGCTTCAGCTGCGACCCGAAAACGGCGTCCGCCTGAACTCGTCGTACGCATTGGGCTATCGTCTCGAATTTGTCCTGAATACCACCGCTTAACTCAAGGATGCCATGTCCGGCCGACACTTGTTTCTATCGCTATTTATTACCGGGATGCTCGGGTCGGCCTCAACCGCGGCATTTGCCCAGGCCTCCGGAGCGCGCGGCGACGACTTCCTGTACCGGGTCATGCCCAACGACACCCTGATCGCCCTGGCCTCGCGGTTTACGACCGGGCCTGGCAACTGGAACACGCTGCAATCCATCAATGCCGTCCAGGATCCCGCCAAGCTGCCGATCGGGCTTGAGCTGAAAATTCCATTTGCAATGATCCCGGAACTGCCCGCCAGCGCCACGGTTACCCACGTCAGCGGGCAAGCCAGCGCCGATGGCCAGAATCTGCGGGCCCAAGACCGGATTGCAGAGGGCAAAACCATTGCCACCGGCAGCGATGGCTTTGTCACCTTGCTGCTCAGCGACGGCAGCGTGCTTTCCATACCCTCCTCCTCCACGCTGGCGCTCGAACGCATGCGGGCCTTCAAAGGCACAGGCCTGATCGACTCGATCACCCGCATGAAGCAGGGCTCGCTCGAGTCCAGCGTCGCACCCAAGGGGACGGGGGTCGGGCGCTTCGAAGTTCGCACTCCGGTCAGCATTACCGGCGTGCGCGGCACTCGCCTGCGTGTGCATGCTTCGACGCGAGGCGCACAAAGCGAAGTCGTCAAAGGTACGGCCCAGATCACGTCGCAACAGTCGCAAAACGCCACGCTGCACCAGGATCAAGGCACGGCCATCGACCCGCAGGGCAAGCTCCTGGGGGTACGCACGCTCTTGCCCGCCGCCGCCCTCTCCGCTCCGAAACGAGCCGGAGGCGGCAGCTGGTCTCTGAGTTTTCCTCCGGTGCCGGGAGCCAGCGAATACCTGGTTCGAGTGTCATCGGACAAGGACGGCGCCGACTTGGTATCCAGTCGGCGATTCGCCGCACCGGACGTCAAGTTCAGCGCTCCGGGTCCGGGCACGTATTATGTTGCGGTGCGCGCCATCGACGCTTTGGGAATCGGCGGCAATGATGCCCGACAGGCTTTCTTGGGCACCAGTGTCTTGAATTCCTCGAACGGAACCCCGGTCTTGTCAGGCTCCGGCACCTACATATTGCTCACGGACTACTGACATGGCGCGTCTGAACGGACGAGCACACGCAGGTTTTCAGGGGCACTTGGCGCGACGCATACACCGCGAATGGCTAATGGTAGCGGTGGCTCTGACACTGCTCACGTTTGCGATGAGCTATTTCGGCAGCGGTACCGGCCTGTCGCGCCTGGACCATACCTTTTATGACCTGGGCCTGTCGGTATCGACCCAACGGCCGGCAGATCAAGACATTATCATTATTGCCGTCGACGACGGCAGCCTCGAGCGGATCGGGCACTGGCCCTGGCGGCGCACCGTACACGCCCAGCTGCTGAACCGGCTGCACGAAGCGAAAGCGGTTGGTCTGGATATTGTTTTTGGCGAAGCGAACCCGGCTTTCCTTTCGGACGACCAGGAACTCGCCAACGCGATCGGCGCCCAAGGCAGGGTCATACTGCCCCTGCTGCTGGAGCCTTCCGGCATAGTGCAAAGGCCTTTGGCTTCCATGGCCAATGCCGCCCGCGGCCTGGGCTATATAAACATCCATCCGGATTCCGACGGCGCCATACGCTCGATTACCCTGCAGCACGCGCTGCCTTCGGGCTCATACGTCGACCATTTCATTCTCGCAATGCTGCAGGCGTCCGGCACGGACCCGCGGCTTGCCCGCCCAGCCACATCGCCTCGCCTGATTCCGTATGCCGGGCCGCCAGGCCATTTCACCATGTACCCATACTGGGCGGTTCTCGACGGCGATGTGCCCGCGTCGCGCTTCAAAGATAAATACGTGCTGGTCGGCACCTGGGGCACCGGCCTGGGTGACGCCTTCCCGACTCCTCTTGCGCACAACGGCCAGGCCATGTCCGGCGTGGAAATCCTGGCCAATGCCCTGCAAAGCACGCTTCAGAATGAATGGATCCGCACCCCGAACCGGTGGCAAGGCGCACTGCTCGCCACCCTGCCGGTGTTACTGGTCTGCCTGATATTGCGACGGCTTTCGCCACGGCGTTCGTTCTTTATCGCCGCGTCTCTGCTATTGTTGATTTTTATCCTTGATGGGCTGCTGATGCGCTATGCCCTCCTGTGGATACCGCCCACCGCCAGCCTGATCGGCGTGGCACTGGTCTACCCGGTCTGGAGCTGGCGCAGCCAGGAAGCCGCGCTGAAGCAAATCGATCATCAACTCTCGAAGCTGCAGCGCGAACACGCTCCATTCAAGGAAGAAGCGCTCATTCGCGATACCGGGCGCGGCGACGCATCGCTGCCCGGACGCATCATCAAACTGCATCGGGCCATCGATCACACGCGGCATCTGCGGCGTTTCTTTACCGACAGCCTGGACGCCACGCCCGATCCAACCATTATTTTCGACACCAATGGGCAGTTGCGGTTCGCGAGCATCGCGGCCATGGACTATGCCGTTCGCCTGGACGGCCCCCGTACCGTGGATGGCCAGCAGGCGGAGGACTATTTAAAAAACATCATTACCGACACAGCCTTGCGACAAAATATCGCCGCCACGCTGAAGGCCGTGGCAAACCCCGGCTTCGACGTCCGGGCGACGGGGCAAACCCTGTGGCAGCAAGGCCTGGAACTGCGCGACAGCAAGGGCAACGACATACTGCTCAAGTGCGTACCCATACGCACAGCCGACGGCACATGCGCGGGAACCATCCTTACCCTCGTGGATATTTCACCCATCCGGCTGGCCGAGCGCCGGCGTGAAGAAACCCTGCGTTTTGTTTCACACGATATGCGTTCGCCGCAAAATTCCATACTGGCGCTCGTCGAACTGCAGGCCAATTCCGGAACCGCCCTGCCCGAGCCTGAACTGCTGGCGCGCATCCGTCAGTATTCACATAAAACCCTGACCCTGGTCGACGGTTTCGTGCAGCTCGCCCGTGCCGAATCCAGGCGGATCGTTTATCGGCCGCTGGACCTTGCAGGCCTGCTCGCCCAGGTTTGCGACGAATACTGGACCCTGGCCCACAAACGCGACATTGTCATCGAATACATCCACGATGCCCCGTGTGCGTATGTGGAAGGCGACCGAGACCTGCTGGGCCGTGCGCTGGGCAACCTTGTCGACAATGCCATCAAATACAGCCCCGACGGGAGCCAAATACATTGCCATCTTGAAGCACAGGAAAATGACTGGGCAATTTGCCTGAGCGATCAGGGGCGCGGCATGAGCCAGGCGCAGCTCGGCTTGCTGTTCACGCCCTTCCAGCGCCTGGGCGAGGACACCCCCGGCAATCCCGCGGGAATCGGCCTGGGCCTGGCGTTCGTCAAGACCATTGTCAATCGTCATCACGGCACAATCAGCGTGCGTAGCGAGGAAGGGACGGGAACCACTTTTACGGTACGGCTGCCCAGGGCCGAGGCCGAGCCTCAAACGGTAAACGACGCATCGGATTCGTGAGGAGGGCCTTGTGGCCACTCGTCATCCGCGTTCTTGAGACGCGGGGGTGGCGGCCCAGGCGGGGTGGGCTCGCCTCGTCCGGTCCTGGCGTTGCCAGGACTGCCCGCGGCCGGCGCCTGGATCGGGCGGTCGCGGAACTCGCGTCGTCCACAGCCCCCCGGGCTGTGGACACCCTTGACGCTCAAACAACCGCTCCCTTGCATCCCGATCCAGGCGCCGGCCGCGGCGGACTCAAGCTCGCTCACCCCACCTGGGCCGCCACCCCCGCTTGCATCGGAGTTTTTTGCGAGAGCGCACCAAATAAAAAAACGCCGGGGATGAACCCGGCGTTCTGAACAGCTCCCGACCCGCCAGCCGCACAAATGCGGGTGGGCGGAATCAAGCTTACTCGGCGGACTCCGACGTGTCGCCCGCATCGGCCGAAGCCAACGGAACTTCTTCCGTTGCAGCCGGTGCATCTTCAAACGGATTGGCCAGCGCGCGAGCTGCTTGACGTTCAGCCGCTTCAAGCAGCTCTTTGTCTTTGCGCGCCAGGTGATAGGCCATGCCTGTACCGGCTGGAATCAGGCGGCCGACAATCACGTTTTCTTTCAAGCCACGCAAATCGTCGCGCTTGCCCATGATGGCCGCTTCCGTCAGCACCCGGGTCGTTTCCTGGAACGATGCCGCCGAAATGAACGAATCGGTCGACAGCGAGGCCTTGGTAATGCCCAGCAAGACGTTATCGTAGGTAGCCGGCAATTTGCCGTCGGCTTCCATGCGATCGTTTTCGTTGAGCAACTCGGAACGCTCGACCTGTTCGCCAGGAATGAAGCTGGTATCGCCGGCATCGACAATGTTCACGCGACGCAGCATCTGGCGCACGATCACTTCGATATGCTTGTCGTTGATTTTCACGCCCTGCAAGCGATACACATCCTGCACTTCGTTAACCACATAGCTGGCCAGGCGCTCGATGCCCTGCAAACGCAGGATATCGTGCGGATCGGCCGGGCCATCGACAATCATTTCGCCCTTGTTGACGACCTGGCCATCGTGAACCAGGACCTGCTTCTCTTTCGGAATCAGGAACTCATGGCCCACGCCATCAAGGTCGGTAATGACCAGGCGCTGCTTGCCCTTGGTATCCTTGCCGAACGAAACCGTGCCTGTAATGTCGGCCAGCATGCCGGCATCTTTGGGCGAACGGGCTTCGAACAGCTCGGCCACACGTGGCAGACCCCCGGTAATATCGCGAGTTTTCTGCGACTCTTGGGGAATACGCGCCAGAACTTCACCCACCGTGACCTGCTGGCCATCGCGCACGGTAATCAGGGCCCCAACCGGGAACGAGATATTGACCGAGTGATCGGTGCCGGCGATTTTCACTTCTTCGCCGGCTTCGTTGATCAGCTTGATTTGCGGACGCAGCATGGTTTTGCCGCTACGCGTTTTGGGCGTAATGACAACCAGCGTGGACAAACCGGTGACTTCATCGACCTGCTTGGCAACCGTCCCGCCTTCTTCGATATTCTCGAAGCGTACCTGACCTGCGTATTCCGACACAATCGGACGGGTCAGCGGATCCCAGGAAGCCAAACGCTGGCCGGCCTTGACCGCTTCGCTGTCGCCCACCAGGACGGTCGCGCCATAAGGAACCTTATGGCGTTCGCGCTCGCGGCGATTGTCGTCGAAAATCACGATTTCGCCTGAACGGGAAATGGCAATGCGTTCGCCTTTGGCGTTAGTCACGTAACGCATGGTGATGGCGAAACCAATGCTGCCGGTCGACTTGGTTTCGATCGAGCTGGCCATCGCCGCGCGGGATGCCGCACCACCGATGTGGAAGGTACGCATGGTCAGCTGCGTGCCCGGTTCGCCAATCGACTGGGCGGCGATCACACCGATGGCCTCGCCCTTGTTCACCATGGAACCACGGCCCAGATCGCGGCCGTAGCAATGCGCGCACAAACCATGGCGCGTTTCGCAAGTCAGGGGCGTACGCACCTTGACTTCGTCCACACCCAGCAGATCGATCTGTTCGACCAGATCTTCGTCGAGCAGAGTGCCTGCCGTAATGGCCGTTTCCTGGGTTTCAGGATTGACAATATCAACTGCCGCTACACGCCCCAGAATACGATCGCGCAAAGGCTCGATGATTTCGCCACCCTCGACCAGGGCTTTCATGGAATAGCCGCGTGTCGTGCCGCAATCGGGCTCGGTAATGACCAGATCCTGAGTCACATCGACCAGGCGGCGCGTCAGGTAGCCCGAGTTTGCCGTCTTCAGCGCGGTATCGGCCAGGCCTTTACGCGCACCGTGCGTCGAGATGAAATACTGCAATACATTCAAACCTTCACGGAAATTTGCCGTGATCGGCGTCTCGATGATGGAGCCATCGGGCTTGGCCATCAGGCCTCGCATACCGGCCAGCTGGCGAATCTGCGCAGCGGAACCCCGAGCGCCCGAGTCGGCCATCATGTAGATCGAGTTGAACGATTCCTGGCGCACTTCTTCGCCATGACGATTGGTCACGGGTTCGGTTGCCAGTTGTTCCATCATGGCCTTGCCGACTTTATCGCCGGCCTTGCCCCAGATATCGACCACATTGTTATAGCGTTCCTGCGACGTCACCAGACCCGACGAGTACTGCTTGTCGATCTCTTTGACCTCTTTGCTGGCCTGCGCCAGGATATCTTCCTTGACACGGGGAATCAGCATATCGCCCATGGCAATCGAGATGCCGCCGCGCGTGGCCAGGCGGAAACCCGACTGCATCAGCTTGTCGGCAAAAATAACCGTGGCCCGCAAGCCGCAGCGACGAAACGATTGATTGATGAGACGGGAGATCTCTTTTTTCTTCAGCGCGCGATTCAGCACCGAGAACGGCAAGCCCTTGGGCAGAATCTCGGAAAGCAGGGCACGTCCAACCGTGGTTTCGAAGCGTCGCAGCACCGGCTGCCATTCGCCATCGGCGTCTTTTTCAAACTCGTTCAGACGCACGGTGACGCGGCTTTGCAGCTCGACTTCGCGATTGTCGTAAGCGCGCTGGACTTCGGACACGTCCATGAAGAACAGGCCTTCGCCCTTGCCGTTGATGCGTTCGCGCGTCGTGTAATACAGACCCAGAACGATATCCTGCGAAGGCACGATCGACGGTTCGCCGTTGGCCGGGAACAGAATGTTGTTCGAAGCCAGCATCAGCGTGCGCGCTTCGATCTGCGCTTCAAGCGACAGGGGTACGAGTACCGCCATCTGATCGCCGTCGAAGTCGGCGTTGAATGCCGCGCAAACCAGCGGATGCAGCTGAATGGCCTTGCCTTCGATCAGGACCGGTTCGAAGGCCTGAATGCCCAGGCGGTGCAGCGTGGGCGCACGGTTGAGCATGACAGGGTGTTCGCGAATGACCTCTTCGAGAATATCCCACACCACCGGCTCCTGGCTTTCCACCAACTTCTTGGCAGCCTTGATGGTCGTGGCCAGGCCCATCATTTCGAGGCGGTTGAAAATGAACGGCTTGAACAATTCCAAAGCCATCAGCTTGGGCAAGCCGCACTGATGCAGCTTGAGCTGCGGACCCACCACAATCACCGAACGGCCGGAGTAGTCGACACGCTTGCCCAGCAGGTTCTGGCGGAAACGGCCGCTCTTGCCCTTGATCATGTCGGCCAGCGATTTGAGCTGGCGCTTGTTGGCACCAGTCATGGCTTTGCCGCGACGACCGTTATCGAGCAGGGAGTCGACCGATTCCTGCAGCATGCGTTTCTCGTTGCGCAGAATGATATCGGGCGCCTTCAGTTCCAGCAGGCGTTTCAGTCGGTTGTTGCGGTTGATGACGCGGCGATACAGGTCGTTCAGATCCGAGGTAGCGAAGCGGCCGCCATCGAGCGGCACCAGCGGACGCAAGTCGGGCGGCAGAACCGGCAGGACTTCCATGACCATCCACTCGGGCTTGATGCCCGATTTCTGGAAGCCTTCCAGCACTTTGAGGCGCTTGGAAATCTTTTTGATCTTGGCGTCGGACGACGTGGCCTTGAGCTCGGCGCGCAGGGTTTCGACGTCGCGATCGATATCGATCGTACGCAGCAACTCGCGGACCGCCTCGGCGCCCATGAGCGCATGGAAGTCGTCGCCGTATTCTTCGGTCTTGGCCAGGAAATCGTCATCGGACATGATCTGACCGCGCTTGAGCGGGGTCATGCCAGGCTCGATTACGCACCATGCTTCGAAATAAAGCACGCGCTCGATGTCGCGCAGGGTCATGTCCAGCACCATGCCCAGGCGGGATGGCAGGCTTTTCAGGAACCAGATGTGAGCCACCGGACTGGCCAGCTCGATATGGCCCATGCGCTCGCGACGCACCTTGGCCACCGTGACTTCGACGCCGCATTTCTCGCAAATGACGCCGCGGTGTTTCAGGCGTTTGTATTTGCCGCACAAGCACTCGTAGTCCTTGATCGGGCCAAAAATCTTGGCGCAGAACAGGCCGTCACGCTCGGGCTTGAAGGTACGATAGTTGATAGTCTCGGGCTTGCGGACTTCGCCGTAAGACCAGGACCGCACTTTTTCGGGCGACGCGATGCCGATCTTGATGGCATCGAATTGCTCGTCTTGCGAGACTTGTTTGAAAAGGTCGAGTAGCGCTTTCATTATTTACGCTCCAGATCCATGTCGAGAGACAGGGATCGAATTTCTTTAACCAACACGTTGAACGACTCTGGCATACCGGCATCGATGACGTGGTCGCCCTTGACGATGTTCTCGTAGACCTTGGTACGGCCGGAGATGTCGTCGGACTTGACCGTGAGCATTTCCTGCAAGGTATACGAAGCACCGTAGGCTTCCAGCGCCCAGACTTCCATCTCGCCGAAACGCTGGCCGCCGAACTGGGCTTTGCCGCCCAGCGGTTGCTGCGTAACCAGCGAGTAAGGACCGGTAGAGCGAGCATGCATCTTGTCGTCGACCAGGTGATGCAGCTTGAGATAGTGCATATAGCCGATCGTGACAGGACGTTCGAATTGTTCGCCGGTACGGCCATCGAACAGCCAGGCCTGAGTGCGCGATTCCGTCAGCTTGAGGCGTTCGGCCACATCGTCAGGATAGGCCAGCTCGAGCATCTGGGTGATTTCCGCTTCGGTCGCGCCGTCGAAAACCGGCGTCGCAAACGGCACGCCGTTTTTGAGATTGCGGGCCAGTTCGATGACTTCGTCGTCTGTAAGGTCCGATATGCGCGCGCCGGTGCCGGTATTGTTGTATACCTGCTCCAGATAAGAACGTATACCCTTGACCTGCACCACCTTTTCTTCGCCGATCATGTCGGCGATGCGCTGACCCACGCCTTTGGCGGCCCAGCCCAGGTGCACTTCAAGCACCTGGCCGATATTCATCCGCGAAGGCACGCCCAGGGGATTGAGCACAATGTCGGCGGGAGTGCCGTCGGCCATATGAGGCATGTCTTCGACAGGCGTAATACGGGAGACCACACCCTTGTTGCCGTGACGGCCGGCCATCTTGTCGCCAGGCTGCAGGCGGCGCTTGACGGCCAGATACACCTTGATCATCTTGAGCACGCCCGGAGGCAGCTCGTCGCCCTGGGTGAGTTTCTTGCGCTTTTCTTCGAACGCCAGATCGAACTGGTGGCGCTTCTGCTCCAGCGATTCCTTGGCCTGTTCCAGCACCACGGCATGCGCTTCGTCGGCCAGGCGGATATCGAACCACTGCCAGCGATCCAGGTCGGCCAGGTAATCCTTGCCCAGCACGGCGCCCTTGGCGAGCTTGCGAGGGCCGCCATTGACGGTTTTGCCGACCAGGAATTTCTCGATACGATCGAAGGTATCGTCTTCCACGATACGCAGCTGATCGTTGAGATCCTGGCGATAGCGACGCAGCTCGTCGTCGATGATCGACTGGGCGCGCTTGTCGCGTTCTATGCCTTCGCGAGTAAAGACCTGGACGTCGATAACCGTACCGATCATGCCCGAAGGCACGCGCAGCGAAGTATCTTTGACGTCGGAGGCTTTTTCGCCAAAAATGGCGCGCAGCAACTTTTCTTCCGGAGTCAGCTGGGTTTCGCCTTTGGGCGTCACTTTGCCGACCAGCACATCATCGGCACGCACTTCGGCACCAATGTACACAATGCCCGAGTCGTCCAGGCGATTGAGTTGCGTCTCGGCCAGATTGCTGATGTCGCGGGTGATTTCTTCCTGACCCAGCTTGGTATCGCGCGCCACGACCGTCAGTTCTTCGATGTGGATCGAAGTATAGCGATCGTCGGCCACGACCTTTTCGGAAATCAGGATCGAATCCTCGAAGTTATAGCCGTTCCAGGGCATGAACGCGATCAGCATGTTCTGGCCCAATGCCAGTTCGCCCAGATCGGTCGACGCGCCGTCGGCCAGAACGTCGCCGCGGGCAACCTTGTCGCCACGCTTGACGATAGGGCGCTGGTTGATGTTGGTGTTCTGGTTGGAGCGTGTGTACTTGATGAGGTTGTAGATATCGACACCCACCTCGCCGGCGACATTCTCGTCGTCGTTGACGCGGATCACGACACGCTCGGCATCGACGTGATCGACCAGACCGCCACGCAAGGCCTGCACCGTAGTACCCGAGTCGACCGCCACTGTGCGTTCGATTCCGGTGCCTACCAGGGGCTTTTCAGGGCGCAGGCAAGGTACGGCCTGACGCTGCATGTTGGCGCCCATGAGCGCGCGGTTGGCATCATCGTGCTCGAGGAAGGGAATCAACGAGGCGGCCACCGACACGATCTGCGACGGCGCCACGTCCATGTAATGCACGTTGGCCGGAGCTGTCAGCATGGTTTCGCCGGCTTCGCGGCAGGCAACCAGGTCGTCGGTGAAACGGCCTTCTTCGTCGAGCTCGGCGTTGGCCTGGGCAATCACGTAGTGGCTTTCTTCGATGGCCGACAGGTAGTCGATTTGTTCGCTGACCTTGCCGTCGACGATTTTGCGGTAGGGCGTTTCAAGAAAGCCGTATTCGTTCAAACGCGCGTACAGGGCCATCGAATTGATCAGGCCGATGTTCGGGCCTTCAGGCGTTTCGATAGGGCAAACCCGGCCATAATGGGTCGGGTGCACGTCGCGCACTTCAAAGCCTGCACGCTCGCGCGTCAGGCCGCCAGGTCCCAAGGCCGATACACGACGTTTGTGCGTGATCTCGGACAAAGGATTGGTCTGATCCATGAACTGCGACAGCTGGCTCGAACCGAAGAATTCCTTGATCGCCGCCGAAATCGGCTTGGAGTTGATCAGGTCGTGCGGCATCAGGTTTTCGGTTTCAGCCTGACCCAGGCGCTCTTTGACCGCGCGTTCGACACGTACCAGGCCGGCCCGGAACTGGTTCTCGGCCAGTTCGCCGACACAGCGCACGCGACGATTGCCAAGGTGATCGATGTCATCGATCTGGCCGCGGCCGTTACGCAACTCGACCAGCACCTTGATGGTTTCGAGTATGTCTTCGTTGGTCAGGGTCATGGCGCCCGTGATATCGTCGCCACGGCCCAGACGGCTGTTGACCTTCATGCGGCCGACGCGCGACAGATCGTAGGCGTCTTCGCTGTAGAACAGGCGCTGGAACAAGGCTTCGACGGCATCCTCGGTAGGAGGTTCGCCGGGACGCATCATGCGATAGATGGCAACGCGAGCCGCCATTTGATCGGCCGTTTCATCGGTGCGCAGGGTTTGCGAAATATAGGGGCCGCGATCCAGATCGTTGGTGTACAAGGTCTGGGTTTCGCGAATATTGGCCGCGCGGAATTCGCCCAGCACGGACTCGGTGATTTCGTCATTGGCATTGGCAATGATTTCGCCGGTTTCGGCGTTGATCACGTTTTTGGCCAATACCCGGCCCAGCAGGAAGTCTTCCGGAACCGAAACGTATTCGACGTTGGCGGCCGACAGATCGCGCAAATGCTTGGCATTGATACGCTTGTCTTTTTCGACGATGACCTTGCCGGCGCGATCGAGAATATCGAAACGGGCCACTTCACCCTTCCAGCGTTCAGGCACGAACTCAAGCATGCCGCCTTCGTTCTTGATTTCGAAGTTATCGAAATCGAAGAAGTGCGCCAGGATCGATTCGGGAGTCATGCCGATCGCCTTGAGCAGAATCGTGACCGGCATCTTGCGGCGGCGGTCGACCCGGAAAAACAACACGTCCTTGGGATCGAACTCGAAGTCGAGCCACGAACCGCGGTAAGGAATCACACGCGCCGAAAACAGCAATTTGCCCGAACTGTGGGTCTTGCCCCGATCGTGCTCGAAGAACACCCCTGGCGAACGATGCAGCTGCGACACGATGACGCGCTCGGTGCCGTTGATTACGAACGAGCCCGTATCGGTCATGAGCGGAATTTCGCCCATATAGACTTCTTGCTCTTTTACTTCTTTGACGGTAGGCTTACTGACTTCGCGATCCATCAGCACCAGGCGCACCTTGGCGCGCAGGGGCGAAGCGTAGGTCAGGCCACGCAGCTGGCATTCTTTGACGTCGAACACGGGCTCGCCGAGCACGTAGCTTACGAACTCGAGGCGTGCCATCTGATTATGGCTAACGATAGGAAATATGGAAGTGAAAGCCGCTTGCAGGCCTTCATCTTTACGTTTAGAAGGTGTAGTATCCGCCTGCAAAAAGGTTAAAAACGATTGCAGTTGAGTCGCCAGCAAGTAAGGAACGTCTTGAACGTCCTCACGTTTGGCGAAGCTCTTACGTATGCGCTTTTTTTCGGTATACGAATAAGGCATGAGCACTCCGACTCGAGGGTTACATGGGCCGTCAACCACGGCCCCGGTTTACGACTCCAGAAAATCCAACTTGATGGCCACACTCAAATCATGGATTTTCTGGAAACGCAAAAGCCCGGGAAGGCTTCAGCGCTTCCCGGGCGGGTACAGCAAGCTTTATTTAAGCTCGGCTTTTGCGCCAGCTTCTTCAAGCTTTTTCTTGGCGGCTTCGGCATCTGCCTTGGCCAGGCCTTCTTTAACGGGCTTGGGAGCACCGTCAACCAGGTCCTTGGCTTCTTTCAAGCCCAAACCGGTCAGTTCGCGAACTGCTTTAATGACGCTAACTTTGTTTGCGCCGATTTCGGTCAGTACAACGGTGAACTCGGTTTGCTCTTCAGCGGCGGCAGCGCCACCAGCGGCGGGAGCAGCCACAGCCACAGCGGCGGCAGCAGCCGACACGCCAAATTTTTCTTCCATTTCCTTGATCAGCTCGGACAATTCGAGCACGGTCATGCTAGCGACAGCGTCAAGGATTTCAGCTTTGCTTAATGCCATTTTTTAGAACTCCAAATATTGATAAATGCCAGGGTTGGGTGTCGCTCGGTCGTTCGACGATTTCCGATTCCACTGCTTACGCAGCTTCTTTCTGGTCGCGCACAGCCGCGAGGCCGCGTACGAACTTGGTCGGAACTTCGTTGAGCGTACGCACAAATTGCGCAATCGGGGCTTGCATGGTACCCAGCAGTTTCGACAGCAACTCTTCGCGCGAGGGCATGGTGGCCAAAGCCTTCACACCTTCTTGGCTCAAGACGTTATTGGGCAATGCCCCGCCTTTGATAACCAGCTTTTCGTTGCTTTTCGCGAAACCGGCAAGTACTTTTGCCGCCGACACTGGATCGGTGCTAATCCCGTAGATTAGCGGACCAGTGAGCTGATCCGACAAACCCTCGAAAGGGGTCCCGGAAACAGCACGGCGAACCAGCGTGTTTTTGAGAACACGCAGATACACGCCCGACTCACGCGCAGTTTTGCGCAGTACGGTGACAGAGGCGACGTCCAGACCACGGTACTCGGCGATAACAATCGATTGTGCCTTTGCAACTTCTACAGAGACTTCTTCGATTACTACCGCTTTCTCTTGGCGATTGAGACTCACGGTTTGAACACTCCATCAAAAGACGTCCGGGAGGGTCCCCGACGTCAACCGAATGCGGCGCACCTGGTCGAGTTCTTTAGAAAAGAATTCTTCCATGGGCGCCGTCTGCGCTGGATTCAGGCCAGAAACAGCCTGGGATTAAGCTTGGACTTGCGGATACATGCGTTCTGCAAGTCGTTCGCTCCAGCGGTCTTTGACAGCGGCGTCCGAGAAACCGGACGCAGCCCAAAGTTCTTTTTGCCTAGGGCTTGAATCAAGCCGTCAGCGAAGCAATTTCTATGCGAGCCCCGCCGCCCATCGTGGACGACACAGCGAGCTTGCGCAGATAAATACCTTTTGCAGCAGCGGGACGAGCCTTGTTCAAGGCATCGACCAGGGCGGCCAGGTTGGTTTGCAGCTGTTCCACGCCAAATGAAGCGCGGCCAATCGTGGCATGGATGATGCCAGCCTTGTCGGTACGGTACTGCACCTGACCCGCCTTGGCATTTTTGACTGCCGTGACGACATCGGGGGTAACCGTGCCTACCTTGGGGTTAGGCATCAGGCCGCGAGGGCCCAGTATCTGACCCAGTGCGCCAACCACGCGCATGGTGTCGGGCGAAGCGATCACGACGTCGAAGTCGAGCTGACCGGCCTTGATGCTTTCGGCCAGGTCGTCAAGACCAACGATATCGGCGCCGGCAGCCTTGGCGGCCTCGGCTTTTTCGCCCTGGGCGAACACAGCCACACGTACCGTTTTACCGGTACCGGCGGGCAGAACCACCGAACCACGCACGAGTTGATCCGATTTCTTGGGGTCGATACCCAATTGAACGGCAACGTCGATAGACTCGTCGAACTTGGCGGTGGCGGTTTCTTTAACCAAGGCCAGCGCTTCGGTAACCGGATAAAACTTGCTGCGATCGATTTTTGCCTGGATTGCGGCAACGCGTTTGCTTAATTTCGACATGCTTACACCCCTTCAACCGTAATGCCCATGCTACGAGCGCTGCCAGCGATCGTACGTACGGCTGCATCCAGATCGGCGGCCGTCAGGTCAGGCGATTTGGCTTTGGCGATCTCTTCGGCTTGTGCACGAGTCAGAGTGCCCACTTTGTCGAGGTTGGGACGAGCCGAACCTTTTTGCACACCCGAGGCCTTCTTGATCAGGACAGTCGCCGGCGGCGTCTTCATGATGAAGGTGAAGCTCTTGTCGGCGTAGGCGGTGATGACTACAGGAATTGGCAAACCCGGCTCCATGCCCTGGGTTTTGGCATTGAATGCCTTGCAGAATTCCATGATGTTCAGACCACGCTGACCCAGCGCCGGACCGATAGGGGGTGAGGGATTAGCCTTACCAGCTGGTACTTGCAGCTTGATAAAGCCGACGATTTTCTTCGCCATGCTTTGCTCCTTGCGGGTTCAAACACGAGCATTGCACGGCAACACTCGCTCCCCGGGGTTGAAATCAGGTCTTTTCGACCTGGCCAAAATCGAGTTCCACAGGGGTGGCACGGCCAAAAATCGTAACCGACACACGCACCTTGCTTTTCTCGTAATTCACTTCTTCGACGTTGCCGTTGAAATCGGCAAACGGACCTTCCTTGACACGGACCATCTCGCCCACCTCAAAGAGAACTTTGGGTTTGGGTTTCTCGGTGCCTTCTTCCATCTGAGACAGGATCTTCTCGACTTCGCGGTCGGAGATCGGCGCCGGGCGATTGCCGGACCCACCCAGAAAACCGGTGACCCGGTTCGTGTTCTTTACCAAATGCCAGGTTTCGTCGGTGAGATCCATCTCGACCAGAACGTAACCGGGGAAAATGCGTCGCTCGCTAATGGACTTTTTACCGCCCTTGACCTCGACGACTTCTTCGGAGGGAACCAGGATACGGCCGAAAGACGTTTGCAATGCGGCCCGCTCGATACGCTCAAGCAAGGCCTTATGCACACTTTTTTCCATTCCGGAATAGACATGGACGACATACCAACGCTTGCTCATGTGTGCCCTTTATTTCCAGCCCAGCAGCAAGCCATAAATGACCCACTCCAGACCTTTGTCGACAACCCACAGCAAGATACCCATCACGGCGACGAAAGCAAAGACGATCCCGGTCATCTGGGTCGTTTCTTTGCGCGTTGGCCACGTCACGCGCTTGACTTCGTTATACGAATCCCGCCCGAAACTCAGCGTGCGGCGGCCCGGTTCGCTAAACCATGCGATCAACGCGGCTACGACCAGGCTGCCGAGAAATACGCCGACCCGAAGAACAGAGGACTGATTCTCGAGTACCGAATACGCGACTATGCCAGCAATAATGACCAAAACTGCCAAACCGAGCTTGAGGCGGTCTACAGTACTGGTAACGGTTTCAACATTGGTATTCGACATATTCCGGCGCGTGAAAGGCCACGCTATACGCAACCTGCGATGTGATACTGATTGTGGCAGGGGCAGAAGGAATCGAACCTTCAACCTTCGGTTTTGGAGACCGACGCTCTGCCAATTGAGCTATGCCCCTAAACCCGAAGAGCGACAAGTCTGCCTGATAGCCCGCCGCTCTTTACAACCGCTATGCTATACATCAATTCGAACGAACCAGCCTGGGTTTTAAACTAGTTCGCAAGACAACATTGGAGTATAACGCTTACTTGATGATTTTGGCAACGACACCGGCGCCCACGGTACGACCGCCTTCGCGGATCGCAAAGCGCAGCCCCTCTTCCATGGCGATCGGCGCTATCAGCTT
>NZ_BAAGUZ010000009.1:0-231878 GCF_054781135.1 Paralcaligenes ginsengisoli
GGACCGGACGATGCGAGCCCCACCCCGCCTGGGCCGCCACCCCCGCGTCTTAAGAACGCTTCTGCGCAAAAACACCCTCACGGACTGTCTGAACCCGCCACCCCCGCGCCTTAAGAACGCTTAAGAACGTGTTTAAGAACGAGTACAACCGCCAACCACACCCACGGCCAGAATGCCGCAGCAATCAGAGCTTGGCGAACGCCTGTTCCGCCGCATCCAGCGTGGCGCGGATGATGTCGTCGTCGTGGGCTGCCGATACAAAGCCGGCCTCGAAAGCCGAGGGGGCAAAATACACACCCTTGATCAACATGGCGTGGAAGAACATCTTGAAACGCTCCACATTGCAGGCCGACACCTCATCAAAGCTTTTCGGGATCGTTTCGCTGAAATAAAGGCCGAACATGCCGCCGACATGATCCGTGCTGAGCGTGATGCCCGCCGCTTTGCCGCGTTCCGCCAAGCCCATCACCAGCTTCTTGGTTTGCGCTCCCAGACGCTCATAAAACCCCGGTTCTGAAAGCAGCCTGAGCGTAGTCAGACCTGCCGCGACAGCCACAGGATTCCCCGACAGCGTACCGGCCTGATAAACCCCGCCCAGAGGGGCGATATGTTCCATGATGTCGGCGCGGCCGCCAAAGGCCCCTACCGGCATCCCGCCCCCGATCACCTTGGCCAGCGTGGTCAGGTCCGGGGTAATGCCCATAAGACCCTGCACGCCTTGCGGTCCGACCCGAAAACCGGTCATGACCTCATCGAAAATCAGCAGGGCGCCGTATTGCGTACACAAGGCCCGCAGACCTTCGAGAAAACCCGGCAAAGGCTTGATCAGGTTCATATTGCCGGCAATGGGCTCGACAATAATGCAAGCGATGTCGGCGCCGTACTGCTTGAATGCCGCTTCAACCGAATCCAGCTTGTTATAGTCGAGCACCAGCGTGTGCTGGATGAATTCGGCCGGCACGCCGGCCGAGGTCGGATTGCCGAACGTAAGCATGCCCGAGCCTGCCTTGACCAGCAGACTGTCGGCGTGGCCATGGTAGCAGCCTTCGAACTTGATGATTTTCGAGCGCCCCGTGTAGCCTCGCGCCAGGCGTATGGCTGTCATGGTGGCTTCCGTGCCGGAGCTGACCAGACGCACCTTGTCGATCGACGGGATGCGGGCGATGATGGCTTCGGCGATCTGGATTTCGGCCTCGGTCGGCGCGCCGAACGACAAGCCGTCGACTGCGGCCTCCTGCACCGCGCGGATGACTTCAGGGTGCGCGTGCCCGAGAATGGCCGGCCCCCACGATCCAACATAATCGATGTAGCGGGTATTGTCGGCGTCCCACAGGTAGGCGCCTTGCGCCCGCTTGATGAAACGGGGCGAGCCTCCTACCGAGCGAAAAGCTCTGACCGGCGAATTGACTCCGCCAGGTATGCTTTGACAGGCGCGTTCGAACAGTTCGGTATTGCGGGACATGGCGATTGGACTCGATGCAAAATATAAAAAGAAAGGCACAAACGCTATAGCATAGCAAGCTTGTTGCCTGGTTATCTGAACAGCTCGTCGCAGCGAGCGGCCGTGGCGCGAATTCGAGAGCTTCCGAACAGGCCGCTGATCAAGGCGATGCTGTCGGCTCCCGCCTGAATGACCGGAGCGGCATTGTCGGCCGTCAAGCCGCCTATGGCTACCACCGCAACGCGAGCGCCGGCACGTGTTTTTCCTTCGGCCAGTGCGCGTCCTATCCTGATGTGTTCGAGCGTGGCCCGAACTGCCTCAGGCTTGATGCTCGAAGGGTAGAGCGCTCCAAAGGCAATGTAATCGACATCGGCGGCCAATGCCTGTTGCGCCAGCGCCGGGTCGTTGTAGCACGAGCAACCCACGATTTTTCCCGAGCCGAGCCCTAGTCTGGCTTCGGCCAGCTGGCCGTCTTCGCGTCCCAAATGGACGCCATCGGCATCAAGCTCCGCAGCCAGACGCCAATCGTCGTTGACAATAAATAATATGCCCCGTTTTTTGCACAATTTGGCCAGCGCGCGCGCCTGGCGTTGCCGCTCACGCAGCGTGCCTGTCTTGCGGCGCCACTGCAGAGCCGCCATGCCGCCGTCGGCGGCGGCCTCAATCGCGGCAAGAAGCCGTTGCGTATCGGCCCATTCAGGCGTAATGCCATACACGCCGCGAGGGAATCGGAGGAGCGTCGTCATGAGTAGGATCGATTGATCAGCCTATGGCCCATGCCGGGCTGGAACGAATTCGTCGTCAGGGGATTCGCCTGTTTGATGGCCGCTTCGACGGCCTGGGGAATCTCCTGCCCCAGGGCCAGTCGGCAGGTGATGGCGCAGGCCAGCGGCCCGTCGGCGTCGTGCAGGCGCGTCGTGGGTGCTTGCCAGGCCCAGTTGAATGTTTGGTTTTCCTGCCCCTGCAGCAGATAGGAACCTTGTCCGGGGCGGATGGGCGATGCGGTGCTCAATACCCACTTTGCGCCGTATTGCAGCAGGGCTTGCGTTGCGCTGTCGGATTCGACACCGGACAGAAGCCCGTCGGTTTGCCATTGCAGCAGCAGATTGTGATCGGCAATGACGATATCGGTTTGCGGCAGCAATAGTTCTAAAATGGCGCCAAGCGTCTCTTCGGAGTCCATGTCTTCAAGCGCCGCTTCATCGGGCAGGGCATTCAGGTGCAGGACCAGCGGTACATTGCTATAGTCGGCGGCGATCTGCGCCAGTGCGCTGACCGACTCGGGGGTATACAAGGCGCCGATCTTGATGGCTTGCACCGGCATGTCTTCGAGCAGGCAGCGAGCCTGGTCGTCGATGAGTTCGGGCGTGACGGGATGGATTTCTTCGACGCCCACGGTGTCCTGGACATGGATGGCCGTCAAGGTGCTCAAGGCGTGGCATCCCAGTGTGGCGCAAGTAACCGCATCAGCGGGCAGGCTACTCGATCCGCTGGGGTCAAAAGGGCCGAAAATAAGAACTAATGGGGGGCTTGTCGCTTGCACAGATGAAAAAATCGCAGAAGTTGGCAAAAATCTTTGGTTATTATCAAAGTAATTGCTGTTGGGTTTAGTAAGATTGACCCCATTCTAATAGAAGCGCCTGAGAACCGTTGGATTTTGGGCTTGAATTTTTCAGTGAGTAACAAAAGATGCGTACTTGGATGTGTTTGATTTGTGGCTGGATTTATGATGAAGCCACAGGCGTGCCCGAAGAGGGAATTGCGGCGGGAACGCGCTGGGAAGATGTCCCGCCCAACTGGGTTTGCCCCGAGTGCGGGGCGCGCAAGGAAGATTTCGAACTGATTGAGGTTTAATTAGTCCAACAAATCAGAAAAGGACAAGTCATGGAACCATCTGCCAAACAGTCCCATAGCGGCGCGAGCGTCGACTTGTCCCGCCAGTTCCTGGTAGCCATGCCCGGCATGGTTCAGGGCAATCTGGCCGATACAGTCATTTATGTCTGCGAACACACCGAGCATGGCGCGCTGGGACTGGTGATCAACCGTCCTACCGACCTTACCGTGGGGAGCCTGCTCGAGCGCATCGATCTCGATTTATCCCTGGAAATCGGCCCCATCAAGGACTCGCCCGTGTTCTTCGGCGGGCCGGTTCAAACCGACAGGGGGTTTGTATTGCATGCGCCTGTGGGCGAATATGGGTCCAGCATCCGGCTGGGCGAAATGGCCTTGACCACCTCGCGCGACGTCTTGCAGGATGTGGCCCAGGGACATGGGCCGGCGCATATTCTGGTGACATTGGGCTATGCCGGCTGGGGTGCCGGGCAGCTCGAGAGTGAAATGGCCCAGAACGCCTGGCTGAATGTTGTCGCCTCCGAGGCTGTACTGTTCGATACTCCCCCCGAAAATCGTTACGAGGCTGCCTTGCGTCTGCTGGGCGTCGATCCCCTGATGCTGGCGGGCGACGCGGGCCATGACTGAGGAAACCCTGCTTGCCTTTGATTACGGCACAAAAAAAATAGGGGTGGCCATCGGCAATACCCTGACGCGGCAAGCCCGGCCGCTGGAAATATTGACGCCCCTCACACGCCAGCAGCGTTTTGCCGCGATTGGCCGTTTATTGGATGAATGGCAGCCGCAGCGGGTCATTGTGGGTTTGCCGCTTACCCTCGACGGAAGCGAACAGTATGCTTCCTTGCGGTGCCGGCGCTTCGCGAACCAGCTACGCGGCCGGTTCAGCCTCGAGGTCGAGCTGATCGACGAACGTGGCTCGAGCCTTGAAGCGCAACACATTCTGGGCTCGAACGCTCCCGACGATGCGGTGGCCGCCGCCGTGATCCTGCAGCGCTATTTCGATGTGCTTGCCCCAGAAATCATAAAGAGAGACTGATTTGAGCGTTCTGCTGTTTTCCGTGCGGGCAATTTTCGTGTTTATCTGGATTGTGCTGGGCTTGTTATCGGTAATTTGCATTTTTCCTTTTGCGTCCTTGCCAGTGCGAAAAAGCATGAATCACCAATGGTCGCGCGTCCTGCTGGTGTTCTGCGGGGTCAGGGTCCAGGTGCAGGGCGAACCCGGATCGGGCGGCGCGGCGCTTTGGGTGGCGAATCATGTTTCATGGGTCGATATTTTCGTGCTCAATGGTGTGAGGCCCATGAGCTTCATTGCCAAAAGCGATATTCGACGATGGCCGATCATCGGCCGGCTGGTTGCCGGTGCGGGTACGGTATTCATCGAACGAGGCCAGCGCCAGGCGATCATGGCGGTCGGCGAACAGATGAAGGCACGGTTCGAGCAGGGTGAAGTCGTGGGCCTGTTTCCCGAGGGGACGACCTCGGCCGGTTTCGACGTGGCGCCGTTTCATTCAAGCCTGTTTGAGGCGGCGATTCGCGCCAATGTCGATATTCAGCCGGTGGCATTGCGATTTTTGCATCGCGGCAGGCGCAGCGACTATATTGCCTTTGTCGGCGAACAGAACCTGCTGCAAAACTTGTGGTGCCTGCTGGGTACGACCGGGGTGCGGGTCGAGGCCGAGTTTCTGCCTGTCTTGTCCAACGCAGTGTGCCGTGAGCTGGGGCGCAGCAAAACGGCGTCGCATACGCATCATGTCATCCGCGGCGCGGTGAAGGTCGGCGGGCATAAGCCGTCGTGACCCTGGTTTAATGCTCGGTGGGGTTCTGGTACTGCGAGCAGCCGACCTGCACGATTTTGTGATCGTGCAGCCGCAACGCGCTGAGTTTTCCGCCCCAAATGCAGCCGGTATCCAGACAAATGACATCCGGGCGAATCAGCAGGCCCAGGGTCGACCAGTGGCCAAATACAATGGTGTCGTCGCGAATGACCCGGTTGGGCACATCGAACCAGGGCATCAGGCCTGCACTCGAGCCGGGCGCTCCCTTGTGGGAGAACTCCATATGGCCCTTGCTGTTGCACATGCGCATGCGCGTCAGGGCATTGATAATGACGCGCAAACGCTTGCCCCCACTGTAACCGTCCTTCCAGCGCAGTGGTTCGTTGCCATACATCTTGTGCAGCATGTTTTTCCAGTCAGGGCCGCGCAACGCCGCTTCGACCTCGGCGGCCAGCGCCAGGGTCTTGTCGACGCTCCACTTGGGCAGTACACCCGCATGAACCAGCAAATGGCGGTGGGCGTAGTGGGCCAGCGGGCAATGCCGCAGCCAGTCGATGAGATCTTTGCTGTCCGGGGCGCCGAGTACATCGTTGAAGGTGTCCGACTTGCCTGGCTTTTTGACTCCGGCGGCAACGGCCAGCAAGTGCAGGTCATGATTGCCAAGAACGGTCACGGCGCGGTCGCCCAGACTGATGATGCGCCGCAGGGTGTTGAGCGAGTCGGGGCCGCGGTTGACCAGGTCGCCGGCAAACCAGAATTGGGCATCCGGGTCGCGGGCGAGATCCGGATGCGCCAGCAGCTCGACAAGCGGTGAGCAGCAGCCCTGAATATCGCCGATGATCCAGATATCCGACTTCGTATTCATGCTGCTCTTTTGCTCCATGGCCAGCGTGTCTGGCTGAAGCTGCGCACGCTATGCTGATTTTCCATAATGATGAGCACGCCCAGGGCCAGCCCGAGTGCGGCCAGATTCGGCACCAGAGCCGTTACCCAGGGAGCCCATTTGCTTAACATGCCCACATTGAGGGCGAGCTGATTGAGCATGAAAAATCCCACGCCCAGCAGAATACCGACAAAAACCTTGCTGCCGACGCCGCCGCGGCGTGTTTGCATGAAGCCGATCGGCGCGGCGATGGTAATCATGACAAGCAAAGTGAACGGATAGGCAATTTTGCGCCACAGAGCGACCACCTGGCGCTCGGTCTGCAGCTTATTGGCTTTCAGATAGCCGATGTAGTCGAGCAGATCGGCTATCGACATGCGTTCGGGGGTCAGGATACGGGCGATCAGGCGCTCAGGCGTCAGGGTGGTATTGAGTGACCGATCGGGCATGGTCTTGACATGCGCGATCGGAGCATCCGGTGTTTGGGCGTTGGCCAGCGCGGCGGGCGATCCGGCGTCGATCCGGGTTTCGGTGACATGATCGAGAACGAGTTTGCCGTCGCTGAAGCGGCCGCTGGTTGCTTGCGTCAGCGCGGTCAGTTCCTGGCCTTTGCGGAATTCGTAGAGAGTAATCCCTGTGACACCGCCGCCAGCCTGGAGTTGCTTGATGTTGATGATGCGCGTTCCGCCGTCGGGCGTGGGCTCCTTGAACCAGTAGCCGCTGTTCAGGCGACCGCCTTCGGTGCGGCCCAGCATGGTCAGATTGGCTTCGCTGGATTTGATTTCGGCCGCGGGAGTGATGACCTCGGACAATATGAACGCACCTATCACCATGGGCAAGGTAATAACCCAGAGCATATACAGCAGCCGCATCCCGCTAACGCCTGAAACCCGCAGGATGACCAGTTCGTTGCGCTGTGCCAGTCCCGCCAGGGCCAGGACCGCGCCGATCAGCAGGCCGATGGGCAGCAAATCGTACAGCCGGGTCGGGAAAGCCAGGGCTTGCAGATAAAACAGGCTGAGCAAAGTGAATTTCGGGCCAATGTTGTCGAGGTCGTCGATCAGGGCAAAAAAGGTGAACAGACCCACCAGTGCCAGCAGCACAACGGCGCTGGAGCGATAGATTTCGCGGGCTAGATAACGGCGGGCGGTACGCATTAGAGGGTTTTGGTGTCTGGAGTAAAGTGAACGGAACGAACGCATGACGCAATCAGGGCAGATCGGGCAGATCGACCAGGCGCATGCGTTTTTCAATTGTAAAGGCACGAGACCGCAGATAGGCGGTATCGCGATGACCGTCATAATACGCCGGGTTGGGCAGCATGGCAGCAAGCTTGGCGGACTGGTAGCGGTTGAGCTGCGCCGCATTCACATGAAAATAATGCCTGGCGGCTGCCTGAGCGCCGAAAACATTGCCGCCCCACTGAGCGATGTTCAGATACAGTTCAAGTATGCGCTCTTTGCTCATGACCAGTTCGATCATATAGGCAAGCGCAAGTTCCTGGGCTTTGCGCAGATACGAGCGCGAACTCGACAGGAACAGGTTTTTGGCAAGCTGCTGAGTGATGGTCGAGCCGCCGCGCATTTTGCTTTTGCCCTGTTCGGCCTGCCTCAGGTTGTATTGCCAGGCTTTGCGGATGGCGTCCCATTCGACTCCATCGTGGTCGGTGAAGTTGGCGTCCTCGGAAGCAATTACGGCGCGCTTGAGCGAGGTATTGATCTGGCTGTATGGGACCCATTGATGGTCGAGCGCGGCTTTCGGGTCCGTGGACCTCAGCTCGGTCAGGGTGGCCGTCATGAATGCGCTGGTGTCCGGATTGCGAAAATTGAACCAGACAATCATGACAAACAGGCCGAATTGATAAAGCAGCATGGCTCCCATGCCAACAAGCAGCACGGTGCCGAGCAGCTTTTTTCCGGTTCGCTTGCGGGCGGGCATGAGAGTCAGTCGTGTTGCAGCTGTTGCCGCAGTGCGTCCAGCACGGGTGCGGCATCGGGCTGCACGTGGTGCCAGATGGCGAAGCTGGCCGCGGCCTGGCCGACCAGCATGCCCAGCCCATCGGCCAGTTGCGCCGCACCCTGGCTGCGGGCCTGCCGCAGGAAGGCGGTAGGCTGGGCGGCGTACATCATGTCATATGCCAGGGCCTGGTCTGCATAGAGCGCGCCGGGCAGTTCGAGCGGATCCGTTCCCAGGCTGCTGGAGGTGGCGTTGATGACGATATCCCACTGGCCGGTGATGGTATCCAGCGCGCCGGCCGAGAGTTGCCCGGCAAATGCCGGCGCATGCGCGATGATTCGTGTTCGCAGTTCCTGCGCGCGTGGCGCGGTACGGTTGACGATGTGCAGTTGAGAGCATTGTTCGTTCAGCAGGGGGAGCGCCGCGCCTTTGGCCGCGCCTCCGGCGCCGATCAGCAATATTTTTTTGTCCCGCAGCGCGATGCCAAGCCTGTGGATATCGCTGACGAGTCCGATGCCGTCGGTATTGCAGCCGTGCAGGTGGCCCTGGGCCATCCACAGGGTATTGACC
Source organism: Paralcaligenes ginsengisoli (assembly GCF_054781135.1). Classification (NCBI taxonomy): domain Bacteria; kingdom Pseudomonadati; phylum Pseudomonadota; class Betaproteobacteria; order Burkholderiales; family Alcaligenaceae; genus Paralcaligenes; species Paralcaligenes ginsengisoli. The sequence continues at coordinate 8,477 of NZ_BAAGUZ010000009.1, forward strand.
GCGCCAGCCAGTCTGGCCCGTTCACTGAGGTGGTCGGTGGCGAGGGTGCAGGCAATTTCCTTGAACGGCAAAGTGACGTTCAGCCCTTGCCCGCCCGTGGAAAAAAATTCATGGACAGTGCCGGGGAAATCGTCGAGCGGGGCTTTGATCCGGCTGTACTCCAGCGCAATGCCCGTTTGTCGGGCGAACTGTTCGTGTATGAACGGCGAGCGGCTGTGCTCGATGGGATTGCCGATGACGGCGTAGCGGGGTTTTGAAGTGGCTGGAGTCACGGCGTTTGTGTGTCGAGCTGGTTGTCGATGAAGTGCCAGGTGCGGGTAATGGCAAGCACATCGGTGTGCCTGGCCACGGCTGGCGGCAGTGGGGCAAAGGGGGCGGCAAGCTGTACGATGCGTTCCGCCGCCAAATTGAGTACGGCGTATTCGGAAGGCTGATTGATTTCGATGCGTGCCAATTGACCATCTTTCTTAATATATACCGTTAGCTGCAGTTTGCCGTGGATTTTTCCACGGGCCTGCGCCGGATAATGCTCGGTGCCGAGCAGTTCGATTTTCTTGCGCCACGCTTCCACGTATTCGGCATAGTCGGCCGCGGCGGCGGAGGGGCCCGCGAACTGTTGCCGAGGCTGGGCGTTATACCGGTCGATGCGTTCTTTGAGGGCACTGATCTGGGCATTCAGGACCAGGCTTTCCTGATAGCGTTCATCTATTCCGGGGTCGGTCGATTGCTGGAACAGATCGGGGTTCTTGCGTGCCGAGCGGGCTTTCTGCCTGGACTCCAGCTGGGTGTAGAGCTGCTGTTGCTCGGCCTCGAGCTCTTCCTGGCGTTTGTGCAGGGCGGCCAGGACGATCTGGTCGGCCGACTCATCGGCAGTGCGGGGCAGCGGCGATGCCGCGTAGCCGGCTTCGGCTTGGCCGCCGCCATTGATCTGGTTTTGCGCCAGCAGTTTTGCCTGGGCCGGCGCCGATTCGGTCCTGGCGTTCACGAGCGTGACTTCGAGAGTGCTGGACTGGGCGGCGGTTTGCGTGGGCGCCGAAAAATGGATGGCCAGCACGGCCGCGTGTATGCACACGGACAACAGTATTCCTAGGCGCAGATAGTCGTTGCGCGGTTGGGCCGGCTCGGACAAAAGCAGCAGGGAAGCTGGAATGCTGGCCACTTCTTGAAGTCCCAGTTGATGAGTTGAAATGATTTATGCCGTAACGGTGTCCAGGTAGCGGCAATCCAGTTCGAGGGCAAGTTCGTCAAACCCGAGAATTTCCAGATTGATGATCTGCCCTCGTTCCAATTCCGGCAAGGCTGGAATACGGGCGACAAACGGCGCACAACACAACCGTACCAGATCTTCGCGCAGGACGCTGGCCTGTACGGTGCGCAATCCTTGTTGCTGCAGCCAGCGCAGGCACCAGTAGCGCTCCATCGCATTCTGGAATTCGTTCCAGGTGGCGTACTGGGCGTCGAACGCGCCGATAATGGCGAATAAATCGGCCTCCTTGGGCTTGAAGGGAGCGACCAGGCGCGCCGAAACCCCATGCTCGGCAGCGGCCAGAATTTGCCACTGATTGACCAGATCGACATAGCGCCGCAAAGGAGAGGTGGACCACGCATACTGCGGAACCCCGATGGCTTCGTGGGGCAAGGCCTGGGTGGACATGCGTACGCGCCCCGCCTGCTGGGAGCGATAAATGCCCGGTACGCCATGCCCTGCCAGCAAGCCGCCCCAGATATTATTGGTCAGTATCATGTATTCGGCGACCAGCCTGTCCAGCGGGGCATTGCGCTTGCGCGGAACAAGCTGCACAGGGGTATCGGGATCGTGGGGGGACCCTTCCAGATAAAACGAATATTCGACGCGATTATTGTTTTCGGGCTTGCCGCGCACCAGGTCGCGCTGGGCGCTCAGGCGTTGGGCAAGTTGCCACAGGGGGCGCAGCCAATGCGCATGCGGCAGCGCGGCTTGAGGATCGTTCAGGGCTTCTTCGGTGATGAGCTCGTCAAGCAGATTGTGCCGCAGATTCTCACGGACCTGTATGCGTTCGAGTCGCGTCTCGGACGACAGGATCTCGCCCGTGTCGAGCCTGGCCGTTACGTACAGGGACAGGGCGGGCCTGGGCTCGCCGGCGTTGAGCGAGAAGGCCTGGATCAGCTCGTCGGGCAGCATGGGGATTTTCTGGCCCGGAAAATAAACGGTCGACATGCGCGCACGGGCCAGCTTGTCCAGTTCGCTGCCGCGGGTGATGGCCAGGCCCGGTGCGGCTATGTGGATTCCCACGCGCACCGTTGTTTCATCGATGTTTTCAATGGACAGGGCGTCGTCGATTTCAGTGGTGCTGGTATCGTCGACCGAATAGGCCTCCACGGCGCTCAATGGCAGGTCGGTGCCGATTTCAGGCAGGTCGATCGGCGCGAACCCGGTGCCTTTGGGAAAATGGGCCGATAAAAATCGATGCTGATGCAGGGCCAGGGGGTGGGGCCAGGCGCCAAGCTTGAGCAACAGCCGTTCCGGACTGATTTGAAGCTGCGCGAGCGCTGCTTCGAAGGCTTTCCATTGCAGGGTGTTTTTGTCGGGCCTGGTGAGCAGGGTATCGGCGATTTCGGCAATCGGGCCGGGCAGCGTTCCCGCCACCAGCTGGTCGGTCCACTCCTGCTGTTGTGCGGCCTGTTTCTGTTTTTTTTCGATGGCGGCCAGGGCGGCTGCCAGGATGTCAGGCGGGGCAGGCCGGTAGTGCCCCTTGCCGCGCCGATGAAAATAGGCCGGGGCGCTGTTCAAGGCAAAAATAAGGGCGGCTTTTTCGATGGAGCTGGGAGTATGTCCGAAGTAATCTTCGGCGAAATGAGAGGCTTCGAATTCTTCCTGGGGGGCGCATTCCCATAGAAAGTCGATCTCCAGGGTGGCGGCAAGCGCTTGTGCCTGTTCGAGCAGGGCGGCCGGGCTGGGCTGCTCGAATTGGAATAGTACGGTGGCGGCTTTTATTTTGCTGCGTTTGCCCGATTCGGACTCGACTTGCAGACTTGAGTCGCCTTGCGAAAAAATCTTTTCCGCCTTGAAATTTCCGCTGTCTTCATAAAGAACGTACATGGTGATCCATAGCTGCACGCTGATCCGCGTGCTTAAGGTGAAAGGTAATCAGGAGCGGTCAAGTGCGAAATCAAGGACTTGGGGCAGCCACCGCCCAAAATCGGAAATTCCGTGATCGCTGCCTTCAATGACATGGCCCTGGCAACCGGCGTACCAATCGGCCATTTCGTGCCAGTCCAGCACTTCGTCGCCGGTAGCCGCAAGCAGATAGTAGCGTTCCGGATGGGCCGGCTTGCCCACGGCCATTTCGGCCAGCTCGTCGACATACTCGGGCAAGAAGATAAAAGGATCGCCTGAATGGTAAAGCGTGTGCGTGCCGACCTGGGTAGCCAGGTCGCGTGAGGCATAGATCACCGGATTGAGCACGACTGCTCGGCATTTCCAGTATTCGGCCAGACAGGTGGCGTAATAGCCGCCCAGCGATGATCCGATCAGGGTCAGTTGGCGGCTTGCGTCCAGGGCCTGTTCTTTTTGCGCCAGTTCAATAAGGTGATGTGCCTGGGCCAGCGCGCGCGCGGGACTGGATGGCAGTTGCGGGCATATCCATTCGCCGGCCAGGCCGCGTTCTTGCATGGCCTGCGCCAACAGGTGGGCCTTGAGTGATTTGGGCGAGGAACGAAAACCGTGCAGATAGAGAATCATGAGGCACCTCGTGCATGGATCACAGGCGATCCAGAAGCTTTTGATGGATGCCGCCGAATCCGCCATTGCTCATGACCAGGATTGAGTCGCCGGGGCGGGCGGCGGCGCCGATGGCCGTGATCATTGCGTCGAGATCGTCGTACGCGGCGGCACGGTGGCCCAGGGGGGCCAAAACCTGTTTGGGATCCCATCCCAGGGCATGTTTGCCCTGAGTGGCGCCGAAACAGAATACCTGATCGGCCTGCTTCAGTGCGGCCGGGAGCCTGGCTGCCATGGTTCCGAGCTTCATGGTGTTGGAGCGTGGTTCGATGACGGCCAGAATGCGCTTGTCGCCAACCTGTTTGCGCAGGCCTTCCAGCGTGGTGGCGATGGCGGTGGGGTGATGGGCAAAGTCGTCGTAGACGGCAATCTGCCGGATCGTGCCGCGTAATTCCATGCGCCGTTTCACGCCGCCGAACGCCGAGAGCGCCTCCAGGCTGCTGCCAACGGGCACGCCGACATGTTCGGCGGCCGCCATGGCTGCCAGGGCGTTCATGCGGTTATGTTCGCCCGTCAGGTTCCATGTGATGGTGCCGACGGCCTTTTGGTCGCGCACCACATCGAAGTGGCTTGCCTCGCTGTTGGCGATGGCCTGCCATTGGCCATGTCCGCCAAAACGCACCACCGGCGTCCAGCAGCCGCGTGCCAGCACACGGTCGAGCGCCTCGGACAAATCGGGACGCACTATGCATCCTCGTGTCGGGATGGTTCGTACCAGATGGTGGAATTGAGTCTCTATAGCGTGCAGATCGGGAAAAATATCGGCATGATCATATTCAAGATTGTTCAGAATCGCGGTGCGTGGACGATAGTGAACGAACTTGGAGCGTTTGTCGAAAAATGCCGTGTCGTATTCATCGGCCTCGATGACGAACAGGGCTTGCGCGGGCTGGTAGCGGGCCGACACCTTGAGATCGCTGGCGATGCCGCCAATCAGGAAGTTGGGGGCCTGCCCGGCGTGTTCCAGTATCCAGGCAAGCATCGAGCTGGTCGTGGTTTTTCCATGGGTTCCGGCGACGGCCAGTACATGCTGGCCTCGCAGTACCTGTTCGCCCAGCCATTGCGGCCCGGAGGTGTAGGGCAGGCCCTGGTCGAGAATGGCTTCCATCAGCGGGTTGCCGCGTGTGACCACGTTGCCGATAATGAACAGATCGGGCCGCAGGCCGGTCTGGGCGGCGTCGAATCCCTCGATGAGCCGGATGCCCTGCTCTTCTAGCTGGGTGCTCATGGGGGGATAGACTCCCGCGTCGCAGCCGGTAACGGTATGGCCCGCGGCGCGCGCGATCAGTGCCAGGCCACCCATGAATGTGCCGCAAATACCCAGAATGTGTAGGTGCATAAGGATCCTCCAGCCGCTATTGTAAAGGGTGCGCCGTTCTTTCCGGCGGGCGTGGTGCTATGATTACCAGGCTAGGAATCACCCATTGAAAAGATAATGATGAAACGGCGCGTTTTTTTACGCCATGCGGCAATATTGGCCGGGGCGGCCGCGGCCAGCGGCCTGCAAGGTGCGGCGCTGGCCGACACGTTCGGCCCGGCCCCTTTGTTTGCGCAGACGCTCCCCGATCCCGACGGTACCGCCATTGCCCTGTCCAGGTGGCAAGGCAGGCCGGTGGTCGTCAACTTCTGGGCAAGCTGGTGCCCCCCTTGCGTCAAGGAAATGCCCGACTTCGAGGCTTTGCATAAAAAATACCCATCAGTGCAATTCCTGGGTATAGGCGTCGATACTGCCAGCAACATTCAGTCTTTTGTGCAAAAAGTGCGGGTATCCTACCCCTTGTTGGTGGCCGGCCACGAGGGTATACAATTGATGCGCGACTTGGGAAATCAGGCGGGCGGCTTGCCGTTTACCGTGGTTTTCGACGCCAAAGGCCGTGAGGTCAAGCGGGTTCTTGGGCAAATCAAGACCAAGGAGTTCGAGCAAGTCGTGCAAGGCCTTTCGGCCTAGCTCTTTGCGCGCAGGGCTTGCGGCGTTCGGATGCAAGCCTGCTTCGCCCCTGCAATACCGCGAAAACGACATCCGCGACGACACCGCCGCGACAATTCTTTTTGTAAATTATCTGTATTTAATGGACAAATAACGCTTTTTAGCGTAAAAAAGCGTTCTGTCAGTAATAGAAACCTTCGTTATGGCGCAACAAATCCTGGTTCTGCATGGTCCTAACCTTAACTTGCTCGGTACGCGCGAGCCCGAGGTTTATGGCCGACAGACTCTGGATGATATCAATGCAAATTTGCGGCAGTTGGCCAGCCAGGCCGGAGCGAGTTGCAGCGTATTTCAAAGCAATCACGAAGGCGAGCTGGTAGACCGTATTCAAAAGGCCCGCCAGGATCATATCGATTTCATCATTATTAATGCCGCGGCGTACACTCATACCAGTGTGGCACTGCGAGATGCCCTGGCCGCGGTCGCAATTCCGTTCGTGGAAGTGCATTTGTCGAATGTACACAAGCGGGAGTCGTTTCGCCATCACTCTTATTTGTCCGATACGGCGCAGGGAGTGATTGTCGGGCTGGGTTCTTTTGGGTACGAAGCAGCATTACGCTACGCCCTGTGTAATTAGCGCATGGGGCAATACAGCCTGTCTTTTTAATCATCAACGTTGACTCTGCATTACAGCCGCAGAGTAATGTCATGGGAAGTTTGTATGGACCTTAGAAAACTAAAAACCCTGATCGATCTGGTTGCAGAGTCAGGCATTGCCGAACTCGAGATCACCGAGGGCGAGGGCAAGGTAAGAATCGTCAAATTCTCCCAAACGGTGCAGCCCGTTCCTGTTGCCTACGAAGCGCCTGCCGCGCCGCCTGCGCCTGCCGCAGCGCCGGCTGCCCCGGCCGCCCCTCAAGGGCATGTGGTCAAGGCCCCGATGGTGGGAACCTTCTACCGCGCTCCCAATCCAGGCGCCTCGCCGTTTATCGAATTGGGCCAGACCGTCAAAGAGGGCGAGCCTTTGTGCATCATCGAGGCCATGAAGCTGCTGAACGAAATCGAGGCGGACAAGTCCGGCGTGATTAAAGAAATCCTGGTGGAAAATGGCGAGCCCGTTGAATACGGTCAACCCCTGTTTGTTATCGGCTGATCATCAATGTTTGAAAAAATTCTCATTGCCAATCGTGGTGAAATCGCCTTGCGCATCCAGCGCGCCTGCCGCGAACTCGGTATTAAAACGGTGGTGGTGCACTCCGATGTCGATCGCGATGCCAAGTATGTGCGTTTAGCCGATGAATCGGTTTGCATAGGGCCTGCCGCGGCTCGCGACAGTTACCTGAATATGCCGGCGCTGATTTCGGCAGCCGAAGTCACGGATGCCGAAGCAATCCATCCCGGCTACGGTTTCCTGTCCGAAAACGCCGATTTTGCCGATCGCGTCGAAAAAAGCGGCTTTGTGTTTATCGGCCCGCGCCCCGAATCGATTCGCCTTATGGGCGATAAAGTAAGCGCCAAGAAAGCCATGATCGAGGCCGGTGTACCGGTCGTGCCGGGGTCGCCGGGCGCTTTGCCGGACGATCCCCAGGAAATCATGCGCCTGGGCCGTGAAGTCGGGTACCCGGTGATCATCAAGGCTTCGGGCGGCGGCGGCGGCCGGGGCATGCGGGTGGTGTATACCGAGGCGGCTTTGCTGAACGCCGTCACCATGACGAAATCCGAGGCTGGCGCGGCGTTCAATAATCCCGAAGTCTATATGGAGAAGTTCCTCGAAAACCCGCGCCATGTGGAAATCCAGGTACTTGCCGACGGCGGGCGCAATGCCGTCTGGCTGGGCGAGCGCGATTGTTCCATGCAGCGCCGCCACCAGAAAGTCATCGAAGAGGCTCCCGCGCCGGGTATCGCGCGGCGCCTTATCGAACGCATCGGCGAGCGTTGCTCCGAGGCGTGCCGCAAAATTGGCTATCGCGGCGCCGGCACCTTCGAGTTCCTGTACGAGGACGGCGAGTTTTATTTCATTGAAATGAATACCCGGATCCAGGTCGAACATACGGTTACCGAAATGATTACCGGGATCGATCTGGTGCAGCAGCAGATCCTGATTGCCGCCGGCGAAAAGTTTACGTTGCGCCAGCGCGATATCCAGATCAAGGGCCACGCCATCGAATGCCGCATCAATGCCGAGGATCCCTTCAAATTTACGCCCAGCCCGGGGCGCATCACCAACTGGCATACGCCGGGCGGTCCTGGCGTGCGCATGGATTCCCATGTGTTCAGCGGCTATGTGGTGCCGCCGAACTACGACTCCATGATTGCCAAGCTTATTACCTACGGGGACACGCGCCAGCAGGCCATTGCACGCATGGAAATCGCTCTGTCTGAAATGGTGGTCGAAGGCATAGTGACCAACATCCCTCTGCACCGCGAGCTGATGCAGGATGCCCGTTTCGTCGAAGGCGGCACAAGCATCCACTACCTCGAGCACAAGCTTTCGCAGCGTCCCTGATCTGCGATACCGAGGCGGGCCAGACAGGGGCGTGCCCCTGTTTTTTAACGGAAAAGATCATGCGTGAACTCGTCCTAAGTTGCCTGGAAGCCCAGGCCGAGGCGCTGTCGGATGCCTTGCTCGACGCAGGTGTGCTGTCGGTCTCGGTAGAGGACGCCGATAGCGATACCGACGCGGAACAGCCCTTGTTCGGCGAGCCGGGTACCGAACCCGAGATACAGGCGTGGCAGCGCAATCGCGTGGTCGCCCTGTTGCCCGATGGCGCGGACCCTGGCCAGATTCTGGAGCAGGCGAGTGCCGAGGCTGGAGTTCAAGCAGCGGCCGGCTGGTCGGTGCGCGAAGTCCCGGATGCGGATTGGGTGCGGATCACTCAGGCGCAGTTCGGGCCAATCCAGATCGGAGAACGGATCTGGATCGTGCCCAGCTGGCATCGCGACGACCCTCGTGTACCCGTGCTGGCCGAAGGGGCGTCGGCCAGCGCAGGGCAGGGCTCGATTCATATTGAGCTGGATCCGGGTCTGGCTTTCGGGACCGGCAGCCATCCAACGACCCATCTGTGCCTGGAGTGGCTGGCCGAGCATCTGCAAGGCGGCGAAACGGTGCTCGACTATGGCTGCGGGTCCGGCATTTTGGCGATCGCCGCCAAAATGCTTGGGGCGGGCAACACGTGGGCCGTCGATATCGACGAGCAGGCTGTGCAATCAACTCGGTACAATGCAGAAGTAAATCAGGTTGTTCTGGATGCCTTGCTGCCAAACCAGCTTCCGGCGGGCCAATTGCAACTGGTCGTGGCCAATATTTTGTCCAACCCGCTGAAAGTGCTGGCGCCCATGTTGTCCAACCGGGTTGCTCCGGGCGGGCGGCTGATCTTGTCGGGTGTTCTGGAGCGTCAGGCTGACGAGGTGGCCATGGCTTATGCGCCCTGGCTTGCCATGAGTGTATGGCGCGCACGCGACGGTTGGGTTTGTTTGTGCGGACAGCGCAATTAACGATAGATTTGCCTTATGGACTTAAGCACACAATGTCCTCGATGCGGTTCGGTTTTTCCAGCCAGCCTGGAACAATTGCAGTTGCGCAAGGGCTACATCCGCTGTGTCAGTTGCGCCCACATTTTCGATGGGTACGAAGCCGTCGTGTCGGGCGATGGCTCGTCCGCGGGCGCCGCGCCCCCTTCCGCGCCTGAGCCCAGCGTTGTACGCCAACGTTCGGCGCAGGCGCAAGAGACGCGTCCGCTGCCTTCCGCGCCAACGGTATCGAATGCGCCAGATGCTCCGCCCGCTGCTCCCGCGTTTACGATTTCCTCGACGCGCACCGTGCCGTTGCGGCTGCGTGCCGAACCCGTCTTGAGTGTGCCGCGGCACACAGAGCAGCGTGAAGCAGAACCGAGCCCTGCCTCGTTTTATGTCGGCGGCGAGCCGGCCCCCGATGCGCCGGAAATTTATATCGAGCCGCGTCGGGCCGATGAAGACCAACTGCCTTTGCCCGCCTTTCTGGACGAACGGTACGAGCGCCGTCATGGTTTCGCGAGAGTGTTCTGGGGGGCGCTGTGCCTGATGGCTCTGGCGGTGTTGCTGGCCCAGGTGGTGTATGTGTATCGGGCGAACATTGCCAACCATTCACCGGCCCTGCGGCCGATTCTGACCAAGGCCTGCGCATCGCTTAAGTGCGATGTTCCGTATTCGCGCCGCATTCTGCTCATTTCGATCATGAATTCATCCTTGCGCGCGGGCCCCAAGGGTGCCGGTGCGGACAAGGACACCAGTCAAATGACCTTGCAGCTTACCTTGCGCAACAATTATGACAAGCCGCAGGAATGGCCGACCCTTACACTGGATCTGGTCGATTTTTCGGGCGTGGTCGTGGCCAGGAAGAACCTGCCTCCGAAAAGTTATCTGACGGCAAAACTCCTGGAAGGGCCATTTGCCGCTCATGGTGAAATCGTCGCCACGGTGCCGATTACGGTGGCGGGCGTGAAGGTTAATGGATTTCAGCTCGGTAAATTTTTTCCTTAAAGGATCAGGATGTCTGCAAAGGTTTTAGTATGCGGTTCGGTTGCCTTCGATACGATTGCCGTGTTCGAGGGGCATTTCAAAGAACATATTCTGGCCGACAGCATACAGTCGCTGAGCGTCTCGTTTTTTGTACCGACCATGCGCAAGGAATATGGCGGTTGCGCCGGAAACATCGCCTACAACCTGCAACTGCTGGGTGGGCACCCCATGCCGGTGGGTACCGTGGGCGGCGATGCGGCCGATTACCTGGCGTATATGAAACGCCTGGGCATAGATACGAGCTTGATTCGGGTCATCCCCGATATGTTTACTCCGCAGTGTTTTATCACGACGGATCTGGACAACAATCAGATCGCTTCCTTTCATCCGGGGGCCATGGTGCGTTCGGCGGAAAACGATTGGGGCAGCACCAAGGCCTCGTGGGGAATTGTGGCGCCCGATGCCAAAGAAGGCATGTTTGCCCACGCTCGACGTCTCAAGGCTAGCGGCATTCCCTTTATTTTCGATCTGGGCCAGGCCATGCCTTTGTTTTCAGGGGAAGATATCACGCAGATGCTCGAGATGGCACAGATCCTCACTGCCAATGATTACGAAGCCAGCATAGTGCAACAGCGAACCGGGCGTAGCATGCAGGAAATCGCCCGGTCCTTGCAGGCTGTTGTGGTGACGCGCGGTGGTGAAGGCGCCACGCTTTACTCCAACGGTGCCGAAACGGCCATTGAGCCGGTCAAGGTGGAAAATATCGTCGACCCCACCGGCTGCGGCGACGCGCACCGGGCTGGCCTGCTCTATGGGCTGACGCAGCAGTGGGGCCTGGCCGATGCGTGCCGCTTGGCGAATGTGATGGGCGCTTTTAAAATTGCTTCACGCGGGCCGCAAAACCATCACCCGAGCCGCGGTGAAATCAGCGCTGCCCTCAAACAGCATTACGCGCTCGATTTGCTCGATCAGGCCGGTCAGGCTTGAGCGTTTGCCTGGCGATCAGCGGAATTGCCGTGTGTCGTTCAGGTTTTAAATTTTGTTCTTGCCGCTTTTCAAATAACACCCGGATCGGGTGTGTGCCCTTGCCCAGAGCAGGGGCGGCGGTGGCTTACTAGGGAGCAGTTTCATGAATCCTGTCAGTTTATCGTTTGCCGGCTTGCGTAAAAACCGGACCCTTGCTGCGCTGGCTCTGGCGGGCTCCCTGGCGATGTTGGCCGGTTGTGCCAACGATACGGCGTCCAGCTCGGTCTATAGCTACGGCGAGGCGCAGCGCGAGCAGGTTGTGCGCACCGGGACGGTAGAGTCGGTGCGTCCGGTCATTATCCAGCAGGGGCAGAGCAGCGGTGCCGGCATGCTGGCCGGAGGCGCATTGGGCGGCGTGGTGGGCAGCACTATCGGCCGTGGCGGCGGCAATGTATTGGCAACGGTCGGTGGCGCCATCTTGGGCGGGTTGGCGGGCAATGCCGTGGAAAACCAGGCTGGAAGGACCCAGGGGCTGGAAATCACCGTGCGGCTGGATAACGGCGAAACCCGTGTCGTGGCCCAGGCGGCCGATGTTCCTCTTTCCGCCGGTCAGCGCGTGCGCATGATCAGCGGCAATGGCCCAACCCGTGTCGTGCCTATGTAGGCAGTGCGGGCATCGACTCTTGGTGTAAGCTGCATCAATGCGGGCAAGCATGCGCGCAATCGACATGCGTAGGCTAATTTGCCTGATTCTGTAAGAGAGCCCCTTGTGGGCTTTCTTGCGTTTTGTTGAGCACTTTGGCGCCGAGGTATCAAGCCGGGATGGTTCGGGATCCGATACTTGGTGCATTTTTGGTTCGAGTCGTTTACGGCGTTTGGGTGTTTACGAGGTTCGATGGATAGGTATTTAAAGACGCCGTCTATCGGGGCTTGGGGTCAGGCCCGGCACGGCGTGCTTGATCCGGATCTACCTCGTCCAGGCGGGCGTCGGGCCAACTCGCGGCGCGAGCGCCGCTCAAACAGGGCCCGCCGAAAGCCCCCGCCTTCCCTACGGTAGCATCCGGCGCACGCCTTACGCCGGTCCTGATCCCAAGCCCCGATAGACGGCTCGCGTTAGGGCTTGCCTGGAATCAACTTGCCGGCATCAATGTATACCTCGATGCATGATCTCAACGTTTCTCTCGGTGCATGTTTCCCTCGGTGCATGCCCCCAACGCTGCTCTCGATGCATTTCCTCAACGCAAGCCGCAGGGTGGGCGGTGCTGTGCAGTCCGGCGGTAGTCCAGCGCCGGGTGCTGACGAAGGGAAGGCGGGGGCCTTCGGCGGGCCTTGTTTGAACGGAGCCGCGCCAGCGGCGCAGTGAGTTGGCCCGACGCCCGCCTGGACGAGGCAGACCCGGGCAGTCGGGGTGCGTAGCACCACGACCGCTGGACGTGCCGGACTGCACAGCACCGCCCACCCTGCGGCGTCTTTATAGAATTACACCCGCCTACACAAACAACACAGCCCCAAGCCATTGCTCAAACCTAAACGGCTCAAACACATGACTGAAACGCGTTCAGTGCCGACTACTTAAATCCAAAATGCTTTAGACGCCAAACAGCGAGAAGGAAAGATGTTCCAGGAAGACCATGCCTATTTGCGCCAGGACGAGCAGGACCAGGGGGGAAAAATCGAGCCCCCCAAAATTGGGAAGCATGCGGCGTATGGGGTCGAGCAAGGGAGCTGTCAGCGTGTGCAACACGGGCATGATCGGCGCCAGGGGATTGACCCACGATAAAATGGCTTGCACCAGAGTCAGCCAGAGCACCAGGTTAAGCGCCCATTTCAGCAGCGTGAACAGGCTGGCGAGAACCGCCGGCAATAAGCTGCTGACGGGAGGAAACTGGCCTGTCAGTACTATCCAGGTGAGCAGCAAAAAGACAAAGGCGGTTAGCCAGCTTGCCAGCAGGCATGGCCAATCGAGCCGGTTGCCGGGCCTGACGATTTTGCGGATCGGCTGTATCAGCCAGTCGGTCAGGCGCAGCACCGCCTGCGAATACGGATTGAACGGGTGCAGCCGTATTGCGAACATCCAGGCCCGGATAATCAGCGCGATTCCGAACAGGGTAAAAACAATGTTGATAATAAAGTGCAGGGCGTCGCTGAGCATGGTGTGGCTACTTTGGGTTTTACGAACGCCCATTGTCGCATGACTCAAAACCTTGGAGCATAAAAAAACTGCCCGGCAAAGCCGGGCAGTTCAATTGGCTGGGCTGGATCTGCGCCGGTACTTCAAGGCGCAAGCCACAGCCATATTCTTCAAATTGGCACTTTCGAGCCTGTGCCTACAGGCTTACGGGCGACCGCCCGTAGGAAATGGCCAGGAAGCGACCGGGTTGATCACTTTTTTGGCAGCTGGTGCAGCAGTTGTTGCCTTGCTGACTTTAGCTGCTGCTTTCACGCTGGGCTTTTTGGCTGCAGGGGCAGCCTTTTTAGCGGCAGGCTTGGCAGCGGCCTTTTTGGCAGCTGGTTTTTTAGCGGCAGCTTTTTTGGCAGGAGCCTTTTTAGCGGCGGCTTTTTTTGCCGGGGCTTTTTTAGCGGCTGGCTTTTTAGCTGCCACTTTCTTGGCTGCTACTTTCTTGACCGCAGCTTTTTTGGCAGGTGCTTTTTTAGCGGCTACTTTTTTTGCCGGTGCTTTTTTAGCGACTGCTTTCTTGGCGACTGCTTTTTTAGCTGCTACTTTCTTGACTGCTACTTTTTTGGCAGGAGCTTTTTTCGCTGCTGCTTTTTTGACTGCTACTTTTTTTGCGGGTGCTGCTTTTTTCGCGACGGTTTTTTTGGCCGCCTTTTTGGCTGTTGCCATAATAAAACTCCTTGAGATTGAGTCGTTCAAAACATCCACCCATTTGATATGGCCCCCACGGAAAGGGTGCGACCCATCTCAAATGGCGCAAGCGTACAAAGTACTTTGTACTTCGTACGCCTAGAGTCTAACGTAAGCAGTCACTCAATACCAAGCATTATTCCCAGCTTAATGCTCCGCCGGTTTGATATTCGATCACTCTTGTCTCGAAAAAGTTGCGTTCTTTCTTGAGGTCGATCATCTCGGCCATCCATGGAAATGGATTTTCTTCTTGCGCAAAAAGCGGTTCCAGACCGATTTGTTGGCATCGGCGATTGGCAATAAATCGCAAATATGATTTGAACATCGAGGCATTCAAACCGAGCACTCCGCGCGGCATGGTGTCCTCAGCGTAAGCATATTCAAGGTCTACAGCCCGTCGGAACAAATCGCGCACTTCTTCGCGGAACTCGTTTGTCCACAAATGCGGGTTCTCGAGTTTGATCGTGTTGATCAGATCGATGCCGAAATTGCAGTGCATGGATTCGTCGCGCAAAATGTACATGTACTGCTCGGCGGCGCCTGTCATTTTGTTTTGACGGCCCAATGCCAAAATTTGCGTAAAACCAACATAAAAGAACAAACCTTCCATCAGGCACGCAAAAACGATGAGCGATTTAAGCAGGGTTTGATCGGTTTCGGGGGTGCCTGTTTTGAAGTTTGGATCGGCAATGGCGTTGATGAACGGGATCAGGAATTCATCTTTGGCGCGTATTGAAGCGACTTCGTTGTACGCGTTGAAAATTTCCGATTCGTCCAGATCCAGGCTTTCGACTATGTATTGATAGGCGTGGGTGTGGATGGCCTCTTCGAATGCCTGGCGCAACAGGAACTGGCGGCATTCAGGCGCGGTAATGTGCCTATATGTACCCAGCACGATGTTGTTGGCGGCCAGCGAATCGGCCGTGACGAAGAAGCCCAGATTGCGCTTGATGATGCGGCGTTCGTCTTCGGTCAGCCCGTTGGGGTTTTTCCACAGGGCAATGTCGCGCGACATGTTTATTTCTTGCGGCATCCAGTGATTGGCGCAGGTCGACAGGTATTTTTCCCAGGCCCATTTGTATTTGAACGGCACCAGTTGATTGACATCGGTCTGGCCATTGATGATGCGCTTGTCGGCAGCACGCACCCGGCCCGAGCTGTCGCCCGACGCGGATGCCGCCGCTGCCGGCGTGGGTATGGCGGTGTCGGAGCCTACCCTGGCGGGCGCGGCGTTGGCGGAGGGCTGAAGCGCCGCCTGGCCGGGTGCCGTGGATGGGGTGGAAGAGTTTTCCCAATTCAACATAATATGTTTCCTATTCGCTTATTGGCAGGCTTCGCATTCTTCGAATCCTGCATCGCCGGGACGCATGGTGCATGCGGCGCCCATTACTTCGGCTTCGGGCAGGGCCGCTGCGGCCGCCATGCTCGCGTGCGACGCTCCGGACGAGGACACCGCGTTGAGCTCGCCGCCGCGGCCGGTCGATTTTTCGGCGTTAGTGGCTCCGTTGGAGCGGAGGTAGTACGTGGTTTTGAGACCGCGAGTCCAGGCCAGCTTATAGGTGTCGTCGAGCTTCTTGCCGGACACGCCCGTCATGAAGATATTGAGCGACTGGGATTGGTCGATCCATTTTTGGCGGCGCGCCGCGCATTCGACCACCCAGGTGGGGTCGACTTCGAAAGCCGTGGCGTAGAGTTCGCGCAGCTCGTTGGGGATGCGGTCGATGCGCGCCAGGCTGCCGTCGAAATACTTCAGGTCGGCGACCATGACTTCGTCCCACAGATTGCGTTCCTTCAGGTCGCGCACCAGGTAATCGTTGACCACCGTGAATTCGCCCGACAGGTTGGATTTGACGTAGAGGTTGCGGTAGTTGGGTTCGATGCAGGGCGAAACGCCGATGATATTGGCGATGGTTGCTGTGGGTGCTATGGCAATGCAGTTCGAGTTGCGCATGCCGTACTGCTGGATATGGGTGCGCAGGGAGTCCCAGTCGAGCGTGCTGCTGTCGTCGATCTCGACATAGCCGCCACGTTCGTCGCGCAGCATGGCCAGCGTGTCTTGCGGCAGAATGCCGCGATCCCAGAGCGAGCCCTTGAAGCTGGAGTAGTGGCCGCGCTCGGCCGCCAGTTTGCTGGAAGCCCAGTAGGCGTAGTAGCAGACGGCTTCCATCGAGCGATCGGAAAACTCGACCGCGGCGTCGGAGGCGAACGGCACGCGCATGATGTGCAGGCAGTCCTGGAAGCCCATGACACCCATGCCGACCGGGCGATGGCGGGCGTTGGAGTTGCGCGCCTTGGGTACGGCGTAATAGTTGATGTCGATGACGTTATCGAGCATGCGCATGGCGATGCTGATGGTGCGCTGGAGCTTGTCGTGATCGAGCACGTATTGGCCGCCGGCATCCTGCTTGAGGTGGGCGGTCAGGTTGACCGAGCCCAGATTGCACACGGCAATTTCGGTTTCGCTGGTATTGAGCGTGATTTCGGTGCACAGGTTGGAACTGTGCACGACACCCACATGCTGCTGGGGCGAGCGGATATTGCAGGGATCCTTGAAAGTGATCCAGGGGTGGCCGGTTTCGAACAGCATGGACAGCATCTTGCGCCATAGCGATGTTGCCGGAACTTTCTTGAACAAGGCCAGTTCGCCGCGGGCGATCTTTTCTTCGTAACCGATGTATGCCTGTTCGAAGGCGCGGCCGTACTTGTCGTGCAGGTCGGGGGCGTCGGAAGGCGAAAGCAGAGTCCATTCGCCGTTTTCCATGACGCGCTTCATGAACAGGTCGGGGATCCAGTTGGCGGTATTCATGTCGGGCGTGCGGCGCCGCTCGTCGCCGGTGTTCTTGCGCAGCTCGAGGAATTCCTCGATATCGAGGTGCCAGGTTTCAAGGTAGGTGCAGACCGCTCCCTTGCGTTTCCCGCCCTGATTGACGGCAACGGCGGTGTCGTTGACGACCTTGAGGAAGGGCACGACGCCTTGGCTTTCGCCGTTGGTGCCCTTGATATGGCTGCGCAGCGCGCGCACGGGAGTCCAGTCGTTGCCAAGGCCGCCGGCATATTTGGCGAGCAGGGCGTTTTCCTTGATGGCGTCGTAGATGCCGACAAGGTCGTCGGAGACCGTGGTCAGGTAGCACGAAGACAGTTGCGAGTGCAGGGTGCCGGAGTTGAACAGGGTGGGAGTGGAGCTCATGAAATCGAAGGACGACAGGACTTCGTAGAACTCGATCGCCCGTGTTTCGCGGTCGATTTCATTGAGCGCCAGCCCCATGGCGACGCGCATGAAAAATACCTGGGGCAGCTCAATGCGGCGCCCGCGCACGTGCAGGAAGTAGCGGTCGTACAGGGTTTGCAGGCCCAAGTAATTGAATTGCTGGTCGCGCTCGGCCTTCAGGGCCTTGCCCAGTTGCGGCAGATCGTATTGGCTGAGCTTGCTGTCGAGCAGGCCGTTGTCGATGCCGGTTTTGATGAACTGGGGGAAATAGTCGACATAGCGGGTGCTCATTTCGGCTTGCGACGCTTCTTCGCCCAGCACTTCCTTGCGGATGGTGTGCATCAGCAGGCCAGCCGTGACCTGGCTGTAGGCCGGGTCTTTTTCGACCAGGGCGCGTGCCGACAGAATGGCCGATTTGAAGACTTCGTCGACCGGAATGCCGTCGTAGAGATTCTTGACCGTTTCCTTGAGGATGGCGTCGACATCGATAAGGTGTGACAGATTGCGGCCGGCTTCGGCGATGGTGGTGCGCAATTGCCCCAGATCGAGCGGCCGCTTGATGCCATTGTCGGTGACATTCAGGGTGCTTTGTTCGGCGGGAGCCTGGGCCTGGCCGGAGCGGGCGCGTTCTTGCGAACGCTTTTCCCGGTACAGCACATAGGCGCGTGCAACGTCGTGTTCGCCCGAGCGCATGAGCGCCAGTTCGACCTGGTCTTGAATTTCTTCAATATGGAAGGTGCCGCCGCTGGGACGATTGCGCACCAGCGCGCCGACGGCTTGCGCCGTCAGTGTTTCGACCAGTTCGCGTACGCGCGCCGATGCGGCGCCCTGCCCGCCGTTGACCGCCAGGAATGCCTTGGTCATGGCGATGGCGATTTTGCTGGGCTCGAATCCAACCACCGCGCCGTTGCGCCGGATGATGTTGAAATTGTGCCAGGGACTGGTGGTCGAGGCGCTTGGGGCCGACCCGGAAGGAGTGGATGAAGGGGCGACTTCGGGCCGTGACTCAGCGGTTTGTGTGGTCTGCATGAATGCTCCTGGATAAAAGGCGACATGCTGCGTGCAGCATGTGTTCAATTAGTCGTTTTTAGTAGTGGTGGCGGAGTAAAAAAGACCGCTTTACTGTGTTTTGGGGACAAGTAAGTCTTTTTATGGTAAACCACTATATGTAGTGGTTATCTTGCTTTTCTAACACTAATTGTAGTGATTGATTCAAGGTGAAGCAAGCGAAAAGATCACTTGATTTTTAATTTTATTATGCATTAAAAGGGCCTCGCCGCGGCGAGGCCCTTTGTGGGCGTGGCTTGGCTGTTTGGCTGTGCGGCTAGGCGTGCAATTGCAAAAAATTGTTAGCGCCGGCTTGGGAATCCCCCAGGGCGGCCAGCAACTGCTGGAGCCTGGTTTGGTATTGCCCGACACTGGCCAATTTGATGTGGCCGTAGCCGCGCACCATTTGCGGCAATCCGGCCAGTTCGAGCACGACGCCATAGTTGCGCTCGTCGAGGTTTTCAAGCGCGCCCAGGACCGCCTTGCGATAATCCCGGATTAGCTGCCGTTCCATTTTACGCTCCGCGCTATATCCAAAGACATCCAGCCATGAGCCGCGCAGGGTTTTGCAGCGGGCCAGCAGGGCAAGCGCTTTTTCGGTGCGGGGGCCCAGGCTTATTTTACGGGGAATGCCGGTCAGGGGGTCGCGTCGCGCCAGCAGGGGTGGGGCCATGTGAAACTGCAAGGTGAACTCGCCTTCGAATTTTTCGTGCAGCTCGCGCCGGAAGTCGCCGTTGGTAAACAGGCGTGCCACTTCGTATTCGTCTTTATAGGCCATGAGCTTGTGCAGCGACTGAGCCACCTTGATGGCCAGGGCCGGCTTGGCCTTGGGTCGCAAGGCCTGCTCGGCGGCGAGCACGGCATCGACGACATCGGTATAGCGCCTGGCGTAGGCCGCATTTTGGTAGGTCGTCAGGTCGGCCCGGCACCGTTCGACGATTTTATCGAGGGATTCGGGGAAATGCACGACAACGGCTTGCGCCCTGGGCGCCGCCAAGGGGGCCAGGGCCTGGGGGTTTTGCGCGACGATGCGTCCGGCGCGAAAAGCTTCCTGGTTGGCCTGCACGGCGACTCCGTTAAGTTCGAGAGCTTGCTCGATGGCGGCCAGGCTCAAGGGAATGCTGCCGTTTTGCCATGCGACTCCCAGCATCATCATGTTCGCCATGATGCTGTCGCCGAACAGGGTGGCGGCCAGGTCATGGGCATTGAGCAAGTGGGTATTGGCGTTTCCGGCGGCGTGACGGATTTTCCCTACGAGCTGCTCCGGGCTGAAATCGACATCCGGGTCACGGGTAAATTCGGCTGTGGGCGCCAGATAGGTATTCAGGGCGATCAGCGTCTGGCCGGGTTTGAGCGTGGCGAGCGCCTCTGGATTCGAGGCGGCAACGGCATCGCAAAGGATTGCGACATCGGCCTGTTGCGGGTCGATGCGCACCGCGCCGCTGGGTCGGGCATTGTTGGACAGGCGTATATGGCTGATGACGGTGCCGCCTTTTTGAGCCAGGCCGGTAATGTCGAGTATGGATGCGGCCCGGCCCTCCAGGTGCGCCGCCATGGAAAGAATCGCGCCTACCGTGACGATGCCGGTGCCGCCAATGCCTGCGACCAGGATATTGCAGGTTTCGGGATAGGTTTTGAAATCGGGGGCGGGCAGGGTCTGGCCCAGTTGCGCCAGCCGTTCGCGGTCCTGGGGCGCGGAGGCTCCCGCTCCTTTGCGGGGAGCGCCTCCCATGACCGACACGAAGCTGGGGCAGAATCCGTCCACACAGGAGTAGTCCTTGTTGCAGCTGGACTGATCGATGGCGCGCTTGCGCCCGAACGGCGTTTCAACCGGGGTCAGGGACAGGCAATTGGATTGGGTGCCGCAGTCGCCGCAGCCTTCACACACGGCGGTGTTGATGAACAGCCGCCGGGCGGGATCGGGGAAGGTGTTTTTCTTGCGGCGCCGGCGTTTTTCCGCGGCGCAGACCTGGTCATGAATCAGCACCGTGACGCCTTCGATTTCGCGCAATTCGCGTTGCAGTTTGTCCAGTTCGTGGCGGTGATGGACCGTGACACCCGCGACCAGCGCGACACCTTGATATTTTTCTGGCTCGTCTGTGGTGACGACGATGCGTTTGACGCCTTCTCCCACCATCTGCTGGCAGATTTGCGGAACGGAAATCGAGCCGTCGACGGGCTGGCCACCCGTCATGGCGACGGCGTCGTTGAACAGAATCTTGTAGGTAATATTGGCTTGCGCGGCGACAGCCTGGCGAATGGCCAGGTAGCCGGAATGAAAGTACGTGCCTTCACCCATGTTCTGAAAGATGTGCGGCATGCGGGTGTAGCGCGAGAGACCGATCCAGTCGGCGCCTTCTCCACCCATTTGCGTCAGGCCGCTGGTTTTTCTGTCCATCCATGTGGCCATGTAATGGCAGCCCACGCCGGCAAGCGCCTGGCTGCCTTCGGGGACTTTGGTCGAAGTATTGTGAGGGCAGCCGGAACAGAAATACGGGCGGCGAGTCAAGGGGCCGGATTCGATCGCGGCCTGGGGCGCCAGGGCGCAGCCTGAGTCTCCCAGGTCGATATGCGCGCTTTGCTTCAACCAGCGGCGCAGGGCGCCCGCGACCAGGGCGGGGCGCAACTGTCCGGTGGCGGGCACCAGCACCTCATTTTCCAGATCGCGTTTGCCGACGACCGTGGCGTGTACTGCCCGATTGAACAGCAGGTCTTTGATCTGGCTTTCGATGACAGGCGCTTTTTCTTCCAGCACCAGAATATGCTCCAGGCCTTTGGCGAAGGCCTGGAACCCCGGCTCATCCAGGGGCCAGCTCAGGCCGATCTTGTAGTGGCGCAGCGCAGGCAGGGGCTGTTCGGGGCGCATTGCCTGCAGGGTTTTCAGGGCATCGAGCGTATCGAGGCAGGCCTTGCCCGTTGTGACTATGCCCAGGGTGGCGTGAGGTGCCGGATCGATCAGGCGGTCCAGGGGGTGCTGGCGGGAAAAGGCCTTGACGGCAAGCAGGCGATCCGAGATGCGGTTTTCGATGGCGGGTGTCAGGAATTCCCTGGCGCTGTATTCCAGCGCACCGTTGTGGATGTCGTTCTGGTCGATTGTGAATTCGGGCACAGGCTGCAAATCGAAGGAGCGTCCGCTTTCAACGGTTTCGGTGACGGCCTTGAAGGCCACCCAGGCGCCCGAATAGCGCGACAGCGCCCAGCCCCACAAGCCGAAATATTCGTATTCTTCGACCGAGGCGGGGTGCACGATGGGTATGCTCCAGGCCAGCAAAGAGGTTTCGCTGGCATGCGGTATGGATGAGGATGCGGCGGTGTGGTCGTCGCCGACGATCAGCAGCACGCCGCCGTTGCGGGACGCCCCCGCCGCGTTGCCGTGATGCAGGGCGTCGCCGGCGCGGTCCACGCCCGGGCCTTTGCCGTACCACATGCCGAAGACGCCATCGACGGTGCGGTCGTCGCGTACGCCTGCCTGCTGTGTACCCATCATGATGGTGGCGCCCAGGTCTTCGTTGATGGCGGGCAGGAAGTCGATTTGATTGGCGGTCAGCAGTTTTTGCGCGCGCCACATGGCAAGGTCTACGCCTGCCAGCGGCGAGCCGCGATAGCCGGTGACGAAGCCGGCTGTGTTCAGGCCGCGCTTGCGGTCGGCGCGATGCTGCGCGAGGAGCATGCGCACCAGGGCCTGGGTGCCGGTCAGGAACACGCGGCCTTCGGTACGTGTCAGGTTGTCGCCGAGCTGGTATTGCGTATCGACGGCGGCTTGCCTGGTCGAATTGACGCTATCAACATTGGGCGGCGGTGTGCTGTCCGGCTGATGTTGCGTATCAAGTATAGGGGTAGACATAGAAAACTCCATCAATCAGGCCATGATAGGGTTTCAAGCAAGCGGTTTTATTGCTCTTTTATCTCGTAAAATCCCTAGTTATTGAAATAAACATTTCGCGTAACGGCCAAATATGGATAAAACTGATATAAAAATTCTGCAGCACTTGCAAAAAGACGGTCGTGCCTCCGCCCAGCAGCTTTCAGACCAGGTGGGTCTGTCGACGGCGCCGGTGTGGCGGCGGGTCAAGGCGCTCGAGGCCAGTGGCGCGATCGAGGGCTATTACGCCAAGGTTAATCGCAATAAGGTCGGATTGCACGGCTGCATGTTCACGCAAATCAGCCTGGACCGGCATTCGGCCGCGGTGGTGGAGAATTTCGAACGCTCGGTGCGCGATGCGCCGGAGATACTGGAGTGCTATGCGGTTACCGGCGATGCCGATTTTCTGCTGAAAATTCTGGTGCAAAGCCCGGAGGCCTACGACAGTTTCCTGCATCGTTTCCTGTTCAATCTGCCGGGTGTCCGTCAAACCCGCACTATTGTTGCTTTGCGCGAGATCAAGCAGGAGGTTCGCCTGCCTTTGTAGTGGCCGTCAAGATGACAAGGGACGGGTCTTGTGACCGCTCGTGGGTTCATCTGGGCTGTCTTATATGGCTGAGGTTGCTGGCGTTCTTGAGGCGCCGCGGCGGCGGCCCGGGCACATCGTCGTCGCCTCGCCGGGTCCTGGCTTTGCCAGGACTGCCCGCCTTCAAAGTCTAAGGCGGGGCGGTCGCGGAACTCGCGTCGTCCACAGCCCCCCGGGCTGTAGACACCCTTGACGCTCAAACAGCCGCGACCTTGCATCCCCGCCTTAGACTTTGAAGGCGGCCGGCTCGAAGCTCCTCCGCTATGCCCAGGCCGCCACCGCGGCTCGCAGCCATATTGGCGGCGAGTGGCCACAAGCGCCACACCTACCCAGTAGCGTCGTCATGTTTCGCGGGAGTGGGCTTGTGTCATCTGTTATAGCGGCGACATTTCTATTGCGCAGGAATTTGCGCGGTCTTGACCCATTCTTTCCAGCGTTGCACATCTTCCTTGACGAAGGCCTGGAAGCTGGCGACATCCATGCTTTCGGGCTGTAGTCCCAGTCTGGTGTATTGCGCGCGGGTGGCGGGGTCCTGGATGGCGTCTTTAATATAGCCATTCATTTTTTCGACGATGGCCTTGGGTGTTCCTTTGGGGGCCGATATGCCCAGCCAGCCTTCCACGATAAAACCGGGGTAGGCGCTGTTGGTGGCGGCGATGTTCGGCCATAAGGGATTGGGTTTGGCGCCTGTCACGGCGATAGGCTTGAGATTTTTGCCTTCGATCTGGCCCATGGCGGTCAGGTAGTCGACAAAGGCGAACTGAATCAGGCCGCCGCGCAGATCGGTCAGTATCTGTGTGACGTTTTTATAGGCGGCGCCTTCGATCTGGATTTTTGCGTAGTGTTTCAGGAGCTCGGGGGGAACGCGCGACGACGAGCTGTAGTAGCCGAAAAATACCTTGCCTGGCTTTTGCCGGGCGCTGGCAACAAGTTCGCTGAGGGAATTGATGGGGTTGGCCGGGGCAACTACCGCCACGGTACCGAACTTGCCCAGCATGCCGACGTCAACGAAATCCTGTGCGGCGTTGTAAGGCAGTTTTTTGTACAGGAACTGATTGGCCGATTGCGTCGAGTTGGTTGAAAGCAGGAAGGTGTAGCCGTCGGGGGCCGCCTGTTTTACGGCTGTGGTGCCGATAATGCCGCCTGCGCCGGGCTTGTCCTCCACGACCACGTTGGCGCCGGATTTCTGGGTCAGGAAATGCGCCAGGGTTCTGGCGCTGAGGTCGGCGGCGCCGCCGGAGGCGGACGGCACGATGAGGGTTATGGGCTTGGCCGGCCATGTATCGGCCTGGGCGGATGCGGCGAGACCGGCCCCGATCAGCAGCGCTGCACTGTATCGGGCAAAAGAATGTATGAACATGATTTCCTCCTCGGGTGGTACTGATTGAACTGGTTTGTGTTTTGCTAAGCGCTTGCGGGAATGTCCGGAAATGTGATGCGGTACCAGGCCAGCAGGGCCGCGGCGCTGTCGATCCAGCGATCTCCGTACATCATGCAGTGCGGCTGCTGTTTTAATAATTGGTGCTGGATTCCCAGAAAATCGGCAATGGCCTTGTCCTGCCCTTCGGGATGCCGGTCGGGCGTGTCCAGCTCGGCCTCGAAGCAGATGCCGGGGCATTGAATGCGGCGCGAATCGATATCCACGCGCAGCAGATAACGGTCATTGAGTATGGTTGGGCTTTCCGGCGTCAAGCGCTGGACAATCGCCGCGACATCCCGGTTTGCCTCGACGGCGAGAAAGCGTTTGCGGATTTCGGCGGCATTGGGCGCGGCTTTGAGCCGGTCTGTCGCCACTGCGGGCAGGGCCTGGGCATGCGGCAAATTGCCGGGAGGCGAGGGCGCCAGCAGGACCATGCCCGCCAGCGGCAGGCCTGCCGCGGCAAGCATGACGGGCAGCGCTCCCATGCTGTGTCCGACCAAAATAAGAGCTTGGTTCAGCGTGCGGCAGGCCTGGACAAGGTGTGTGCCCAGATCGTTGATGCCCAGGCTCACTGGTGTACTGGCCGAGTACAGAGTGCCGTGTCCGGGCAGATCAATGGCAAAGCAATTGATATGGTGTTGTGCAAAATAATCGAGATAGTGGCTATAGCACCAGGCGCCATGATAGGCACCGGCAACGAACAGAAAGGCGGGCTGCGCGGCGCTGCGGGCGCGGCAAGCTGTGAACAGGCGGCACTCGGCGGCGTCGATTCGAGGTTTATTGTCGATGGAGCTGAAATCGAACTGGTCTGTTGGCT
The DNA here is from genome assembly GCF_054781135.1 of Paralcaligenes ginsengisoli. Lineage (NCBI taxonomy): Bacteria > Pseudomonadati > Pseudomonadota > Betaproteobacteria > Burkholderiales > Alcaligenaceae > Paralcaligenes > Paralcaligenes ginsengisoli. The sequence goes on from NZ_BAAGUZ010000009.1 coordinate 33,433, forward strand.
GGTGCGGTGCGTTCATGGCGCTCATCTTAGGCGACATATTCAAATAAGAATAATTAAAATAATATATTGGTCGATAAGTTTTTTAAATTTGAATCCGGACCGCCATGTCGTTTTCCATCAGTCATTATCGCTACTTCATCTGGGTAGCCGAAACCGGCAGTTTTCGTGCCGCTGCCAGCCGGGCCTGCCGTTCCCAGCCTGCGGTGTCCCTGGCCATCAAGGATATGGAGGAGCGTTTGGGGCAGGCGTTGTTCGAGCGCGGCACTCCCGTTGTGCTCACACCGTTCGGCCGGTCGTGCCTGGAAATGGCCAAGCGCCTGGTGGAGCATGCGGACTCTGTCACCGGCACCTTGTCGAGGATGGCGAAAAGCAATAGCGGGTTTTTGAGCGTGGCCAGCGTCACCACCTTTGCCACGCACTGGATGCCGCATCTGATCGATGTATACCGGACTCGTTACCCCGGGGTCATGCTCAATGTGTACGACGACAACTCCGAAGGCGTCGAACAGATGATATTGCGCGGCCAGGTCGAACTGGGGGTATGCAGTGTTGTGAGCGGCGACAAGCGCTTGAGTTTTACCCCTTTGTTCGAAGACGAGTTCGGCCTGGTGTGTCATCGCACCCACCCCTTGGCGAAGCGATCTTCCCTTACATGGGGCGAGATCGCCGATTTGCCGCATATAGGAACCGTGGCGCATAAGCAGCTGCTGTCTCACAAGCCGGCGGCATTTTTGTTGAATCGGCCTTTTTACGTCTCGAACATGATCTCGATGCTGGCCATGTTGTCGCGCAATATGGGCGTTACGGTTCTGGCCCGGCTGGGCGTTCCGCCCGATCGGGACGATCTGGCTTTTGTGCCGCTGCTGCGGCCCTGCATCAAAAGATGCCTGGGAGTCATGCGGTTGGCGCACACGACGCTGTCGCCGGCGGCCGGCCTGATGGAGGAACTGTTGTTTCGCGAGGCTGGTTCGTCGGCGAACCCGCCGCCTTCCTCATGACGGGCCAGTGCATGCGTAGGCGCTACCAGTGCAGGTAGAACATGGCTTTGGCCAGGAACACGATGCCTATCATGTGCCAGAACACGCTATAGTGAATGCGCCGAAAGTGGCGGGATTTGAGGCGGCCTTTGCCGCCCAGTGTAATCGCGGTGATGAAGTGGCCCAGCACGCTCAGGGCAAGCACGATCTTGATGGTAAGCAGAGTGCCGAAACTGCTGGCGAAGGGATGCGCCAGGACTGCCCGGTGGTTCCAGGCCATGGCGATACCCGCTCCGTATAACACCAACAGTACGAAAGGCATGAATTTGCGCGCGCGCTGGCCGATGGCGATTTCGACCTGTCGCATGGCGTCGGCCGGCACATGCTTGCGTATGCCTTCCAGCATAAGCACTTCAAAAAACACGGTGCCGACGAAAATGAATGCGGCGAATAAATGCAGAGTGACCAGTATCGAATAACTCATGGTTTTCAGGCTCCTGGCCGGACAAGCATGTGTTGCGCCCGGTCTTTTCCAAATGCTACACCTTGCCATCGCGCAAACCGGCATAAACCTTGCCGTCAATAAGGATCAATCTGTGTACAGGCCTGCGTCCGCGGAGACCTTTCTGCTACGATATCAAGGTCATTGTGAACTGTCTCAAAGGTCGAATTGGTATGTTCAGTTGTCGTAAACCCGTTTTTGCAACAAGCCTGGCTCTGGCGGCAATATTGGCGGGATGCGCGTCGAAGGCGCCTTTGCCCGCGCCTCCCGTCAAGCCGGTCGGCGTGCAGTGCCAGGCGGTGTCCGCCGGCGATCCCCTGGTCGGCACCTGGTTGAGCATACGCAAGGAAAAGGGCATTGTCGGCGAGATGCGCACGCTGTTTGTCCTGAAGCCGGACGGCCAGATGGGCTACGTCGAGCAGCTCAAGCGAGGCAGGCAGCCGCCCCAGGAACTGAGCGAATCCGGCTGCTGGTCGCACGACAGGCAAACCCTGGTTTTGCGAACCACGAAGTCGAATGGCGAGCCGGTCGATTTAAACGATCCGATCTATACCAATCGCTATGCGATTACGTCGCAGGCGGGCACGACACTTGCGCTGCGAGGCTCCGACGGCGCAATCAGGGCCCGGCGCATGCCGGACGGCTATCGTTTGCCGTTTTAGTTCGGATTCACACCGCGTTCAGGCGAGCCAGGACGGTTTCGCGGCCCAGCAGTGTAAGAACGGCGTCAATGGCAGGGGTCTGTTTTTGACCCGTGACGGCCACGCGCAAGGGGATGCCCAGCTTGGGCATCTTGATGCCGTGATCGGCCAAAATTGCATGAATCAGCTCGGCCAGGGCCGGAGTCGTCCACGCTGGCAGAGTCCGGGCGCGCTGCGCGAAATCCCTGAGCACCACCCGCGTGGCTTCGTCCAGGTGTTGCGCGGCCAGTTCTGGGCTGGCCGGGGTATACGGGCCGCAGAACAGCATGGCTCCCTGGGCCAATTGATTGAGCGTTTCGGCGCGGTCTTTGAGCAATCCCATGACGGCGGCCAGGTCGGCGGCCAGGGGATTGCCGCCCAGTTGCTGAACGCGCGGAGCGATGCGCGCGGCCAGATCGTCGTTTGAGCTCTGCTTTATATAGTGGGCATTGACCCAATTGAGTTTCTTTGGGTCCCATTGGGCCGCCGACTTGCTGAGGTGCCGGGTATCGAACCAGTCGATCAGCTCCGCGCGGCTGAATAGCTCGTCGTCGCCATGGCTCCAGCCCAGACGCGCCAGATAGTTGATCATGGCTTCGGGCAAATAGCCTTCGTTGTCGTATTCCATGACATTGACGGCGCCGTGCCTTTTCGAGAGTTTTTCGCCATCGGGTCCGAGAATCATGGGCACATGGCCGTATTGCGGCACGGTCGCACCCAGTGCGCGTAAAATATTGATTTGACGCGGAGTGTTGTTGACGTGGTCGTCGCCGCGCAGCACGTGGGTGATTTTCATGTCCCAGTCGTCGACTACCACGCAGAAATTATAGGTGGGCGTGCCATCGGGCCGCGCGATGATCAGATCGTCGAGTTCGGTGTTGTCGAAGCTGATAGGGCCTTTGATCAGGTCGTTCCAGCCTGTGGCGCCATCGTGGGGGTTTCTGAACCGCAGCACCGGCTTGCGCCCCTCGGGAATCGGCGGCAGCGTTTTGCCCGGTTCCGGGCGCCAGGTGCCGTCGTAGCGGGGTTTCAGCCCCAGCGAGCGTGCTTTTTCGCGCATGGCTTCCACTTCCTGGGGGCTGCTGTAGCAGTGGTAGGCGGTGCCCGCGGAAAGCATCTGGCCCAGCACTTCGCGATAGCGATCGATGCGCTGCATTTGGTAAAACGGACCTTCGTCGGGCTGCATGCCCAGCCACGCCATGCTGTCGAGAATGGCCTGTACCGCTTCGGGTGTGGAGCGCTCGACATCGGTGTCTTCGATGCGTAGTACGAAGATGCCTTTATGGTGGCGTGCAAAAGCCCAGGAAAAGAGTGCGGTGCGTGCGCCCCCGAGGTGCAGATAGCCGGTCGGGGACGGCGCAAATCGGGTACGAACGGCAGAAGTGGTGGACGATGTCATGGTTTGTGTTTAGGCTTGGCGTGGCAAGAGTGATTCCTGGCCCGCTTGAGTTGTGGCAATTGGGGTATTTTAGAGTACAGATCAATCATAGTTAAAACCGGGTATAGCATGTTGCGACATCGTTTGGCTGTTTTGTTCGAGCCGCGCTCCTTGCTGGTTGTCAGCGACCGGCCATTGCCGATCGAACAGAATTTGCCTGAGTTTCTCAAAAGCAGCACGACTTTGGTGGCTGTCGAGGCGGGCGTGCCTATTGTCGTCGCCGCCCGCGGCGAGGCGAATGCGCCGGCGGCCCGGATCGACCTGGCACTGGTTTGCGTCGAGCCCTCGCGCTTGCCGGAAGCGCTGGAGGCCATACGGGCGGTTCATCCGCGAGGCTTGATCCTGTTGCCTCAGGAAACCCCGTCGGCCAATCCAATCGAAGACATGGCATATTGCCGCGCCTGGGCGCGCCTGTGCGGCTGCATGGTTCTCGGGCCCCGTTCGTTCGGTGTGCAGCGGCCCTATTTGGGCCTGAATTTAAGTCATCAAGCCAAAACGGCTTTGGTCGGGAAGGCTGCCCTGGTAGCGCAGTCGCGCTCGATCACTGCGGCTGTCCTGGATTGGGCCGAGGACGTGAGCCTGGGCTTTTCAACGGTGGTGTCCCTGGGCGATGAGTCCGTGGTCGACGTGGCCCAGGTGCTGGAATACCTGGCCATGGATCCGCGCACCGACAGCATCGCGCTTTACATGGAAGACATTCCGGCGGCGCGCGCGTTTACCAGCGCCTTGCGCGCGGCGGCGGCCATCAAGCCGGTGATTGTGCTCAAGGCAGGGCATGACTCGTCCGAACTCGGCCCGATGCATGATGCCGTGCTCGATGCTCTATTGCGCCGCGCCGGCGCGGTGCGCATCAGTTATTTTGTGCAATTGTTCTCGGCGCTGAAAGTCCTGGGCTATGCCCGCCGCCCGCGCGGGCGGCGCATTGCCTTGCTGTCCAATGGCAATGGCGCTCCGCAATTGGCTCTCGATGTCATGGGCCCAAGCACCGCTGTGTTTCGCGCCGATTTGTCCCTGGCGTCGCTCAAAGCCTTGAAGGGTGTGCTTGAAGAAGGGGCGGACATCCAGAACCCCGTGATTACACATGCGCCCTTGACCGCGGGAAAAATCAAGCAGGCCATAGACGTGCTCGCCAGCGACAGCGGGGTTGACGGCGTACTGGTGCTTTTGGCGCCCGATCCCCTGACCGACATGCCCGCCGTGGCGCGGCAACTGGCGGCGGCCGCTCCCGGCGCCCGCAAGCCTGTCATCACCTGCCTCATGGGCGATGCCAGCATGCGGCCTTTGCGCCACATGCTCGATGATGTAGGCACGCCCGCCTTTCGCACTCCCGAAACGGCAGCCCATGCTTTCGGCATTCTGGCGTCTTATCATTACAACCAGACCTTGTCGCAGCAAACGCTGCCTCCCGAGGCCCTGGGCAAACCGCCGCGGCTCGACGAGGCGCGCGCCATTCTGCGCAGCGTCCGCGACGAGCATCGTCTTGCCCTGACGGTAGCCGAGTGCCAGCGCCTGTTCGATTGTTTTCATATCCCGATTCAGTGCGCGCCGCAAGCGAAACCCGGGCCCGGCACGCCTGCCGACGACGCCATACCCATGGCGATACGCGTGCAGCGCGATGTCAGGCTGGGGCCCTACATCAAGTTCGGCTCCGGCGGCCACGATGCCCTGGTCTCGGGCCAGGATCGCGCCGTCGAACTGCCTCCGCTCAACGGTTATCTGGCGCGCCAGCTTATAGAACGCAGTGCCTTGTGGCGCCGTGTGTTGTCGCGTCAAATGAGTCCAGCCGCATTTGAGCATCTGCAGGAATCGCTCGAGCGGATTTCCGATCTGGTCAGCCTGCTCGGCGATATCGATACCCTGATTGTCGACTCCCTGTTTGCCGATGCCATGCAGCTTGCGGCGCAATCGGTGTGCATACGGCTGACCGCGTCGCCGGCACTGTTGTTGCCTGAAACTTCGGGCTATCGGCATATGGCGATCCATCCGTATCCGGTCCGCCTGGTGCAGGCCAGGCGGTTCAAGAGCGGCGAGCCCTGGATGATGCGGCCCATACGTCCGGAAGACGCCGAGCCCCTGCAGACATTCGTGCGCGATCTGTCCGACGAATCACGCTATATGCGTTTTGTATCGATGCTGCGCGAGCTGACGCCGCGCATGTTGTCGCGCTACACGCGCATCGATTACGATCGCGAGCTGGCCCTGGTGGCGACGGTCCAGCTTGCCAATCCGGAGCACCGCGGCCATCCGCGCGAACACATCATCGGCTTTGCGCATTATCTGCGCAATGCCGATGCGCGCGGCGCCGAGTATGCATTGGTGATCGGCGACGACTGGCAGCGCCGCGGCCTGGGAGCCACGTTGATGAGAGGCCTGATCGAAGCCGCTCAGGAACAGGGCCTGACTTATATCGATGGCCTGGTGCTGGCAAGCAACTACGCCATGCTCAGTCTCATGACGCATCTGGGATTTCGCAACGACAGCGACGCGGAAGATCCGACGATGCGCCGGGTATGGCTGGATCTTGGCGAAAGCCGCACGCAATAGCGGACGGGCCCTAGACCAGAACCTGGCGCAGGAAGGCGGCGATGTCGTTGATTTCTTCCAGGCACACCGCATGCGGCATCGTGTATGTTTTCCAGCTGGTTCGATAGCCTGCGTCGGTCAATTGGCGATGTGCTGCCTGGCCGCGCGCCAGGGCCACGACCGGATCGAGCACGCCATGGGCCAGAAAAATGGGGGTGTCCTGATTGGCGGCCTGCCGTTCGGCGTCGAATTGGCCGGCCAGCGGCAAATAGCCCGACAGGCCCACCATGCCGGCCAGTTTTTGATCCAGGCGCGGGCCGGTGTGCAGCGTCATGGCGCATCCCTGGGAGAACCCGGCCAACACGATCTTATCGCTGTCTATGCCGCGCTGATTTTCACGCGCTATCAGTGCTTCGATGGCGTGCTGGGAGGCGCGTATTCCTTGTTCGTCTTCGCGCATGACCGAACCCATTACATATATGTCGTACCAGGCGCGCATCGACATGCCGTTGTTGACGGTAACCGGCCGTATGGGGGCATGGGGGAAAACGAAGCGGATCGCGGGCCCGTTCTGCAGGTGAAGTTCGGGCACGACCGAGGCGAAATCGTGGCCGTCGGCGCCCAGGCCGTGCAGCCAGATGACTGCGTGAGTGGGGTTGGGCGCCGTTTCGATCTCGACGCATTCCAAAAGGGGAGAACTCATTCTGATTCCGTATGGGTATCCAGGGTTTTAAGGGCCTGGAACAGGGCGCGGTAGTGTTTGCGCTGAGGCTCCTGGCCGGTTTGCAGCCCGGCGTTTTGCTGGGCCTCTTTGCGACCGGCGCGTATCAAGGCCCGCAGCTGCTGGATGTCGGCTTGCGGATATTCGTCAAGCAGCTGGGTGAGGGCCTGGTCGTCGTTCAGCAGCAGGTCTCGAAGGGTTTCGATCCGATGCATGGCGTCGGTCTGTTCGCGCGAGCCGTTTTCCCAGACATCGATTTGCTGCCGTATGGCATCGGCCTGCGAATCGCGCATCAGCTTGCCGACGTAATGAATCTGGCGCCGCCGGCCTTCGCGGCTGGTGGTGCGCTGCGCCTGGCGGATGGCGTCGTAGAGTCTTTCGGCCAGCGGCAATTGCTTGAGTTTTTCGTTGGGAAGGTCAACCAGTTGCTTGCCCAGGTCGAGCAAAGCAAGCATTTCACGCTTTATTTGCGATTTGCTGGGGCGGTCGTACTCGGGGTCGGGAGATTCTGTAACGTCGTTTGGCATGGTAAAGCGTAAAAATGTTCTTTAATTGGCTATGATAACCGTCTAATTCCATTTCTAAATCAATATGCGCTTTGCCGGCCTGGCTTGCCGTACTATTTGCACTGTCTGTGCTTCGCGTCGGCGATTGATCCAGAAATGGAATAACTTAAAAGAGCAGCAATGAACGAACACTCTACTTTACATTTGCCTATTATTGAAAACCAGGCGCGTTTTCGCGAACTCGTTCACGAAACGCTTCAGTACGCCAAGTCGGTCGGCGCGTCCGATGCCGCCGCCGAGGTGTCCGAAAGCAGCGGCTTGTCGGTGTCGGTACGCAACAACGATATCGAAACGGTAGAACAAACCCGTGATCGTTCCCTGGATGTTACGGTTTTTGCGGGCCAGCGCCGCGGTTCGGCCTCCACCTCCGACTTTTCCACTACGGCGCTGCGCGAAACGGTCGAGGCCGCCTGGCATATTGCCCGCTATACGGCGGCCGATCCGGCGGCGGGCCTGCCCGAAGCCGATTTGCTGGCATTCGATTATCCCGATCTGAAGCTGCATTTTCCCTGGGATATTTCCACCGATGCCGCGGCCGAACTGGCTTTGCAGGCCGAGCGCGCCGCGCGTGCCACCAGCCGCTTGATTACCAATACCGATGGCGCCGCGGCAGGCGCCTTCGAGGGCCACTTTATATTGGGCAATAGCCGCGGCTTTATGGGGGGCTACCCCTATTCGCGCCATAATTTGTCGGTGGCTCCGATTGCGGGGCGCGGCGGCCATATGCAACGCGATTACTGGTACACCTCCGAGCGGGATCCTCAGCTCCTGGCCGATCCGCAAGCGATTGGGCGATATGCGGCCGAACGCACGCTGGCGCGGCTTTCAGCGCGCCGAATTAAAACCGGCCGCTTTCCTGTGTTGTTCGAGGCGCCTGTGGCGGTAGGCCTGCTGGGGGCTCTGGTTCAGGCGACCAGCGGCGGGGCTTTGTACCGCAAGGCCAGCTTTTTGCTCGACGCCCTGGGCAAACCGGTATTGTCCGATCATCTCGATGTGTCGGAGAACCCTCATTCCATCGGCGGCATGGGCAGTTCCCCCTTCGATGACGAAGGGGTGCGCACCCAGCCGCGTAACGTCGTGGCCGGCGGGGTGCTGCAAGGTTATTTCCTGTCCAGCTACACCGCCCGAAAGCTCAATATGCAAACCACCGGTAATGCCGGAGGCTCCCATAATCTTGTGCTCAGCTCGCGCCTGACGCATCCCGATGACGACTTTCGCGCCATGCTGAAAAAAATGGGGCGCGGCTTGCTGGTTACCGAACTGATCGGGCAAGGGGTCAATTATGTGACGGGTGATTATTCCCGAGGCGCATTTGGCTATTGGGTTGAAGGCGGCGAAATTCGCCATGCTGTCCAGGAGATAACCATCGCAGGCAATTTGGCCGACATGTTCCGGCAAATCGCCGCCATAGGGTCCGACACGATAGTCCGGGGCTCGAAAGCTACCGGCTCGATTCTGATAGAAAACATGGCGATTGCCGGTTTGTAAACCGCCGGGATGACGGCATCAATCATGAAAAATAAGGGAATTTACGGCCTTACGGTAAATGCTACACAGTGTAATATGCGCGGGTAGCCGTTTCACCGCACCTAATATTCGAGTGTTCGAAAGGAGAGTCTTCTAATGCAGCGTCGCTCATTTCTAAAAAAAGCAGGGTTGGGAGCCATGGCAGGTACTGCCGCTGTTGCCGCCCCGGTATTTGCGCAAAGCAATCCTAAACTGAGCTGGAAAATGACTTCCAGTTTCACCACGTCCCTGCCGGCATTGTTTGGCTCGGCACAACTGTTTTGCAAGATGATTGAAGAAGCCTCCGATGGCAACTTCTCGATCCGGGTTTATCCGGGCGGCGAGCTTGTTCCGGCCCTGGGCGTCATGGATGCGGTCGGCAACAAAACGGTCGAGTGCGGCCAGACGGCCTCGTATTACTACTACGGCAAAGATCCTGCCTTCTGCTTCGACACGGCAGTCCCTTTTGGCCTGAATGCGCGTCAGATGAACGCCTGGATGTTCCAGGGCGACGGCATGAAGCTCACTCGCGAAATGTTTGCCCCACGGCACATCATCAATTTCCCCATGGGCAACACCGGTACGCAGATGGGCGGCTGGTACCGCAAGGAAATCAACTCCACGGCCGACCTCAAGGGCCTGAAGATGCGTACGGCGGGTTTCGCCGGCGAAGTCCTCTCGCGCCTGGGTGTGGTGCCGCAGCAAATTGCCGGCGGCGATATCTACCCCTCGCTTGAAAAGGGCACGCTCGATGCGGTCGAGTTCGTCGGCCCCGTCGACGACGAAAAACTCGGCTTCAACAAGGTGGCCAAGTACTATTACTACCCGGGCTGGTGGGAAGGCTGCGCGCAGGTTTCCCTGTACGTCAACGACGAGGCCTACAACAGCCTGCCCAAGCATTATCAGGCGCTCATCGACATCGCCAGCCGCCACGCCGGCGTTCAAATGCTGGCCAATTACGATGCCAACAATCCTGCTGCCTTGCGTCGCCTGATTGCCAATGGCGCCGTGCTCAAAGCCTTCCCGCGCGAAGTCATGGACGCCTCCTTCAAGGCTGCCAATACAGTCTATGCGGAATTTTCAGCGAAAAGCCCTTTGTTCAAGAAGGTCTACGACAGCTACATGGGGTTCCGCGATAATGTCGTGCCCTGGTTCCGCGTAGCCGAAGGTTCGTTCGACAACTATATGGGCATTGCCCTGGCCAATATGAAAAAATAGCGGGAATCATCGGGGTTCGGCCGAGTGTTCGAATCCGCATCGCCGCCGGCTTCCGGGCCGGCACCGGTCCAATCGGCAAAAAGGTCGCAAAATTGCGGCTTTTTTGCTTTTTGCCTGGGTTCAAGCAGGCTGGTTTCAGTAAAAACCGTGGAATATTAAGCAACTATGCTATGATTACAGGCTTTTCTGTGTGTTTGGCACGGGCGAAATACAACGCTTAGGCAAACGGGCATACGGAAATTTAAGCAGGCGGCAATGGGCGGGCCTTCTTTTATAGAAGGCCTTGGTCAGGGCGCCCCGGATACGGGGTTGCTGGAACCTTCGGCCGCCGACACATTTATTCAATTTTTAGGAACCATCATGAAGACCTTTGTGGCCAAGCCGCATGAAGTCCAACGTGACTGGTACGTGATTGACGCCAAGGGCAAAGTCCTCGGTCGTGTGGCCAGCGAAGTCGCACGTCGTTTGCGCGGCAAGCATAAGCCAGAATTCACGCCTCACGTTGACACAGGCGATTACATCGTCATTATTAACGCTGCAGATATCGTTGTGACCGGTAACAAGTCGCAAGACAAGAAATACTACCGCCACTCGACATACCCAGGTGGTATCAGCGAGACCACCTTCGAGAAAATGCAACAGCGTTTTCCTGGTCGTGCAATCCAGAAAGCGGTCAAAGGCATGCTGCCCAAAGGCCCTCTTGGTTACGCTATGATCAAGAAGCTCAAGGTTTATGCTGGCGCCGAGCATCCGCATACTGCTCAGCAGCCCAAACCGCTGGAATTCTAAGGATAGGTCATGATCGGTAACTGGAATTATGGAACTGGCCGCCGCAAAACATCGGTGGCTCGAGTGTTCCTCAAAAAAGGATCGGGCAAGATCGTTGTCAACGGCAAGCCTGTCGATGAATATTTCGCGCGTGAAACCGGCCGCATGGTCGTGCGTCAGCCTCTCGAGCTGACGGGTCACCTCGAATCGTTCGATTTTCATATCAATGTGCACGGCGGCGGCGAAAGCGGCCAGGCTGGTGCGGTGCGCCACGGCATTACCCGCGCCCTCATTGATTACGACGCAACGCTGAAACCTTCGCTGTCGCAAGCCGGCCTGGTAACGCGCGATGCCCGTGAAGTCGAACGTAAAAAAGTCGGTTTCCACAAAGCTCGCCGCCGCAAACAGTTCAGCAAGCGCTAAGCTGTTTACAAGGCTGCTATCGGCCTTGCGCGGTCCAAAGACCTCAGCTTTGCTGGGGTCTTTTTGTTGTATGGGCTAACTTTGCCCAGGGTATTGCGCGCAAGCCGGGCCGCTTGTTGCATAATCTAATCTTGACGGTCAATTTCTGGAAAACATCATGACGGCGGCAGTATCTTCTCGGATCAAGGTGGGTATCGTAGGCGGCACGGGCTATACAGGGGTGGAGTTGCTGCGTCTGCTATCCCGGCATCCCCATGTCGAACTCAAGGCCATTACGTCGCGAAAAGAAGATGGCATGCTTGTGTCCGACATGTTCCCCAATCTGCGGGGGCAAGTCGGCTTGCGCTTCCAAACGCCCGATACGGCAGCCCTGAACGAATGCGACGTGGTGTTTTTTGCCACTCCGCATGGCGTAGCCATGAGCCAGGCCGAAAGCCTGCTTGAAAGCGGCGTGCGCATCATCGATCTGGCGGCCGACTTCCGCCTGCAAAACACGCAGGTGTTCCAGGATTGGTACAAAATGCCTCATGCCTGCCCAGCCGTTCTGGCTCAGTCCGTATATGGCCTGGTTGAACTGAATCGGGCCAAAATCGCCCAGGCCAAGGTCGTGGGCAATCCGGGCTGCTACCCTACCACTGTCATCCTGGGTCTTACCCCGCTCATCGAAGGGGGCAGGCGCCTGGTCGATACATCCCACATCATCGCCGATTGCAAATCCGGCACCTCAGGGGCCGGGCGCAAGGCGGCGGTCGGCATGCTCTATTCCGAGGCCGGCGACAATTTCAAGGCCTACGGGGTGGCGGGGCACCGCCATCATCCCGAAATTACCGAGCAGTTGAAAGCGGTGGCCGGTGGTCCGGTCGACGTAACGTTCGTGCCGCATCTGGTGCCCATGATACGTGGCATGTTTTCCACGCTCTATGCGCGCATATTGCCCGAGGCGCTCGACACCGATTTTCAGGCTTTGTTCGAAAAGCGCTATGCCAAGGAAACTTTTATCGATGTCATGCCCGCGGGAAGCCTGCCCGAAACACGCTCGGTGCGTGCCTCCAATCATCTGCGCATAGCCGTTCATCGGCCCGATGGCGGCGATCAACTGGTGGTGCTCGTGGTTCAGGATAATCTCGTCAAGGGTGCTTCCGGCCAGGCCGTGCAGAACATGAATCTCATGTTTGGCCTGCCTGAGGCAACCGGCCTGGAACAGGTGGCCATTTTCCCCTAACGTCTGCTTACATCTCTCTTGCGGAACTCATATCGGCTAAATGGGTCCATCCATACATGAGCGAAATCAATGCCGTTGGGTCTGGCGGCCCAGCCCCTGCTGTCATTCCAGCCAAGCCGGCTACACACAGATGGAAGATGGCGGCAGGCCTGTTGATGGGACTCGCCATAGGCTTTCTGGCCGCGCGTTATTGGTTCCAGGATAATGCCAGCCAACAGTATGGGCAGCTAAAAGCGCAGTTCGAGCAGGCCGTGACGCAAAGCCAGGCCGATCTGAATAGTGCGCAGGCCAAGCTGGATCTGCTTCAGGGGCAATTGGCCGTCGAGAAAAGCACTCGCGCGGGCCTCGAGGCCTCGCTGCAAAAAAATCAGGCGGAGCTCGGCCAGGCGCGCGATCAACTGGCTTTTTACGACCAATTATTGCCGGCGGGCCCCAAGGGGGCGATCAGCGTCCGGGCATTCGATGTGCAAATGCAGGGCAATACCCTGCAATACAGGGTGTTGCTGATGCGTAACGCGCCGGGCGATGTGCCTTTTAATGGCCTTATGCAATTTGTGGCTAACGGCATGCAACATGGCAAAGCGGTTAAAATACGGCTCGAACCCGTCCGGGCCGGTTCCGGACCCGCAGGCGATGGTCGCGACACCGGATCTGGCGAATTCGCTTTGAAGTTCGATCAGTTCCAGCGCAGCCGGGGTTTGCTAAGCTTGCCCGACGGCTTTATACCTAAAACCGTCACCCTCGATATTCTCGAAGGCAAGACTGTACGTGTTTCCCGCAGCGCCAATGTAACGCCCGCCGATTAAACTGGTAGACTTGTTGATATAGCTGTTTTAAGTGTGCAAGCCCTGCTTGCCTTGGAGTACCAAATGAATACCCTGACCGAATCCGTCGATCTGCAAGTGCCGCCGGCACCCATTCTCTTTACCGACGCGGCAGCGGGCAAAGTCAAAGACTTGCTTGCCGAAGAAGGTAACCCCGAGCTGAAGCTGCGCGTCTTCGTGCAGGGCGGAGGCTGTTCGGGCTTCCAGTATGGCTTCACCTTCGACGAAACCGTCAACGACGACGACACCACCATTGACAAGGAAGGCGTGCAGTTGCTGATCGACCCCATGAGCTTTCAATATCTGGTGGGTGCCGAAATCGACTACAAAGACGACCTCGAGGGATCCCAGTTCGTTATCCGCAATCCCAACGCCAATTCGACCTGCGGTTGCGGGTCTTCATTCTCGGCCTGATTGCCGCATCGTCCTTCTTTCGCCGCCCACTCATCAGGCGGGATAGCGGCACCCTAGCACGCTGGGGTGCCGTGCTCCGGTAACCGTCGGCAGGCCGGCCGCCTGGCCTTGATCGTGCGCCTGGGCCAGCCAGGCAAAAGCCAGGGCTTCGACCAGCTGAACGGGAATATTCAAGCCGCTGGTCGGATGCACCGGGCGGCCCAGCGCTTGCCCCAGTTCGCTCATCAGGGCAGAGTTCAGGGCGCCGCCGCCACATACCCAGACTTCACGTATTGCCGGCGCATGGCGTTCGATTGCCTCGGCCACCGTGCGTGCGGTCAGGCTTTGCAGCGTGGCCTGCACATCAGTGTCGGCAATGCCTTGCGCCAGGAAGGGCGCCAGCCGCTGCGCAAGCCAGGCATGGTTGAAAAGGTCCCGGCCGGTCGACTTTGGCGGCGGCAGGTCGAACCAGGGTTCCTGGCGCAGCAGGGCTTCCAGCAAGGCTGGATGGGATCGGCCGCTCGCGGCCCAGCGCCCGTCGACATCGTAGGCCTGTCCGGTTTTTTCCTTGCACCATAAATCCAGCAAGACATTGGCCGGCCCGGTGTCGAAGCCTCGCACCGGTTCGCCGGGATGCAGCAGGGTCACATTGCCAATGCCGCCAAGATTCAGTATGGCCCGGGGTATGCTGGCGCTGAAAACCGCTTGGTGAAAAGCCGGCACCAGGGGCGCTCCTTGGCCGCCCGCGGCGACATCGCGTGAACGGAAGTCGGCAACGACGTCGATGCCGCTCAGCTCCGCAAGCAGCGCCGGGGCGTTGATTTGCAAGGTATAGCCGGCGGCGGGGTCGTGCCTGACGGTTTGTCCGTGTGCGCCCACGGCCCGTATGCTCTGTGCGATGTTGCCGCTTTGTTCAAGAAGCTCTCGAATCGCCGCCGCGTAAAGCCGCGCCAGCGCGTTGCCGGCCAAGGCGGCTCGCTGCAGCTCGTTCGATCCTTTGGTGTTCAGAGCCAGAAACTCCTGGCGCAGGGGCTCCGGCATGGGCAGGGAAACATGAGCCCGGATGAGGGGATGATGCGGGTCGGCAAGGTCGGCCAGCACGCCGTCGACCCCGTCTGTGCTGGTGCCGGACATCAGTCCTATATACAAAGCGCCGGATGTCATGGACTGGTACGCGTGGAAGGCTTCATGATCAGGCGTTCAATGGCTTTAACGGCTGGCGACGTGCTGCTGGCTTTGCAATTCGGCAAGCAGGTGTATGTGTTCCCGGTAGCTTGCAACGCTGTGTTCAAAGGTCTTGAGCTCGGGGCCTTCAAGGGTGTGAGCAATGGGGAGATTTACCGACAGCGGATCGATTGGGCGATTGTCGACGCGGAATTCGTAGTGCAAATGTGGGCCGGTGGCCCAACCGGTCGCCCCCACATAGCCTATGAGCTGTCCCTGCTCGACGGTCTCGCCCTGTTTGAGGCCGGAAGCGAACCTGCTTTGATGAGCATACAGAGTCGAGTAGTGCTTGCCGTGCTTGATGATAATGACGTTGCCGTAGCCGTTTTTTTGCCCCATGAATTCCACAACTCCGTCGGAGGTGGAATGAATGGGAGTGCCTTTGGGCGCCGCGTAATCCACACCCTGGTGGCCTGTCCAGGTGCGGTGCAGGGGGTGCATGCGCATGCCGAAGGTAGAGCTGATCCGCGTGAATTTGAGCGCGGTGCGCAGGAAGGCACCCTTCAGGCTGCGGCCGCTGAAGTCGTAATAGGCGCCCGAGCTATCCTTGGGATCGAACCAGACGGCTTCATAGGGGTGATCCCGGTTGATGAATTCCAGCGCCAGGATACGGCCCGCACCGACTTCCATGCCATCGTGCGAGTACGATTCGTAGATGATGCGAAAGCGGTCGCCGCGTCGAATGTCCTGCATGAAATCGATTTTGCTGCCAAGGATGTCGGTCATTTGCAGCGTTATTGCGTCGGGAATATCGGCAGCATCGGTTGCTCCGAATAGCGAACTGCTGATGACGCCCTCGGCGACCCGGATCTGTGTATCGGCGGCTTCGCTGCGTTCGGCTGCAGCAAACTGGCCTTTGCCATCGGGCTTCACTTCCAGCCACTTCGAAACGAAATGGCCGTTTTCATTGGTTCCTGGGGTGTGGTTATATCGCAGCCACACCAGGCGGCCATCCTTGTCGAGAGCCGCCTGCAGTGTGCGTCCTGGCTGCAGCTTGTATATGGCGCGAGCGTTCTTGTCGTGTGCCAGAAATTGTTGCAGCCTGGGTTCTTGAATGCGCAGGCGCTGCAGCAGCGCGGACAAAGTATCGCCCGGACGGATCTGGGTTTCGCTGATGAACGGCGTGTCGAAATCGCCGATGGGCAGCGGAAACGGCTCCGGCAGGGCCAGGGTCTGCCGGGCGGCATGGATCAATGGCAGTTCGGTGGTGCCGTTGTTCGGGTCCACGACGGCCAGCGCGGCGGCGGTGGCGAACAGGCCAAGCGCTACGAACAGGAAGCTGTTTCTGATATAAGCGGAGGTGCGGTGACGGACAGGGCGCATGCCTGTCTGGGAGGGAGTGTTGATGGTCCCTTTTTTAAACATAAAGCCAAAACCTAGTTATTCGTTTGATGGATGATGCTGCGAACCCGGGTGCGATTGCCGCTGGGAAGGCGCTTGTCCGGGTGAGCCAGCAAGCACTCTGATAAGATCGAGTTTCTGGATGCGAAACACGGCCCCTGTCTGTGTGCAGGGATCCTGTTCGCACGTTATCCTAACGCATCAGGCTCGAATTTTCGAGTTATTTTTTGTGTTTTTCTTATTCTAAACGGTCTGTCATGTCGTCCACCGAAGCCCCTGTTACCCTTGAAGTCGAAGCCGATCTGCGCGTTGTAAAGCGTGGCTGCGACGAGCTGCTGGTTGAATCCGAATTCGTCAGGAAACTCGCCCGCAGCCGCTCCACGGGCGTCCCTCTGCGCATCAAGCTTGGCCTGGATCCCACCGCTCCGGATATCCATCTGGGCCATACGGTGGTGCTCAACAAGATGCGCCAGCTCCAGGATCTGGGCCACCAGGTCATTTTTCTGATCGGCGATTTCACCTCCATGATAGGCGACCCGAGCGGGCGCAATGCAACTCGCCCGCCGCTGACGGCGGAACAGATCCAGGAAAATGCGAAAACCTACTATGCCCAGGCCAGCCTGGTGCTGGATCCCTCCAAGACCGAAATCCGCTACAACTCGGAATGGTGCGATCCTTTGGGCGCGCGCGGCATGATTCAACTGGCATCGCGCTATACCGTGGCGCGCATGATGGAGCGCGAAGACTTCACCCGGCGTTTCAAGGGCGGCATCCCCATTTCGGTGCACGAATTCCTGTATCCCTTGATGCAGGGCTACGATTCCGTGGCCCTCAAGGCCGATCTCGAGCTGGGAGGCACCGATCAGAAATTCAATTTGCTGGTAGGGCGCGAACTGCAGAAAGAGTACAAGCAAGAGCCGCAGTGCATCCTTACCATGCCCTTGCTGGAAGGTACCGACGGTGTCGATAAAATGTCCAAGTCCAAGGGCAATTACATAGGCATTTCCGAAAAACCCGATTCGATGTTCGGCAAGCTCATGTCGATTTCCGATACCCTGATGTGGCGCTATTTCGAGTTGCTGTCCTTCCGCTCGCTGGATGAAATAGAATTGTTACAAAAACAGATCAAGGAAGGGCGCAATCCGCGCGATACTAAAGTGCTGCTCGCACAGGAGCTCGTGGCGCGATTCCATTCGCAGCAGGCGGCGCACGACGCTTTGGCTCATTTCGAGGCACGGTTTCGCGATGGCGCCATTCCCGACGACATGCCCGAGGTCCAGATCGGCGGCGCGCCATTGGGCATTCTCAAGGTCTTGCGCGAAGCGGGCCTGGTTGCCTCGGGCTCCGAGGCGCAGCGCAATGTCGAGCAGGGCGGGGTGCGGGTCGACGGCGATCGCATTGAAGACAAATCGCTGCAGCTCGCCGCCGGAACTTATGTGGTGCAAGTGGGCAAGCGCAAGTTTGCCCGCGTTACGTTAAATGGCTAGTTCGCCAACTCAGGAGGTTTTCATGAAGCTCACCAGTGTGTCGATTTCTGACCAGCAAATGATCCCCGAGCGCAATGCGTTCGGTAAAGCTGATGGGCCGGCGCATGTGGCCCTGGCCGACAACGCCAATCCTCACCTGGCGTGGTCCGGCGCACCGGCGGAAACCCGCTCGTACGCAGTAATCTGCCATGATCCCGATGTGCCGAGCAAGCCCGATGACGTCAACCAGGAAGGGCGTGAAGTGCCCGCCGATTTACCGCGCGTCGATTTTTATCACTGGGTATTGGTCGATATTGCGGCGACTGCCACCGAGATAGCCGAAGGGGCTTATTCAAACGGCATTACCCCCCGGGGCAAAGGCGGTCCGCTGGCCCCTAACGATACGCGCCAGGGGATCAACGACTACACGTCCTGGTTTGCGGGCGATCGCGACATGAGCGGCGACTACTTCGGCTACGACGGCCCTTGCCCTCCCTGGAACGATGCCTTGCCGCATCGGTACATCTTCACTGTGTATGCGCTGGACATCGAGCATGTGCCGCTTGAAGGCCGCTTTGGCGGCGCCGATGTCCTGAAAGCCATAAAAGGGCATATCCTGGATCAGGCCTCCTTGTCCGGCTGGTATACGCTCAATCCCCGCCTGGCGGGCAAAGCCTGAAGTCCGGCTGCGGTCTGGCCGGCTTGTATGAGTTTTACTCAAGCTGGCGTGAGGCAGCGCCGATTTTCAAGGCATTTATAGCTTGAAAGATGCTTTCCATCGCGGTTTCCACGGAGGCTTCGGTAAAAATAGAGGCATTCGCGTTAAAATCAGCTGCTTTGTTCCCCTCGCCATACCGAAAACCTAGGATGCCAAATGTTTGACCGTTCACGTACTCTCGATCAAGTCGATGCCGAAGTCTGGGCTGCGATTCAAAAAGAAAATGTCCGCCAGGAACAGCATATCGAATTGATCGCCTCCGAAAACTACACCAGTCCGGCGGTCATGCAGGCCCAGGGCACGCAACTGACCAACAAGTACGCCGAAGGGTATCCCGGCAAGCGTTATTACGGCGGGTGCGAGTACGTCGACATCGTTGAGCAGCTTGCCATCGATCGCCTCAAGCAGCTGTTCGGCGCCGAGGCGGCCAATGTGCAGCCGAATTCGGGTTCCCAGGCAAATCAGGGTGTGTACATGGCGGTGCTCAAGCCCGGCGATACGGTATTGGGCATGAGCCTGGCCGAGGGCGGGCACCTGACGCATGGCGCGTCGGTCAATGCCTCGGGCAAGCTATACAACTTCAAGCATTATGGTCTGGATGCCAACGAAGTGCTCGATTACGACCAGCTCGAGCAGCTCACCAAAGAACACAAGCCCAAGCTGATCGTGGGCGGCGCTTCGGCCTATTCGCTGCGCATCGATTTCGAGCGCATGGCACGCATTGCGCACGATAACGGCGCTTTGCTCATGATCGATATCGCCCACTACGCCGGCCTGGTTGCCGGTGGTGTATATCCCAATCCCGTCCCTCACGCCGATTTCGTTACGTCGACCACGCACAAGTCGCTGCGCGGACCGCGCGGCGGCGTCATCATGATGAAGTCCGAGTTCGAAAAAGTGGTGAACTCCGCGATTTTCCCCGGCATACAGGGCGGCCCGCTCATGCACGTGATTGCCGGCAAGGCCGTTGCGTTCAAAGAGGCCCTGTCTCCTGAATTCAAGGTCTATGCCGCCCAGGTCGCCAAGAACGCCGATGTGCTGGCCCGCACCCTGGTCGAACGCGGCTTGCGCATTGTTTCCGGGCGCACCGAAAGCCATGTCATGCTGGTCGACTTGCGTCCCAAGGGCATTACCGGCAAAGAAGCCGAAGCCGTCCTGGGACAGGCGCATATCACCGTCAACAAGAACGCCATTCCCAACGACCCCGAAAAACCATTCGTCACCAGCGGCATCCGCCTGGGTACGCCGGCCATGACCACGCGTGGCTTCAAAGAGGGCGAAGCCGAGCTCACGGCGCACCTGATTGCCGATGTGCTCGACAATCCCCGCGACCAGGCCGTGGTTGCCGATGTCCGCGCGCGTGTCAATGAACTGACGGCGCGATTGCCGGTATACCGTTAACACAGGGCAGACCCGGTTTGCCGGCCGGGCCTGAAGCGCTACGATGAAATGCCCGTTCTGCAGTAGCTTCGATACCCAGGTCATCGACTCCCGAGTCTCGGAAGAGGGCGATACCATACGCCGGCGCCGGCGCTGTACGGCGTGCGACCGGCGCTTCACTACCTATGAGCGGGTCGAGCTTGTCATGCCCGCCGTGGTCAAGCGCAATGGCACGCGTACCGAGTTCGAAACCGGCAAGTTGCGCGCCAGCCTGAACCTGGCTTTGCGTAAACGTCCGGTCAACACCGATGATGTCGACGCCGCTGTTGCCCGCATCGAAGAAAGCCTGCTGACCAGCGGAGTGCGCGAGGTCAGCTCGGGGCACGTGGGCGAGCTGGTAATGGCCGAGCTGAAGAAACTCGACCAAGTGGCGTATGTGCGCTTCGCGTCCGTGTATAAAAGCTTCGAGGACATCGGCGAGTTCGTCAAGGCTATCGATGAAATCCAGGTTCCGTCCAAATCGTAATCGGCCCGGGCCGTGTCGATGCGGGTCGCGAGCCATGCTTGCGCGGCCAGTCCTGCCGCTACAATCGATGCTGTGAATACTTCCACCATTTTCGACGACTCCTACTGGATGCGCCAGGCCATTGCGCAGGGCGCGCAGGTGCTGTACCTGACGGCGCCCAATCCGCGCGTCGGCTGCATTATTGTCCGCGACGGCCAAGTGCTTGGTTCGGGGGCGACTCAGGCCGTGGGCGGGCCGCACGCCGAAGTCATGGCCCTGCGCGATATGCGCCAGCGTGGGTACGACGCGGCCGACGCGACAGTCTACGTTACGCTCGAACCCTGCAGCCATTATGGCCGGACACCGCCTTGCGTCGACGCCCTGATCGAGGCCCGGCCGGCTCGCGTGGTGGTTGCCATGCTCGATCCGAATCCGCTGGTTGCCGGCCAGGGGCTGGCGCGCCTGCGGGCGGCCGGCATTGCCGTCACGACATCGGTATGCGTACACGAGGCCCTGGCAATCAATCCGGGTTTTATCGCCCGCATGACCCGCAAAACCCCCTGGGTATGGCTCAAGCTTGCCGCCTCGCTCGATGGCCGCAGCGCCTTGCATAATGGCGTATCGCAGTGGATTACCGGTACGCAGGCGCGCGCCGATGGCCACCATTGGCGGGCTCGCAGCTGCGTGGTGCTGACTGGCGTGGGCACGGTTCTGGCCGACGATCCGCAACTGAACGTGCGGCATGTGCAAACCGATCGCCAACCCATCAAGGCAATCGTCGATACACGCTTTGAAATCCCTGAAGATGCCCGCCTGCTTGACGGCGGCCGCACCTGGGTATTCACGTGCCGCAGCGACCCGGCCAAGGCAGAGCGCCTGGCCGGCCGCAATGTGCAGGTTATCGAACTGCCCGCTGTTCATGGCCCGAACGAACCGCTTTCGGGCGTGGGCCGTACCGATATGCCCCGTGGCGGCGGCCGTGTCGATCTGGCGGAAATGATGCGCTGGATGGGCGCCAACGAAATCAATGAAGTCCATGTCGAAGCGGGTTCCCGGCTGAACGGCGCTTTGCTGCAGGCCCAATGTGTCGATGAGTTGCTGGTGTACATGGCGCCCATGCTGTTGGGCGACGCGCTGCCCATGGCGCGCCTGCCCGCCCTGGAAAGCCTGGAGCAGGCCGCACGCTTCGAGTTCTTCGAGACGTGCATGCTCGCGCCCGACATCCGCCTGCGCGCCCGTCTGGGTGAACGCTGGCGGGCGCTGCTCGAAGCCGTCCAGCCTGCCGGCCTCTCCCAGGGACATCCCGAGTGAAATTGTAGAGGAATTTTTTGTGAAGTGAACGGGCGGCCCTTATAGTCGCCCGAGCATGAATTAATGATAGTTTCGCTGTGACGGCCGCAAGGGCCGCCATGCCGGCATCATCGTAAAAAATCAGCAGAAAGGTAAAATAATGTTCACAGGAATCGTCGCTGCCATCGGCAATATCGTACACGTCAGCCCTCTGGAAAACGGCGGGGAAGACGCAGGGGTTCGCTTGCAGATCCATGCCTCCGAATTCCCCCTGGACAAGACACGCCTGGGCGACTCCATCGCGATCCAGGGGGCCTGCATGACCGTCGTCGAACTGGGCGCCGCCACTTTCGAAGTCGATGTCTCGCGCGAAAGCCTGAACTGCACGACTGGTCTGGACGTGCCGGGCGAGGTCAATCTGGAGCATTCCCTGAAGCTGGGCGATTCCCTTGACGGCCATCTGGTTTCGGGACACGTGGATGGCCTGGGTGAAGTCAGCCGTTTCGAGCCCGTGGGCGAATCCTGGGATCTGCGCATCGATGTACCGGCCAAGCTGGCGAAGTACCTGGCCTACAAAGGTTCGATCACCGTCAACGGCGTAAGCCTGACGGTCAATCAGGTTGACGATAACGCGCAGGGCTGCGAGATTCGCATCAACCTGATTCCGCATACCGTGCAAGTCACCACGCTCAAGCACCTCAAGGCCGGCAGCCAGGTCAACCTGGAAATCGACATGATCGCCCGGTATGTGGAGCGGATGATGGGGGCAGCAGCCGCTTGAATCGTTGGCCTCAGGGGGCGGGTTGGCGCCTGGGGCCCCTTGCCATCAAGGCGTTGAAATGCCGTGCGCGAAACCTGGGCGCCCGATTCTGCTAGAATAGCGGACTTCGCGCATTTTTCTGGAAAATGCGCAGGTTAGGACAGGTGGCCGAGCGGTTGAAGGCGCACGCCTGGAAAGCGTGTATACGTGAATAGCGTATCGGGGGTTCGAATCCCCCTCTGTCCGCCAGGAATTAGTCTACAGCAGTTGATTGCAGTATAGAAACCCGCATGCTTTCTGGCATTGCGGGTTTTTTTGCATTGCACAACCGATAGATTGATATTGCTTTGGTATCGGAATTGAAAAAAATAATATTAGACAAGCACAGCTTAAAACATCGATAGTACCCATCCAACACGTTGGTAAAGACAAGGCCCTGCGAGGGCTGGCTTTTGATTCACGCCGGCGTTGAGAAGCGTTCATGCACTGACGGATATCCGGCGGCAATTTGCCTGAGGGCGGTAGAGCCGCCGAAGGCGCGAGCGCACAACTGATTAAAGAGAGCTAGTGTGAATACATCTTCTACGCCGTCAGCCATACGCATTACAGCACTCAAGACAGCACTGGTTTCGCTGCCGCTGGAGCGGCCTTTGAAAACGTCCATCCATGAAATTTCCGATGTGTGCTGCCTGTTGACCACGCTGGAGACCGATGTGGGCATCATTGGCCAAGGTTATGGTTTTTGTTTTGATCGTCATCGTTTGGCGGCGATTGCCCAGTTCACGCAAACTCTGGCTCCGCTGGTCGTAGGACGCGATCCGCACGATGTCGAGCGTCTATGGAACGATTTTTTCCGCGGCAGCAATTTCTATGGACAAAGCGGTATTTCCATACTGGCCTATAACCCCATAGATATCGCATGCTGGGACATTATCGGAAAGGCGGCGAATCGTCCTTTGTACAAGTTATTCGGCGCGTGCCGCGACCGCGTGCCGGTCTATGCCAGCGGCGGCCTGTGGCTTTCATCCAGCCAGGATGAGCTGGTGGCCGAAGCCCGCGCTTTTCTGGCGCAAGGCTTCACTGCCATGAAAATGCGCCTCGGATCGGCCGACTGGAAAGAAGACGTTGCCCGGGTCGAGGCGGTACGGTCGGAAATCGGCCATGGCGTCTCCCTGATGGCCGACGCCAATCAGGGCCTGAATGCGGCCAGCGCGCTCAGGCTGGGCAAGGCGCTGGAACAGTTCAATCTTGAATGGTTCGAAGAGCCTGTCCCTACATGGAACGATGAGGCGGGCGCCATGCTCGTTCGCAAGCTGGATACGCCGGTGGCTAGCGGCGAAACCGAATATACGCGCTATGGCATCCGGCGCATGGCGCAGAGTGCGGCGGCAACGGTGTTCATGCCCGACCTCCAACGCATGGGCGGATACACCGAGATGCTCAAGGCGGTTCGCTACCTGGGCACGCTCGATCTTGCCGTGTCTCCCCATATCTTCACAGAACATAGCCTGCATATTGTCGCTTCGGCGGGCAACGCAACGTGGTGCGAACACATGCCGTGGTTTGCCCCGTTGTTTACCGAGAAAATGTCCCTCGAGCCTGATGGCACTATTTGCCTGCCCGACCGGCCAGGGACAGGTTTTACATTCGATTGGGAAACCATAGAGCGTTACCGGATATCGGTTCGGGATTCGCAACACGGATAGTTCGGCACAGCACCTGAAGATGTTGTGGCTATTTGATAATAATCTCTCAAGGAGACAGACATGAAACAGCTTTTCCACGCAGTAAAACTTGCAGTGCAAGGCGCCACCGTCCTGGCCTGCGTGCTAGGTTCGGCAACCGCCAGTGCCAACAGCGACCCCATCAAGATTGGCTGGCTGTCGTCGTTGACGGGTCCCTTGTCTTCCGCGGCAATCGCCGAAAACGAAGGTGTGCAGTTTGCCGTTGAACAGATCAATAAGGCGGGGGGAATCAATGGCCGGCAATTGAAACTGATTACCCGCGATACCGTGGGCGACCCGACCAAGGCGGTCAATTTTGCCAACGAACTGGCTTACAGCGAAAAAGTGGCCTTTGTGATCGGGCCGGTCAATTCGGGTGAATCCCTGGCCACCATTCCTATTCTGACGCGGGCAAAAGTGCCGAATCTGGTTATTGGTACGGTAGATAGTCTGATAGATGCAAAGAAATACCCCCTGGCTTTTCGTGTCATCAACTCGAATCAGCAATGGATAACGTCGGCCAACCGCTACGCCATAGACGTCCTGAAGCACAAGAAAATCGCGATCATAGGCGATACCACCGGTTATGGCGCCTCTTCGGCCAAGGCTGCGGCCGCCTTGCTTGAAAAAGCCGGGATCAAACCGGTCTATTCGGTTCTGATCGACCCCAACAAGACCAGCGTGGCCGACGAAATCGCCAAGGCTCGCGCGGCCGGGGCCGATGTGCTGATGCCCTGGTCCGCGGCAACCGGCTTGCTGGCGCGTATCCTGAATGCCCGCGGCAATGCCCAATGGGATGTGCCGGTAGTGGGCCACCCCGCGTTGATGGGCTTGCCTATTCGCGATCTCCTCAACAAACCATCCTATTGGGACAATACCTACGCGGCCGGCTATACCAGCACCACGTACGATGCCGGTGGAAAATTGCCGGCGGCTACCCAAAAACTGATGGACCAGATGCGGCCGAAACTGGGCGACAAGATCAATTTCACCTTTTGGTGGGTTGCCCTGGGTTACGACACGGTAAAAATCATAGAGCATGCTGTGTTGAAGGCGGGCGGCACCGATCCCGAGGCCATCAAGAAAGTGCTGGAATCCACCAAGGACCTGAAGGGCGTTTATGCCGATTACACCTGGACTCCTGAAAACCATAACGGTTTCCCCGATTCCGCCATGGTGGTCGATCTTGCCAATACATTCAAAGATGGCAGTTTCAAGCGGGCTCCGCAGTAGCGCGCCTTGATTGGAAATGGTGTCGGCTCGCCCGAATCGGGCCGACACATCTTTAATAGTCACAGGAGTTCCCGGCATGCTGACAGTCCTGGTCACGGGCTTGGCGATAGGCTCGCTTTATGCGGCCGCCGCGTTGGCCTACAACGCGATGTACTCGACCTCGAAGGTCCTTAGCTTTACAACGGGCCATCTTTTCATGATCAGCGGGGTAATGGGCGCCTACCTGATCGGCGACTTGAAACTGCCCGTTTTCGTAGGGCTGGCAGGGGCCATTGCCTCCGCCATTATTTTGGGCCTGCTTACAGAATTCGTTGCAATCAGGCGTATTCTGGCCCGTTCCGAAGAACATCTCTGGCTGCTCAGTACGCTGGCTCTGGCAACCATCATTCAGCAAAGCGTAGTGCTGTTGTGGGGCACCGAGCCCAAGCCTTTTCCGCGCTTGATCGATCAGGATTTCACCTCGGGACTGTGGGATCAGAAATATTGGCTTCCTATCGCGTGCGTTGCCCTGGTGGTCGTTGCCCTGGACCGTTTTTATCGCCACACATTGTTTGGGAAAGTTTTTCTTGCGGTTGCCGAAGATCCTTTTGCCGCCAGGGCGCGGGGCGTGGCGACGGGCCGCATCAGGGCGTTTTCATACGGCATAGCCGGATTACTGGGCGGCCTGGTCGGCTTTGCGGGCGGGCAGCTTACATTCGCGGATTTCGCGGTGGGGTTGACCCTCACCTTGTACGGCTTTATCGCCCTCGCTGTCGGAGGCATGGGCAGCAACCTTGGCGCCGTGATCGGAGGCCTGGTGCTGGGGTTGTTATCCACCCTGGCCACTTATTTTTTTGGCGGCGAATACCAACGCACCATCGCGGTTGGCCTGTTAATGTTTTTCTTGCTGGTTAAACCCGAAGGCTTGTTCGGGAACCAAAAGATGCGTCAAGTATGAATATCCATCTCAAACCTGGCATGCCCATGCTGATTTGCGTTGCGGCACTGGCTACCTTGCCTTTATGGATAGGTAATCCGTATCAGCTTCATATTGCCACCCTGATCGGCGTCTACTGGATTCTGGTTGCGGGCCTGAACCTGGCGGTGGGCTACACCGGGGTGCTGTCCATCGGGCATATCGGCCTATTGGCCATTGGCGCGTATGCCTACTCTATCCTCACCGGCCGTTACGATCTGGATCCCTGGATCGCCACCCTGGCTGCGGCGGGCCTGGGTGGCGTCTGCGGATTTCTTTTAGGCCTGCCCTCATTAAGATTGCCGGGTTTCTATTTCGCCATGGCAACGCTGGCCTTTGCCCTGATGGTTACCGAATTTTCTCTGGCTCAGGCCGACCTGACCGGGGGCGGAGTAGGGCTCAGTGTGCCACCGTTCAACGCTCCGTTTGCCAGTCCCTCGGGCCTGTATTGGCTGGTGGCGGCATTCGCGGGGCTGGTTACATGGCTTTCGTGGAATCTGGTGCGCCGCATGTGGGGCCGGGCCATGATCGCATTGCGCGACAGCACGGTGGCGGCCAGTTCGGCGGGCGTACCAATCTTCAGGGTAAAACTGACGGTATTCACATTCAGCGGCGTAACAGCGGGGCTGTCGGGCGCTTTGTTCGCCACGCTTCAAAGCTACATCACACCTGAAACCTTTGTCTTCGAGCTAAGCCTGTTTTTCTTCATATGCATCGTAATCGGCGGCAGGGGTACCATCTGGGGGCCGTTCCTGGGAACCATTGTGCTGGCGATATTGCCGGAAATGATGGGTTCTCTGGCTCGTTGGGGGCAATTCTTTTATGGCGCCTTGCTGCTCATTGTTGTTTTGCTTGTTCCGGAAGGAATAGGTAGTGTCATTCGCCTGCTCCGTGAAAAATTCTCTCCTCGCAATCGCGAGAAACGGGTAGTTAGCCCCGATATCCCCCGACTGATCGCGGCGATTCGCACAGGGCGCAAACACACGGACGGCATGCAGCTTGAACAGGCCAGCAAACACTTTGGTGGGGTGGTGGCCGTCAATCAAGTGTCCCTGTCTTTGAAAGAGGGTGAAATCCACGGATTGATAGGCCCCAATGGCAGCGGCAAGACCACATTGCTGAATCTGCTTTCGGGCTATTACATCATTGACGGCGGTTCGATCGCGCTGGATGGATTGCCGCTAACGCGCGCATCGGTACAACACCGGGCGGCGGTGGGCATTGCGCGGACGTTTCAGAAGCCCCGGCTGCTCGGCACGCTCAGCGGCCTGGACAACGCAATGCTTGGAGGCTGGAAAGATACGCGCGCCGGCTTTTTGCAGAACGCACTGGCCTTGCCGGCGGCGCGCCGGGAGGACGACGGGCTGCGCGCCCGGGCCCGCGAAATTCTTGAAGCCATGGGCCTGGGCCACATCATGGATCAACCGGCCAGCTTGCTTGACCACGCCGAGCAACGGTTTCTCGAGATAGCACGGGCCCTGTGCATGCGGCCTCGTTTTATCTTGCTTGATGAACCCGCCGGCGGCCTGACGGAGCACGAAATCGAACAACTGGCCGCTATCGTGCTGGCGATGGGTCATGCGGGCCTGGGCGTATTGATTGTCGAGCATCACACCGATTTTGTATTCCGGATTTGCGATCGCGTCACTACCCTGAATCTGGGGAGCACCATAGCCAGCGGGTCGGCCGCCGAGGTTCGCGCCAACCCTGAAGTCATCCGTGTTTACCTGGGGGCCTGATCATGCATAAAGAAGAACGCGGGCATTCGGCATCTCCCATCTTGTTGGACGTTTCGTCGTTGCAGGTTGCATACGGCAAGGCGGAAGTCGTCCATGGTGTCGATTTTTGCATCCATGAAGGCGAGTTTGTCGTATTGCTGGGCCGCAACGGTGCGGGGAAAAGCTCTATGCTGCATGCCGTTTCGGGGCTGGTGGCAAAAAAAGGCGGACGCGTGCTGTTCGGCGGCCAGGACATTTCCAGTGCCGACGCCCGCGCTACCGCGCAGGCCGGATTGGTCATGGTCCTGGAAGGGCATCGGGTTTTCACCGGCCTGAGTATCGAAGACAATCTGCTGCTGGGCACCTATGCCCGGAATCGCCGCGGCGACCGCGCCAAGCTGGACATGGCCTACGATTTGTTTCCTGAACTGGCCGAGAGGCGCCATCTGATGGCGTCCCGGTTAAGCGGTGGACAGCAGCAGATCCTGGCCGTAGCCCAAGGCATTGTGGCGGAACCTCGCCTGCTCATTCTGGACGAGCCATCCAGCGGACTGGCCCCCATGGTCATTAATCGGATTCTCACGGTGGCCAAAGAGCTCTCGAAATCGGGCGTCGCGATACTGCTGGTAGAGCAGCTGGTCAAAGAGGCGCTTAAGTTCGCCGATTATTGCTATTTGGTCGAAACCGGAAAAATCGGCGGTCAAGGCACGGCCGACGAAATCAGACAAGGAGAGCTGATCAGCCGTATTTACCTGGGCGGCGGCGCAGTTCCTGCTACTGAAGCCGCAGGCTCGGCGATGGCGTCCCACGGCGACCAGGAAATCCCGCATTCCAACGATATTACGGAACATCCCGATTCATGAATATTCTTTCGATTGAAGCAATACCCGTATCCATTCCGTATCAGCATGACGGCGCGCCTACCGGCTTTGGAGGGACTGTCTGGTCCCGTCTTTCCTATCTGCTGGTGAAGGTCCAGACCGACGATGGCCTTACAGGGTGGGGCGAGGCGTTCGGCTACAACGTTATTCCATCGACCATAAAGGCTCTGGAAGAGGTGGTGCGCCCATTGGCTTTGGGGAAAGATGCAAGCGATATTTCCGCGTTGATGGCGGCCCTGAAAAAGCCCTTGCATATTTTTGGACGCAGCGGTCCGGTGCAATATGCATTAAGCGGCCTGGACATTGCCTTATGGGACCTGGCCGGAAAACGTGCCGGCGTTTCGGTGGCGCAGTTGCTGGGGCAGAGGGTACGCGATACTGTTCCCGCCTACAAAAGCTTTATGCGCCTGTCTGATCCGGCGGTTGTCTCGCGCGCGTGCGAGCGCGCGCTAAAGCAGGGGTTCGGCAGCCTGAAACTGCATGAGATTACGGTGGACGCGGTTGCGTCCGCCCGTGGCGCCATTGGCGACGACGTGAACCTGATGCTGGACGTCAATTGCGAGTGGAGCGCCGATCAGGCCATACGGATGGCTACGCAACTGGTTCCATACAAGCTCAAATGGCTGGAAGAACCCGTATGGCCGCCCGAAGACTTGCCGGGTCTGGCCCGTTTGCGCGAGGCCGTCGATATCCCGCTCGCTCTGGGCGAGAACCTCGCAAATGCGGTGTCGTTCGAGCCTTTGCTGGCAGCGGGAAGTGTGGATTATTTCCAGCCCAGTGTGACCAAAATGGGGGGCATCAGCGAATTTGGCGCGGTTGCCGAGCTGGCTCGGCAATATCACCGCCAGATGGCGCCTCACTCGCCTTATTTCGGTCCGGGCCTGCTGGCCACCTTGCAATTGGCTGGCGCATATGGCGGCATAGGGGGTATTGAAGTTTTTGGCGTCCAGCTGGAAGCCCCTTTGTTCGGCGATGTAGGCCTGCCCGGCGCGGACGGCACTATAGGCATTCCCAACGGCCCAGGCCTGGGGTGCGATCCCGACCCGCAAGTGGTCAAGCGCTATCGAATTTAACAGGTCGCTTGCGCTGCCTGGCCTGCCGCGGGGAAATGGTTCATTTCTTTTGGGCGCGCTTTTGCATGAATGCCCGCACTGCGGTCGCGTGGTCTTCGGATTTGTGCGCCATCGCCTGAAAGGCTGCCGATAGCTCCAGCAGGGTATCGAGCCGGCTATGCTGGCCTTCGCGCAGCAAGCGCTTGCTCATCCGGATTGCATCGCTTGGGTTGGCGACGATTCGCAGCGCCATTTTGCGGCATTCGGCCAGTAATTCTTCCGCCGGCACAGCTTTTGAAACCAGGCCCCATTGCACGGCTTGCGCGACATCTATCGGATCGCCGGTAAGTGTCATTTCGGCCGCGCGCGACATGCCTATGAGCCGGGGCAGGAACCAGGCGCCGCCATCCCCCGGGATAATGCCCAGCTTGACGAAACTTTCGGCGAATACGGCACGGTCGGACGCGATGCGTATGTCGCACATGCAGGCCAGATCGAATCCGGCTCCGATAGCCGGTCCGTTGATTGCGGCAATGGTGGGCACTTCCAGATTATGCAAGGCCAGGGGAAGGCGTTGTATGCCTTCCCGGTACTCATGGCGCAATGCCGGGCTGGGGAATTCGGGTTTGAGCTGTCTTTCCATTTCGGCAATATTTCCGCCGGAAGAAAAAACCTTGCCGGCGCCGGTGATGATTACAGCACGCACCGCGTGGTCGGTTTCTATACGCTGGATCGCCGCAAGAAATTCCTTGACCATATTGTTGCCTGTGAGCGCATTGCGAGTTTCATTGTGGTCCATCGTCAGTGTCACGATGCCGCGCTCGTCTTGTTCGAAATGCAGTATTGGGTCCATGCTGGATTCTTTATGATGTACGGCATAGCCGCGGTGGTTTGACGGGTTCTTGGTTGACGCGGGTTTGCCGTGGCGTCTGCAGGAGAATCTGGTCTGTTTGCCACGCCGCGTGCGGCGGCAAGAATAGACGCCAAGCTTAGAAGATCCGGAAAATTCGATCCAATATTAAATTTTTACAGATCAATAACCAAAGCATATCGATGGATTCATGGCGTTGATGCCGATCTTGCGGCCCACGGATGCAAGTGACGAAAGACGGCGCGGCGGGGAGCTGTCAACGAGCTTAAGCCTGTCCGATATGAATTCAATATCACTATCAAAAAAAATAATATTAGACACAAAGTCGCTGAAACATCGATAGTATCCGCTGGCTTATTACAACTGAATCGACTGGAACAAGCGCTGTGCACTATCTGCCGGTTTTGATGTTCCTTGCCGGACATACTCTTGAATCATGATAGATACGCTTGAGCTTATTGAAATTCCGGCTGAAGACGAAGCCTTGCGCACTGAAATACGCTCATTTCTGAGTGACGCCCTGGCTGGGTTGGCGCCGGATATTCGGGCGCGGTCCTGGATGGGATTCGATGCCGATTTCAGCCGCAAACTGGCACAGCGAGGCTGGCTTGGAATAACGCTTCCCCCGCAATACGGGGGCGCGGGCAAGAGCGCCTTCGCCCGTTTTGTACTTTCCGAAGAGCTGCTTGGCGTTGGCGCACCGGTTTCGGCCCATTGGATAGCCGATCGTCAAAGCGGGCCGTTAATCCTGAAATACGGTACCGAGGCGCAAAAATCTTTTTACCTGCCGCGAATCTGCAAGGCCGAGGCTTTCTTTTGCATAGGAATGAGCGAGCCCGATTCGGGCTCCGATCTTGCCAGCATCAGGACCAAAGCCGTACGCAACCAGGCAGGCTGGCTGCTGAGTGGAAGCAAGATCTGGACTACCAATGCACAGCACTCGGACTACATGATTGCATTGGTCCGTACCTCGGGCACGACTGCGGACCGGTACAAGGGTTTGTCGCAAATCATTGTCGACTTGAAGCTTCCCGGGGTAAGCGTACGTCCCATAAACGACATGGCCGGCGATGCGCATTTTTCGGAAGTTTTTTTCGAAGATGTGCAGTGCCCCGACGATGCATTGATCGGGGTAGAGGGCGACGGTTGGGCCCAGGTCAATGCCGAATTGGCTTTCGAACGCAGCGGGCCCGAACGCTTGTATTCGAGCATGGTCTTGCTTGAAACCTGGCTTGCGCATTGCCGGCTCAACGACGCAGGCAATGCCGTGGCGGCGGCAACGCTGGGTCAAATTGTGTCGTGGCTGGCTGTGTTGCGGGCAATGTCCCTATCGTTGACGGCCAAGCTGGCCAAAGGGGAAAGCCCGGCTATCGAGGCCACCCTGGTCAAGGATCTCGGAACTGAAATAGAACAGGCTATCCCGCGGCTTATTGGCGAGGTCCTGGGCTCGGCGCCTGATGCGCCTGTGTCCGCGTCGTTGCTGAAAACCCTGGCTTACCTGGAGCAATTGGCCCCCTCATTTTCGCTTCGCGGGGGAACTCGTGAAATCCTGCGTGGCATCATTGCGCGCGGTCTAGGGCTGCGATAAGGATTTTTCATGGACGATATTTTTGGCGATTCGATCGAGCGCTTGTTTGCTCAAATCGTTACGCCCGCCGCAATACGCGCCATCGAAGAAGGCGCCAGCATTGACGCTTTATGGCAAGCACTGGAGGACTCCGGATTTCTCGACGCGCTCGTGCCGGAGTCATCGGGCGGTGCCGGCCTGACGCTGGCCCAGGTGTTCCCCTTGTTTTTGTCCGCGGGCCGGCATGCCATACCGGTGCCTTTTGCACAAACCATGCTGGCGCGCGCTTGGCTGCACCATGTCCGGGCGCCGATACCAAAAGGGCCTATTACCATTGCCGCTTTCGGCATGCGTTCCGGCGAAAATTCCATAAGCGGCAGCGCCGTTTCATTTGGCCGTACGGCCCAATGGGTGCTGGCCGACCTTGGCAGTCAAATTGTGTTGCTGCCCACCCGGGGAGCGGACCTTGAGTCTGAGTTGATTGCGGACCCTGCCAGCCTGGATGTGGCCATGCGCTGGAAAGGGCCGCGCGCGGCAAACGGGATAAGCGGAGAGACTCATCCATGCGCCAAGCTGGCCGAAATTTCTGCGGTGTGCCACGCCTCATTGATTGCCGGTGCGGCGGATAAAGCCCTGGCCTTGACGCTGGATTACGCCGGCCAGCGCACCCAGTTCGGCAAACCCATAGGCAAGTTCCAGGCGGTCCA
This sequence comes from Paralcaligenes ginsengisoli, assembly GCF_054781135.1. NCBI lineage: Bacteria > Pseudomonadati > Pseudomonadota > Betaproteobacteria > Burkholderiales > Alcaligenaceae > Paralcaligenes > Paralcaligenes ginsengisoli. The sequence goes on from NZ_BAAGUZ010000009.1 coordinate 66,586, forward strand.
GAGTCAGATAAGCATTATGGCCGAGCGTACATGGGCCGCCCGCATGGCGGCGCAAATGGCCTGCAATAGCACCAACTGGTGGCCGCGCCCTTTGCTGGCCGCTGTCGGAAAGAGCCGGGCCAGTGAAGCCGCCGCTGTGATCGCCGACATTGCCCATGCGGTGCATGGCGCGTTGGGCATCACCCAGGAGTATGACCTGCAGTTATATACGCGGCGCTTGCGCCAATGGCGACTGGCTGCAGGTAATGAAACCTATTGGGCTGGCCGTATCGGCGAGGCGCTGTTGCGGAAAACCTCGAGCTCGGCGCTCGCATTCATTTGCAGCGAACTTTCAGCGGAACGCTTATGACGGAGCAGCAGGCAGCAACAGGGGCCGCCGTGGGGCAGGGTGCCGCGCCACTTGAAGGAATCCGGGTTCTTGATTTAAGCCGTGTGCTGGCGGGTCCCTGGTGTACGCAGACGCTGGCCGATCTGGGGGCCGAAGTCTGGAAGATAGAAGCTCCTGGGCAAGGCGACGACACACGCAGTTGGCTGCCGCCCGATCTGGACGGGGAGTCGACCTATTTCATGTGCGCCAACCGCAGTAAACAATCTGTGGCAATCAATTTGAAGCACAGCGAAGGCCAGGCCCTGGTGCGTCGGCTCGCGCAAGAGGCGGACATTCTGGTCGAGAATTATCGATTAGGCACGCTGGCCAAATTCGGGCTGGATTACGAAACCCTGGCGGAGCTCAATCCGCGATTGATCTACTGTTCGATCTCGGGCTATGGCCGTACGGGGCCGCGCGCCGCTGAGCCCGGGTACGATTTTGTGATTCAGGCCGAAAGCGGCCTGATGGCGATAACGGGCGAGGTGGGCGGCGAACCGATGAAGCTGGGTGTCGCCATTACCGACCTGGTTACGGGCATGAATGCAGTACAGGCCATTCTTGCCGCGCTGCTTGCGCGTGGACACAGCGGAAAGGGGCAGTTGATCGATCTGGCCTTATTGGACGGGGCGGTAAACGTGCTGGCCAATATCGGCATGGGTTATTTGGCTGCGCAGCATCGGCCCGGACGCTTTGGCAACGGACACCCCACAGTCGTGCCCTATCAAATCGTTTCAAGCTCGGATGGCCGCTTTGCCCTGGCCGTGGGCAACGATGCGCAATTTGCCGCATTGTGCGGCGTATTGCGCCGGCCCGAGCTGGCGCAGGATAACCGCTATTGCAGCAATCGCCAGCGTGTGTTGAACCGGGACACCTTATTGCGGGAACTGGAAGGCGTGTTGGTGACGCAGTCCAATTCCTATTGGCTGGAAAAAATCCGGGCCGCCGGTATTCCTGCGGGCTCTGTCAGGGATGTGCCGGAAGCGCTGGATGCGCCGGAAATAAAAGCCCGGGGGCTTATTGTCGATACACCCGACGCGCGCCACGGCAGTATACGGCTTATGCGTTCGCCCCTGAATTTGCGGGGTACGCCACCACGCGCACCTACGGCGCCGCCAAGGCTGGGGGAGCATACCGATGCGGTGCTAAAAAACATCCTGCGGGCTTCGTCCGAGCAGATTTCCTTATGGCGGGGCAGTGGTGTAATAGAATAGCCGGCAATACGAATAAGGCTTCGGCCTTGTCTTTTGCCGGCTACGTGCTACTGGGGAAAGACATGTTCGGCCACTTCACGGAAGTTGCGTACGGCGGCAATTTCTGCGCTGGGGTTCCAGGCCACTGAAATGCCGATCGATGCGCTATCGGGGAAATCGGATAAGGTTTTATACACAATCTGCGTACTGGCAAAGCGGCGGCTGATCGATGGCACCAGCGCTACGCCCAGCCCCACCTCTACCAGGCTTAGCACCGTTTGAACTTGCACGGCTTCCTGCACCACGCGGGGTGTAAAGCCGCGTAATTGGCAGGCGTGGATCGCCGCCATGCGCAGGCCCGCGGCGTCTGTTGCGGTGTACAGAATAAAGCCTTCTTCCGACAAGTCTTTCAGTTGCAGCGAAGCGCGCTGTACCAGCGGATGCATTTTTGGCATTGCCAGCACGAAATGCTCGGTATGCAAAGACAGCAGGCGCGTGCCCGCATGAGACGAAACGGGTACGCGCACGACGCCCACGTCCAGTGTTTCCTCTTCCAGTTCCTGCATGATGCGAATCGACGTTGCTTCGCGAAGAACCAGTTGCACTCCCGGATAGCGTTGGCGAAATTGAGTCAGCAGCTTGGGCAGTATGAAATGAGTTGTAGAGCCAACGAACCCCACGCGAAGAATCCCTCCGTCGCCGGTGGAGGCCGCCTGGGCCATCTGGCGAAATTGCTCGGCATGAAACAAGGCTCTGCGAGCGTCCACCAGCGCGGCTTCACCGCTTTCGGTCAGTTTTACGCCATCTTTTCCGCGCGTGAATAACGCGACGCCTACGTCCGACTCGAGCTTGCGGATGGAAACGGACAAGGGCGGCTGCGACATGTGCAGCTTTTCCGCCGCGCGGCGAAAGTTCAAGGTTTCGGCGAGAACCACGAATTGCTGAAGATGTCGGAAGTCCATATTTCCTTTCCGGTAAGCCAGTATGTTGAGTCGATACGCAAATCATATCGATTGAAAAAAAAATAATATTGGATACATGCACCGCAGGCTCATATTCTAAATATTCGGCCGGTGCATCATGAAACACGTCGATGACAAGCATATATGGATTTCGGACCGAATCCTAATCTTATCCACGAGACAACAATGCAAGACATAAAGCCTTTTCCAAAAAAACGTATCGCGGCCCGGGCACTGGTCGATCAACTACGCATCCATGGCGTGGACCATGTGTTCTGCGTGCCTGGCGAAAGTTATTTGGCGGTGCTTGACGCTTTGTATGATTCGGATATCAGTGTCACGGTGTGCCGCCAGGAAGGCGGGGCGACAATGATGGCCGAGGCCTATGGGAAACTGACTGGGCGCCCCGCGGCGTGTTTTGTGACCCGGGCGCCCGGGGCCACGAACGCGACTCCCGGTGTGCATATTGCTTACCACGATTCCACGCCTTTACTGCTTTTCGTTGGGCAGATAGCGCGTGGCATGCGCGAAAGGGATGCGCTGCAAGAACTGGATTACCGCGCCATGTTCAGGCCGCTGGCAAAATGGGCTACAGAAATCGACGACCCGGACCGCATCCCCGAGATTATCTCCCGTGCTGTTCGCTTATCCATATCCGGGCGCCCCGGGCCTGTCGTCATGGCCTTGCCCGAAGATATGCTGGTGCAGACCACCGGCGCCAGCGACGGCCAGCCGGTATTGCCCATAGAAGCCTATCCCGGCTCCAACCAGATCGATCAGCTGCGCATACTATTGATGCAGGCCGAACGCCCATTGATTGTGCTCGGAGGCTCACGCTGGACAGCGGAATCGGTCAGGCAACTGGCCGATATCGCCGGGCAGTGGCAAATTCCCGTCGCTGTGACGTTGCGGCGCCAGATGCTTTTCCCGACTGATCATCCAAGCTTTATAGGCGATCTTGGTTTTGGCCCTGATCCGAAACTGGTGCAACACGTGAAGCGCAGCGACCTGGTTTTGCTGATCGGCAGTCGTATGTCAGAGGTGCCCAGCCAGGGCTATACGCTTTTCGATATTCCCGTGCCCGAACAGACTTTGGTGCATGTTTATCCGGACCCGAGTGAGTTGGGGCGGGTTTATAGTCCCGATCTGGCCATTAACGCAAGCCCGCCTGCATTCATCGATGCCTTGTTGGGGCTGGATTTACCCAAGTCGGCGTCGCGAGCCGAATATCTGGAAAGCGGCCGGCGCCAGTATTTGTCCTGGAGCGACCCATCACAGATCCGGTCGCCGGGGCGGCTGCAAATGGCCCGTATCATGAGCTTCTTGGATAGCCGCCTGCCTGATGACGCCATAATATGCAATGGCGCTGGAAACTACGCCACCTGGGTGCATCGCTTTTACCGTTTTCGCAAATTCGGCACACAATTGGCGCCGACCTCGGGATCCATGGGGTATGGCGTCCCGGCTGCGGTGGCAGCCAAGCGTATTTTGCCGGAAAGGACGGTTATCGCCTTTGCCGGCGACGGGTGTTTCTTGATGAATGGTCAGGAATTCGCCACAGCGGTGCAATACGGCCTGGCGATTATCGTTATCCTTGTCGACAACGGTATGTTCGGCACGATTCGCATGCACCAGGAACGGGAATATCCGGGGCGCGTCAGTGCAACCCAGCTGCACAACCCCGATTTTTCCGCCTACGCCCAAGCTTTTGGCGGCCATGGCGAAAGAGTGGAAAGCACCGATGAATTTCCCGATGCATTCGAGCGGGCGCTGGCATCGAAAAAGCCCGCCATCATTCACTGCCTGATCGACCCCGAGGCGATCAACCCCTCTTATACGCTGGCCTCTGTACGCGAATCGGCGATAGCCGCCGGCCGTTAGGCCCATCGTCATTAAATGGAGCGCAGAAAAATGAACACGCATTATGGCAATTTTATCGATGGCCAATGGATTCGTTCCGACGATATCAATCGCAATATCAACCCGTCGGACACTAACGACGTAATAGGAGAGTACGCACGCGCTTCGGCTTCGCAAGCCGATCAGGCCGTCCAGGCCGCGCGCAATGCGTTTCCCCGCTGGTCGCATACGACTCCCGCAGTGCGCCACGATATCCTCGCTAGGGCGGGCACGGAAATTTTTGCGCGGCGCGAAGAGTTGGGGCGCCTTCTGTCGCGTGAAGAGGGCAAGACATTGCCTGAAGGCATAGGCGAAGTCACACGCGCGGCCCAGGTATTTACTTTCATGGCTGGAGAAGCGCTGCGCATTGGCGGAGAACGTTTGTCGGGCTTGCAGGAAGGCAGCGATGCAGAGGTAACGCGCGAACCCCTGGGCGTGGTGGGCATTATTTCGCCCTGGAATTTTCCTATCGCCATTCCCGCCTGGAAAATCGCCGCCGCGCTTGCCTACGGCAATTGCATTGTCTTCAAACCGGCGGAACTCGTCCCGGGCTGCGCATGGGCATTAGTTTCCATACTGGAAAGAGCCGGCCTGCCCCCCGGTGTACTCAATCTGGTCATGGGAAGTGGCCGTACCATTGGTGCCTTGCTCACTACACACAGGGATGTGGACGCCATCAGCTTTACCGGATCCGTACCTACCGGCCGCGGTATTGCCGCTGCATGCGTGGGTGGTGAAACGATGAAGCGCATGCAACTGGAAATGGGCGGGAAGAACCCCCTTGTCGTTCTGGACGATGCAAGTCTTGACGTAGCTGTGGAGTGCGCGATAAACGGTGGTTTTTATAGTACAGGCCAGCGCTGCACGTCTTCCTCGCGCCTTATTGTCACCGACGCCATATACGATCGATTTATCGCCGCAGTCATGCGGCGTCTGGATACCTTGCAGGTGGGGCATGCACTGGAATCGTCCACCGATATCGGCCCGGTAGTCGATGAGCGACAGCTGGAAACGGATCTGTCGTACATAGATGTTGGCCGCAACGAGGGCGCGACCTTGCGGTGGGGAGGCGATACGCTTTCCCGCAAGACTCCGGGCTATTTCCTGCAACCGGCACTATTTACCGACGTGCGGCCTGATATGCGGATCGCTCGTGAAGAAATCTTCGGCCCTGTGGTGGCGGTATTGCGGGTAAAGGGTTACGACGAGGCGCTTGCTGTTGCCAACGACACGGAGTTCGGCCTGTCCGCCGGTATTTGCACGACCAGTCTGAAGTACGCCACCGATTTCAAACGAAACGCCCAGGCCGGGATCGTCAAGGTAAACCAATCGACCAGTGGGCTGGATTACCATCTGCCATTCGGAGGGCGCAAAGGATCATCGTACGGCCCACGGGAACAAGGGCATTACGCCGCCGAGTTTTACACTATTGTCAAAACGGCATATAGCTCGGCCGGATGATGGCAGCGGCGGCACGCCGCACATGCCGACCAACTCTGCTAGATGAGCGCCTCGATCAGGAATGGGCCTTTCCTGGACAAGGCGCTGCGCAAAAGATCCACAAACGATTTGGCATCGACCGCTTGTGCCGCTTCGACGCCGGCGGCGTTTGCCATGAGCACCCAGTTGAAGGCGGGATGGTCCAGGTCCAGCATCCGGCGCGCATTATGCCCGGGCTCGCCCGCGCCGACCATTTTCAATTCATGATGCAGGATGGCATAACTGCGGTTGGCGAAAATAACCGTGACGACATCCAGTTGTTCGCGCGCCTGCGTCCAGAGCGCCTGAAGCGTATACATGCCGCTGCCATCGGCTTGCATGAGGATGACCTTGCGGTTCGGGCAGGCCACGGCCGCCCCGGTTGCCAGGGGAAGGCCGATGCCGATGGCGCCGCCGGTGATTTGCAGGAAATCGTGCGGCGCGGCGCCGAATGTGGATTTGAAAGAGTCCCTGCCGGAACTCACCGATTCGTCGCAAAGAATGGCGTTTTCAGGGCTCAAGGCGCCAATCGCCTGGATGATGGCGGCGGCCGTCAGCGGCCCGGTGGGTAATTCGCCGGCATCGGTTTTTGTTGCCACGGTCGCCGCTGATTGGCGCGCTCCGACCGCATCGGCCAGGGCTTCCAGCGCTTCGGTCAGGTCATCGGTGGGGCGGGTCAGTGCGATGGATTGACAGGTGGGCGGGGTCATCACGCCAGGCTTGCCGGGGTAAGCGAAGAACGCCACCGGTGTTTTGGCGCCGATGAGGATAAGCTGCTCGGTATCGGCAAAGGTCTTGACGGCCAGGTCGACATTGTACGGAACACGATCGATCATGACTCGTCCCGCGCCGCGTTCAACCCGGCCATTGGATTGCTGCGCCAGCAGGCGGGCACCGGTTCGCGCGGCAATCCGGCTGGCTGTTTCGAGCGCTTTGCTGCGCAGAGCCTTGCCCGACAACAGGATGACGGTCTTGCGGCCGTTTTGCAGGGCTTCGCTGGCCTGGCGCAAGGCGTCTGGATCGACATGAGTAGGGCTGGGCAGGGTGGCGCGCTGGATATCGGCCGGGGCCTGTTTCCAGGCGGCGTCGGCCGGCAGGATCAAGGTGGCGACGCCCCCTTGTCCGCCATGCGACGCCGCCACGGCCGCGGCCGCCGCGGCCGATACGTCGGCGGCGGATTGTATGCGACGCACCCATTGAGACATGGGGCGCGCCAGGCTTTCGATATCGGTGGTCAGCGGCGCGTCGTGCTGCAGGTGATACGTGGCGTGGTCGCCGACAATGTTGACGATGGGCGTGTGCGCGCGCCGCGCGTTATGCAGGTTGGCCAGGCCATTGGCCAGGCCGGGGCCCAGATGCAGAAGCGTGGCGGCCGGTTTGTCCGCCATGCGCGCGTAGCCGTCGGCAGCACCTGTTACGACCCCTTCGAATAAGCCCAGGACGCAACGCATCTGGGGTTTCTTGTCCAGTGCTGCCACAAAATGCATCTCGGATGTGCCCGGGTTGGCGAAACACACATCAACGTTGTTGGCCAGCAATGTGTCGCAAAGGCTATCTGCACCGTTCATTTTTAACCTTTCAATTTCCTGTGATGAAACCCTATTGTCAACCGCGATTATGGCATCTGAATGCCGGCTCAAATGTATCGACGGGCGTTTTCCGCCAATAGGCTTTAGAATAATTAGCTTATTCCCAAGCAGATCGCGTACGGACTTGGCTTGCGCCAAGCTCCCGCCCGCTACCCAAGTCGGCATTGGCGCAGCGTTTGCCCGCGTCTTTGCATGGCATCACCTATCAGGAGAGCAAGTTCCATGAACGCTACAGTCAGCCCCAAACCATCCTCCGACGCCCCTGGCTGGGTAAAGCACGCACGCCTCAAGGCGTGGGTGTCAGAGATCGCTGCGCTGACTAAGCCGGATCGCATCGAATGGTGCGATGGCTCGCAAGAGGAGTACGACCGTCTGTGCGAACTGATGGTCAAGAGCGGGACGCTGCATCGCCTGAATCCGGCCAAACGGCCCAACTCGTACCTGGCCTGGTCCGACCCCAGCGATGTGGCGCGTGTGGAAGACCGTACTTTCATTTGTTCCGAAAAAGAAGAAGACGCCGGCCCCACTAACAACTGGACGGCGCCGGCCGCCATGCGTGAAAAGCTGAACGGGCTGTTTGCGGGCTGCATGCGCGGGCGCACCCTGTACGTGATTCCATTTTCCATGGGGCCGCTGGGCTCGCCCATTGCGCATATCGGGGTAGAGCTGTCCGATTCGCCGTATGTCGTGGTCAATATGCGCCTCATGACGCGCATGGGCCGCAAGGTGTACGACGTGCTGGGCGCCGATGGCGAGTTCGTGCCATGCGTGCATTCGGTGGGCAAGCCGCTGGCCGCCGGCGAGGCCGATGTCGTCTGGCCCTGCAACGATACCAAGTACATTGTGCATTATCCCGAAAGCCGCCAGATCTGGTCGTTCGGTTCGGGTTATGGGGGCAATGCCTTATTGGGCAAGAAGTGCTTTGCCTTGCGCATTGCGTCCACCATGGGCCGCGATGAAGGCTGGATGGCCGAGCACATGCTTGTGCTGGGTGTTACCTCGCCGCAGGGCAAGAAAATGCACGTGGCCGCGGCATTCCCGTCGGCGTGCGGGAAAACCAATTTTGCGATGCTGATTCCGCCCGCATCCCTGCCTGGCTGGAAAGTCACCACGATTGGCGACGATATCGCCTGGATCAAGCCCGGGCCCGACGGCCGCCTGTATGCGATTAATCCCGAGGCGGGCTATTTCGGGGTTGCTCCCGGCACCAACGAGAAAACCAACTTCAACTGCATGGCTTCGCTGCGCGAGAACGTACTGTTCACCAATGTGGCGCTCACCGATGACGGCGACGTGTGGTGGGAAGGCATGGGCCCGGCTCCCAAGCACTGCATCGATTGGCAAGGCAAGGACTGGACTCCTGAGTCCGGCCGCAAGGCGGCGCACCCCAATGCCCGTTTTACCGTGGCTGCGGTGCAAAACCCGGCCATCGATCCCGAGTGGGACAATCCCGCCGGGGTGGCCATCGATGCGTTTATCGTCGGCGGCCGCCGTTCGGACACAGTGCCGCTGGTCACCGAGGCGCGCAACTGGCTGGAAGGCGTATACATGGCCGCCACGCTGGGTTCCGAGACCACTGCCGCCGCCGCGGGCGCACAGGGCGTAGTGCGTCGCGATCCTTTCGCCATGCTGCCTTTCTGCGGCTACAACATGAGTTCCTACTTTGCGCATTGGCTGAAGCTGGGCGAGAAATTGCAGGCTGCTGGCGCGACCTTGCCGCGCATCTTCTGCGTCAACTGGTTCCAGACCGATGCGCAAGGCAAGTTCGTGTGGCCGGGCTTCGGGGAAAACATGCGTATCCTGAAGTGGATGCTGGAGCGCATCGAAGGCTCGGCGCAGGGCGAGGAAAATCTGTTTGGCATTACTCCTCGCTACGAAGACATCACCTGGGAAGGGCTTGATTTCGGGGCCGACAAGTTCAAGCACATCACGGCCATCGATGCCGCCGCCTGGCGCAAGGAGCTCGGCCTGCATGCGGAGCTGTTCGGCAAGCTCAAGAATCGCTTGCCGGTCGAGCTGGCGAATTTCCAAAGCCGGCTGCGGGGCAGCCTGGGCATGTAGTGCTGCCGGGCGGCATTACCTGCATTTTTGAGGTGATGCCGCTGCGGCGTGAATAAGCCTTTTCAATTATTGAACATGGATGGCGGGTCGGTCGGCCTATTGACGCCTTGATTGCTCGGGCGGCCAAGGAGCGCGCCGCTGTTGTTCCTGTTGGGCCTTGCGTTATTTCCCCCCCTGTCGTCCCTGTTCCTGTTTCCGCTGTTCTGACGGCTGTCGTGTCCTTTGTCATTCCCTCTGTTGTACTGGTGGTTGTCGCGCCCTCTGTCATTTCCCCTGTAGTAATGATTGTCGTACCGATTGTCGTACCGGTTGTAATAGCCCCCGTCATATCCCCCGTAGTACATGCAATCTCCGCTATATACGCAGGGGCCGGAATTGCTGTTGTAGTAGCCGTCCGAGTATGGGCCCGCAACGCACCCGGAGAGTGCGAGGATCGAAAGCATCAGTATTGCTGCTGGCCGGACCATGTTATCTCCATGGAAAATTAGGCGGGTAATGTACATACACCCACCGACTCTTGATTGTCCTCTGGGGTCGCATCAATGTCCAGATTTGCGGCTTTTCTATTGGAATTAAGTATTTCAATCCATTATGAATTGAATAAATTGAAATAATAAATCATTTTATTTTAATAAATGGAAGGGCAAGCCATATGCTTTCCATATGTGCGTTTCTCTTCATCCTTCTCATAACATATCATTAAATATGAATATTTTCTGATTTGAATGCAATTTAATTTTGGATAAAGTCTTCAATCCATTGTTTTAAAAAACCTTGACACGCCTGTTTTTTAAAATATAATGAAACTAAGAATCAAAATATTAAGGAGACAAGATGAAATTCCCTCGCTTACTGGCCGCGGCCATTGCGGCGCTGGCGATCCCTGTCGTGACAGCCTCGGCTCATGCCGCCGATTTTCCGCAACATGAGGTCCGGCTGGTCGTACCGTTTCCTGCTGGTGGGCCGACCGACACGATTGCCCGCATCGTGGCGCATGGCCTCAATGTGAAATGGGGTCAACCGGTAGTGGTAGAGAACAAGCCGGGCGCCGGCACCATGATCGGTACGGCCCAGGTTGCCAAGGCGGCGCCTGACGGCTATACGCTGGGCATGGCCATCAGCGCCTACACCATCAACCCGGCGATCCACAGCAAAATGGCGTATGACACATTGAAGGATCTCACCGGAGTCACCGAGCTCGCACGTTCCAATATGGTGCTGGTGGCCCAGCCCGGCGAGCCGTTCAATACGCTGCCGGAGTTGATCAAGTACGCGCGCAGCCATCCCGGGAAGCTCACGTATGCCACCCCGGGCCTGGGCACCGCCACTCATCTGGCGGGTGAAATGTTCAAGAAGGCGGCGGGCGTCGATATCGTGCATGTTCCATACAACGGGAGCGGCCCGGCGCTTACCGATCTGCTTGGCGGCCGTGTCGATCTTATGTTCGATCTCGTGTACTCGGCGCATCCCTATATTGAAAGCGGCAAGCTGAAGGCGATTGCCCTGACCTCTGCAGAACGAGACGCCACGCTGCCCAGTGTTCCGGTAATGAGCGATACGCTGCCGGGCTTCAAGGTATACAGCGTGATGGGGCTGGTCACAACGGCCGGCGCGCCCGTGCCGGCGGTGGCGAAGATTCAGCGCGATGTGGCCGCCGTCCTGGCGCAGCCCGAGGTGAAAAAACGCTTTGCCTCGCTGGGAGTCATGCCCATCGGTTCCAGCCCCGCCGATTGGAATGCGCTTATCCGTTCGGAAATCCAGCGCTGGACCCAGGTGGCGCACGACAGCAACATTCACCTCGATTAAGCACGCGGCAGTGCGCGTACTGCCGCATCTTCCACCAGACCAAAGGGGCGATCATGTCACTGAAGTTAAATCCCTTGCATCCATTGTTTGCGGCCGAGGCCAGCGGCGTGGATATCACGAAACCCTTGTCGCCGCAGATGGTCGATGCGATCGACGATGCCATGAACCGGTATGCGGTGCTGGTGTTTCGCGGCCAGCCGCTCTCGCAGGATGAGCAAATGGCATTCACGCTGTCGTTCGGGCCGCTCGATCTGGGTTTCAAGAAGGCATCCAATCAGCATGCCCGTTTGAAATACAAGGAGCTTGCCGACATTTCGAATGTCGCCGAGGATGGAGAAATAGCGGAACGCAGTCACCGTCGTATCGTGAACAATATGGCCAATCAGTTGTGGCACAGCGACAGTTCGTTCCAGAACCCTCCGGCTCGCTATTCCATGCTGCACTCGGTTGTCAATCCGTCCAGCGGCGGCGAAACCGAATTCGCCGATCTGCGTGCCGCCTACGATGGGCTCGACACGGGTTTGCTCGCCGAGATCGAAGGGCTGGAGGCTGAGCATTTTGCCTTGCATTCACGTTTCATGCTGGGCGACACCGGCTATACGCAACAGCAGATCGATGCCATACCGCGTGTACGCTGGCCGCTGATCCGCACCCATCCCGGTTCTGGCCGCAAGCTTCTGTTCGTGGGGGTGCACGCCAGCCACATCGAAGGTTTGCCCGTTGCCGAGGGGCGGGTGCTGCTCTCCGATCTGCTCGAGCACGCGACCCAGCCGGCTTATGTCTACCGGCATCGCTGGCAGGTGGGCGACCTGGTGATCTGGGACAATCGCTGTACCGTGCATCGGGGGCGGCGCTACGATTTGTCGCAACGCCGCGAATTGCGCCGTTCCACCACGCTGGACGTTGACCGCGCCGATGCGCACGCGCTGGCATCCGAAGCCACGGTGGTATATTGATGCCTTCATAACGGCCTTGCGATTTTTCTGTCATGACCGCCAAGCCTGCCTCTGCCGTACTGCCATCAGATGCCCCCGACGAAGTCAGCGCCCTGGCCCGGGGGCTGACATTATTGCGGGTTGTCGCCGAACACAAAGAGCCCCTGGGCCATAGCGAGCTGTCGCGGCTTACCGGCATACCCAAAGCCACGGTATCGCGCCTGATCGCCACGCTGGTCGGCCATGGCCATTTGCGCCAGCTGCACAACAGCGACAGGTACGAACTGGCTCCTGGCGTGCTGGACCTGGGCAATGCTTATTTGCGCAATTTCGATCTGCGCACCAGCATCCGGCCTTTCCTGGCCGAACTGGCCGAGTTTGCCGGTGCGGCCGTGCATCTGGCGGTCCCCGATCGTTTCGACATGGTGCTGATCGACACCGTGCGGCCCGATTCAGGCATGGTCTTCTCGCGTCTCGATATCGGCGCTCGCTTGAACATCTGCACGTCCGCCATTGGCCGGGCATACCTGTGGTCGCTCCCGCCGGCCGAACGCGGCGCCCTGATCAACAGTGCGCGCATTGCCGCCGCCGATGAATGGGCGCGCATCGGCTCGGGGGTGGATGCGGCGCTGAAAGAGGCCGAAACCCTGGGTTTCTGCACCTCCATGGGCGAATGGCATCCTCTGGTGAATTCGATTGCGCTGGGTTTTACCGGCCCACGCGGCGCGCGCTATGCTTTTAATTGCGGCGGTCCGGCGTTTGTCCTCAGCCGCGAAATCATGATCGACCGCATCGGCCCGCGTATGCGGCAGTGCCTGCGGGCCATTGAGCGCGAAATCGGCGGTACCGGGCTCGCTTGACCCGGTGTATGGATTTTGATCAGGAGAAAATTTCATGGCAAATAAAATTTCGGCAATTGCGTCGGGAGAGTTCCAGATAGGCGGCGACCTGACGGTCAATCGCCTGGGCTTCGGCGCGATGCGAGTTACCGGCCAGGGTATCTGGGGCGAACCGGCCGATAAGGCAGAGTCTCTTCGCACCCTCAGGCGTCTTCCCGAGCTCGGCGTAAATTTCATCGACACGGCCGACAGCTACGGCCCCAACGTCAGCGAGGATCTGATCCGTGAAGCGCTGCATCCCTATCGTGGAATCAGCGTCGCCACCAAAGGCGGCCTGACCCGTCACGGGCCTGATGAATGGCATCCCCTGGGCCGGCCCGAATACCTTCGCCAATGTGTGCTGATGAGCCTGCGTCGCCTGGGGCTGGAACGGATCGATCTCTGGCAGTTGCACCGCATCGACGCCCAGGTTCCGCGCAAGGAACAGTTCGATTGCATAGGGCAAATGCAAAAAGAGGGCCTGATTCGCCATGTCGGGCTAAGCGAGGTGCAGATCGACGATATCGAGGCCGCGGCCGCCTACTTCAAAGTGGCTACCGTGCAGAACCGCTATAACCTGGTCGATCGCGCCAGCGAAACCGTGTTGAATCATTGTGAGCAGCACGGCATAGGTTTTATTCCCTGGTACCCGCTGGCGGCGGGTGACCTGGCCAAGCCCGGCTCGTTGCTGGACCGGGTTGCCAAGACGCATGGCGTGGGACCCAGCCAGATCGCCCTGGCCTGGGTTCTCAAGCGCAGTCCGGTCGTGCTGCCTATCCCGGGCACATCGAAAGTCCGGCATCTCGAAGAGAATGTGGCGGCGGCCAGCGTTCGCCTGTCGGATGAAGAGTTTGCAGCCCTTGACCGTGAAGGGCAGGCCGAATATCGGCGCGGAACGGCCTCCTGACCTTTTCGGCATCCCCTGGACAGGCGGAAATTTTGCCGTGTGGCCGCGAGTTGCCGTTTCGCGGTATGGCCAGTCACGAGGCCAGGGCGGGTTTCCCTATTTGGCGATAGGGGCCTGCGAGCTTTTCCTCTCGTCGTGAATGACGGTGGGTTTCAGGTCTTCAAGCCGCGCCGGCTGCGCGGCGTCGATGGCCACGTTCTTGCAGGCGTATTGTTTTAGATCATCGAACATGCTCCAGCGCACGATGTCGAGTTGTGCCGGCTTGTCGAAGGTATAGCGCTTGAGCGCCTTTCCTTGCGCCTGGCCGGCCGCATAGTACGAGACGCCCAGCACCGCGATGAAGTTGTTGGTGCAATCGATGCGATACGCGGATAGCGTGGACTGGTATGACAGGTTTTTATCGTACGAGGCAGTCTGCCGTTTACTGAAGTCGGCTCGTACCCGTATGTCCACAAGGGCAGGGTCGTTTTTTTCGGCCTTGAGAGAGCCAGGGTCGGCGAAATAGGCAATACCGTCGGTATTGGATACGGGAACCCAACTGGCGGCGTGCGACATAGCGGCGCAACACAGCAGTCCGATGGACGGAAGCAGTCTATTCACCCTTGATTCCCCGGGGCGTAGTCGGCCCACGACGTGGGCGTTTCGTACAGGCGCACTTTGGCCAGTGTCAATTGCTTGCCGAACCGGCGCGCGTAATGCGGGGCAAGTATCTCGTAGGCAAGCACGGCCAGGTTCTCGACGGTGGGAATTTTGGGCACGACTACCGTCTTGTGATCGGGCAGGCCGGACAGCAAAAGTTGCATGACGGCATCCCCTTCGTAGACGATGAAGGCGTGGTCCCACACATCGACCAAGTGCTGCAGGGCGATTTGCTTGACGTCGCTGAAATCCATCAACATGCCGTTATCGCTGGCGCCAGGTACGTCCACCGGCTCTCCTTCGAGAGTGATTTCCAGCGCGTAGCGATGTCCGTGCAGGTTGCGGCACTTGCTTTTATGGTCTGGAATGCGGTGCCCCGCATCGAACTCCAGACGCTTGGTAATGGTCAGCATGTTTGTCGATGATCGCCGGTGCTCAGCGAATTCCTAGAAATTTATGGGTTTGCACGCCAAGGCTCCACTGCGGGTGGGCCATGCAATAGTCCATGGCGAGCTTGGTATTGGCGCTTTGCGCGGGGCCATCCATGGGCTGCAGATAGAAATGATCGAAATTCAGGCGAGTGAATTTTTCGGGTTCGGCGCCGGGCTGCGGGAAAACCAGCTTCAGCTCGTTCCCTTCGAAAACCTTCAGTTCGCTGCCTGCTTTGGGGCTGACGCAGATCCAGTCGAGCCCCGCGGGGCATATTTGGGTGCCATTGGTTTCCACCGCTATGGTGAAGCCCCGGGCATGCAATTCCCCGATTAGCGCGTCATCGACCTGGAGCAGGGGTTCGCCGCCGGTAAGCACGACAAAGCGGTGTGCATCCCCTGGCGGCGACCAATGGCCGGCGACTGCCTCGGCCAACGCCCGCGCATTACGGAATTTCCCGCCGCCGTCGCCGTCGGTTCCGACGAAGTCGGTATCGCAGAACTGGCAGATGGCGCGTTCACGGTCTTTTTCCCGCCCGGTCCACAGATTGCAGCCGGCAAACCGGCAGAACACGGCCGGGCGTCCCGCGTTGGCGCCTTCCCCCTGCAGCGTATAGAAAATTTCCTTGACGCTATACGTCATTGCCGGCGCTCCCCGACGCGTAGGCCCCGAAACCTTTTGCCCGCAGTTCGCAGGCCGGGCACGTGCCGCAACCATAGCCCCAGGCGTGCCGATGATTGCGATCGCCCAGATAACAAGTGTGGGTATCGTCGCAGATCAGTTCTATGAACTCTTTGCCGCCCAGTTGTTCAGCCATCAGCCAGGTCTGCGCCTTGTCGAGCCACATGAGCGGCGTTTCGATGACGAGGGGGCGGTCCATGCCCAGGCTCAGGGACACCTGCAATGATTTCAGCGTATTGTCGCGGCAGTCGGGGTAGCCGGAGTAGTCCGTTTCGCACATGCCTCCGACCAGCACGGACAGTCCCCGGCGGTAGGCGATTGCCGCGGCAAACGTGAAGAAAAGTATGTTTCTGCCGGGTACGAAGGTATTGGGCAGCCCGCTTTGTTCGAAGACGATGCTGGTTTCACTGGTGAGCGAGGTGTCGCTGATATTGCCCAGTACGTCCAGATTCACCATATGGTCGTCGCCGAGGCGCGCCGCCCAGTCGGGATGATTGGCGCGCATCTTTGAAAGCACGTTTTGCCGGCATTCGAGTTCCACGGAATGCCGCTGGCCATAGTCGAAACCCACGGTTTCGACGTGGGCATAGCGTTTCAGCGCCCACGCCAGGCAGGTGGTGGAGTCCTGGCCTCCGGAAAACAGCACGAGCGCTTTATTATGCATAAGAGTATTTGTGCGCCCTGCCGCGCTGTTCTTAGGAACGCCATTCAGAGTTTTCTTCAGGCAATCTCTATTATATGGCGTGTCGATCGGGGGCTGCCAAGCGGATGCCGTCCCGCATCATTGCTTGGAGGCTTCCTTTTTCAGCCTTTTGGCTTCTTTCTTTTCCTTGGGGGTTTTGGCGGGTTCTTTTTTCTGGGCTTTTTTACTGTCGTGGCTCTTGCTCATGATGAGTTCTCCGTGGTGAAAATCGGTGTGTCGCCGGGCCGTGCCGAAGGGCGATGGGATGATCGGCGGCGTGGACGAGTGTTTATCTTAAGGTATCTTGGATATTTAAAGAAACGCCAGGTGCATCGGCGGCAGGCGATCGTTGTTTTCAGCATCTTGCCTCATGGTGGCGGAGGGGTGACGTGTTGTTCCAAAACCATTAAATATGGCCCGGATTGAGTGTATTTGGGCCCGATTATTCCCCGCGGTCATAAAGAATTCGGCAAAAAGGTGTATGGTTAAGGGATAGTTCAGGCGGCCGTGCCCAGTATGATGAACGGTTTGCCTGCTTTTGAGTGTCTGTTAAAGGTACTTTTTCTGATAGTGAGGTGTTTATGCTTGTCAAACCCCGTACTCCAACGCCGTTCCGCCCACTGCGATCGAGTGTCCAGCAATTGATCAATGAAGAGCGCGCCAAGCAGGCTTCCGCCAAGCGGATTATTGGCATGAGCAGCGTCGGCAATGAGCGGTACGGCAGAAAACGGGATAAATGACAGCTTGTTTCGTTTGGTGTAGCGCCAGTCAAGGATGGGAATAGCGCCAGAAGCGAGGTCTTCAGCGCCCAGTGCTTAGCTCGAAGCGAAAAACAGTTCCGGCGCCGGCCTGATCGATCAGGCGGATATTGCTGTGATGCAATTGCAGAATGCGGTGCACAATAAGCAGGCCCAGGCCCCCGCGATTCTGGTCGGCGCGGTGCAGCGGCGATGAGCGTTTGAACAGGCTGTTGCGCAATTCCGGCGGTATGCCGGGACCGTTGTCGCTGATCTGCACCTGTACTGCGCCGTGAGCGTAATGCAGGCCGACCCGGACTTCGCCATGCGGTGGGCTATGGCGAATCGCGTTGTCCAGTAAATTGGTCAGTACCCGTTCGATCATGCCCAGGTCGGCGCTGATGTCGGGCAGTGAATGCGGCATCTCGGCCACCAGACGCAGTTGGCGGGCCTCGGCGGCCAGTTCGAATTTCTGGAAGATATCCTGCACCAGATCGGCCAGGGAAAAACTCTCCTTGTCGGGCTGGACCAGACCGGACTCCAGGCGTGCCAGCTCAAACAGTTCCTGGGCCAGGCGGCCTACTTTGCGGCTTTGGTCCAGCGCCACTTCCAGATAGCGGCGCCGCTCGGCACTGCTGAGCGTATCGGCCTTGACCAGCAGCGTTTCCAGATAACCATGCAGCGAGGTCAGCGGGGTGCGCAGATCGTGCGAGATATTGGCGACCATTTCACGCCGTTGCTGATCCTGGCCGGCGAGTTCCTGCCACTGGTCGCCGATGCGGCGCGCCATCTGGCCGAATGCCTGCCTGAGAATCAGGATTTCATCGCGTTCGCCTACCTGCAGCGCAGGCGCGGGAAGCAGGGTTGCCGCAATGTCGGCGCTGTCGAATTTGCGTACGGTATCGGTAAGCGTACGCAGGGGGCGAGTAATGAGCCGAAACGCAATCAGCCCCGCGAGCAGGCCCAGCAGGGCAACCAGCGCGATCGACCACAAGACGGTGCGCAGGGTCGAACTGGCGGCGATATCGGCGGCCAGGGCGTCTCGCGTTTCCCCCAGCAATACTACATAGATATAGCCATCGCTGCGGGTGCCTAGGCGCAGCGGCGCGGCGCTGAACACCTTGCTGCCGTCGAGGCTGCGCGGATCGTCTCCGAAAATCGGCAAGGGCTCCCCGGCCAGCATGCGCCTGATCGGCCCGAGATTGACTTGCCCGCGCTTCAAATGCCCCTCGGGGGCATCGTGACCCACAATGCGTCCGGTATTGTCGAGCAAATAGACTTCCACGCTGGGGTTGACGGCCATCAACTGTGCGAACAGCCCCTGGACCGCCGCGGGCCTTAGGCCTGCCTGGTCGAGGAGCTGATTGTTGCCTGCGATTTGTCCGGCCAGCCCTTTGGACAGGCGCTGTATCATTTCCTGTTCGCGCTGCGTGCTGCTCGCGATCTGAAGCCAGGCCGTCGCACCGCAACTGGCCACCAGCAGGACGGCAAAGACAGCCGAAAGGCGTTGCGACAAAGTCATGTTTTTCATGATGGATTTCCGGCCTGCGGGACAGGCGCAGCCGCAAATTTGTAGCCGCGTCCCCACACAGTCAGTATTCTTTGCGGATCGGCCGGATCGGCTTCGATCTTGATCCGCAGCCGATGGATATGGGTATTGACGGTGTGTTCGTAGCCATCGTGCAGATAACCCCAGACCTGATTGAGCAGGTCCATGCGCGAAAATACCTTGTCGGGATGGCGGGCAAAGAAATACAGCAGGTCGAATTCCCGCGGCGTCAATTCTATGGCCTGCCCGTTGACAAAGGCGGTGCGCGCCAGGGGATCGATATTCAGCCCCCCCAGGTCGAGGCTGCCCGCGTCGAGGCGCAAATTACGCGCCATGGCGTCGGTGCGCCGCAGCAGCGCCTTGACCCTGGCGACCAGTTCCAGCATGGAGAAGGGCTTGGCAAGATAATCGTCGGCCCCCAGTTCCAGGCCCAGGATCCGGTGCACTTCGCTGGAGCGCGCACTGGTAATGATAATAGGCGTGTAGCGGGCCATGGCCCGTGCGCGCTTGCAGAGCTCGAGCCCGTCTATACCGGGCAGCATCAGGTCGAGTACCAGGGCGTCCCAGTTGCCGCCTTCAAGGAGCCGCATGCCGGTCGTGCCGTCGGCGGCATGTTCGACAGCATAGCCTTCGTCACCCAGATGCAGGCACAGCAGCTCGGCAATATTGCGATCGTCTTCAACAACCAGAATGCGTTTTCGTGGGTCCATGGATGGCTCGTCTGAGGGTGCGCTGGGCCGGATTTTCCGGCGCCGGCGGGGAGGGGCGCACCCGACATGTCTATTATCCGCAATTCCCGCCTGTCCAGTTATCACAATTTATTTAACTTTACGTGAGGATTTGGCGACCGGATCGACGGAATAATGCGGGCATGCATTCATTCCGTCCGAGGTGCTCCATGTTGGTCAATCCTGCCTTTGCGCATCGCTCTGTTCCAGTACACCCGGTATGGCTGCGGCTGACCCATTGGCTCAATGCGCTGGCGGTGATCATTATGGTGACCAGCGGCTGGCGCGTCTACAACGCCTCGCCGCTGTTCGATTTTTCTTTTCCCGATGCGATAACCCTGGGGGGCTGGCTTGGCGGGGCGCTGCAATGGCACTTCGCGGGCATGTGGCTGCTGGCGGTCAATGGCGGTGTTTATCTGCTGTGCAACCTGGCCGGCGGGCGCCTGCTGCGCAAATTTTTTCCTTTGACGGTGAGATCGGTCATTGCCGATGCGCGCGCCGCGCTGCGTGGGCATCTTTCGCACGCCGATCCCAGCCGTTACAACAGCATCCAGCGCCTTGCCTACCTGGTGGTGATAGTGGATCTGGCTTTACTTGTGCTGTCGGGCCTGGTGTTGTGGAAATCGGTGCAGTTCCCGATTTTGCGGGATCTGCTGGGCGGTTACGACATGGCCCGGCGTGTCCATTTCTTCGCCATGACATTGCTAGTGGCTTTTGTTGCGCTTCATGTGCTGATGGTGGCGCTGGTGCCTCGCACCCTGATCACGATGATCCGTGGCCGATAAGGAGAATAGTGTGTCCATTCGTCGTTTTATTCCCGGCCTGGATGGCGAGGCCATCGTCAAGGAAGCTCGCCGGCTATTGAATTCCCGCATTGAACAGCCTTCCCGCCGACGGTTCTTTCAGCGTACGCTGACTCTGGGGGGTGTCGCCTTGCTGAGTGGTTGCAACTTGAGCGATGAGCCGAGCGTCGAGACTGCGCTGGAACGGATTTCCCGCTTTAACGACACAGTGCAGGGCTGGCTGTTCGATTCGGCCCGATTGGCACCCACCTATCCCGAGTCCATGATTACCCGGCCGTTTCCTTTCAATGCCTACTATGGCGAGGACGAGGTGCGGCATATCGATGAAGCATCCTACCGGCTCGAAGTCACTGGCATGGTGGCCGACAAACGTAGCTGGCAACTGGGCGAACTGCGTGCGATGGCCCAGACTGAGCAGATTACCCGCCATATTTGCGTGGAAGGCTGGAGCGCCATTGGTCGTTGGGGCGGTGTGAGGTTTTCCGATTTCCTGCGCCGTGTGGGTGCGGACACGACGGCAAGGTATGTGGGCTTCAAATGTGCCGACGACTATTACACCAGTATCGATATGCCTACGGCCCTGCACCCGCAAACCGTGCTGGCCCTGAACTATGACGGCCAGACTTTGCCGGCCAAGTACGGTTTTCCCATGAAGCTGCGTATTCCGACCAAGCTCGGCTACAAGAATCCCAAGCATATCCAGGCCATTTTCGTGACCAATACGTATCCCGGCGGTTATTGGGAAGATCAGGGCTACAACTGGTTCGGAGGCAGTTGACGAAGCTGGTATGCGTTTTATCCGTGTGAAGTTGTTTGTTCTGCATGATTTATCAACGTGGCCAAGCCACATACTCTGTTAATAAGGATCTCATCATGAAAAAAATTTCTGCTTCCATACTGGCCGTGTGCCTGGCGTTTGGTACTGCCAGCGTATTTGCCGCGGACAGCATGCACAAGGATTCCATGCAAAAATCGGGCATGAGCCACGACAGCATGGGCAAATCTTCCATGGGCAAAGACTCCATGGGCAAGAGTTCAATGGCGAAAGACACCATGGGCAAGGACAAGATGGGCAAGTCTTCCATGGGTAAAGACACCATGGGCAAGGACCGCATGGGCAAGGATTCGATGGCCAAGGACGAAATGAAAAAGTAAGCAGTGTGCCGCGGCCTGCAGGATGTCGGCCGGGTGGGCCTTGCGCCCATCGAGGCCAAGGTGCTCCGATTTCAACAGGGTTTAAAATAAAGGCCCGGGCCGTCGGTCGACTAGCCTGGCCTTTGTGTTTCCTATTCTGTTCCTGGCATGGCTAATTTCCTGATTGCAGCGCTTTACAAATTCGTTCGGCTTGCCGATTACCAGGCTTTGCAGGGGCCCCTGCTGGCGTGCTGCGAAGCAAATCAGGTCAAGGGCACTTTGCTGCTGGCCGAGGAAGGCATCAACGGCACCATAGCCGGCCCGCACGATGGCGTGGCCGCGGTGCTGGCGCATTTGCGCAGCGATCCGCGCCTGCAGGCCCTGACGCACAAGGACTCCTGGTCCGACAAAATGCCGTTTTATCGCATGAAGGTCAAGCTGAAGCGTGAGATCGTGACGATGGGCGTACCCAACGTTCATGCCGGCACGATGGCGGGCACCTACGTCAAGCCCGACGAGTGGAATCAACTGATCGACGATCCCGATGTCGTGGTGGTCGACGTGCGCAACGATTATGAAGTGTCGATCGGCTCATTTGCCGGAGCGGTCAATCCGCATACGGCAAGCTTTTCCGAGTTTCCCGAATGGGTCAAGGCGCAGTCGGCCGACGGTGGCCTGCTAAGCAGCAAATCCAGGGTGGCCATGTTTTGCACGGGCGGCATCCGCTGCGAGAAATCGACGGCCTACCTGCGTTCCCAGGGCTTTGACGAGGTTTACCATCTGGAAGGAGGCATACTCAAGTACCTGGAAACCGTGCCTCCGGAGGAAAGCCGCTGGGACGGCGAATGTTTTGTATTCGACGAACGGGTCTCGGTGCTGCATGGTTTGGCCACCGGCCATTACGAGCTGTGCCGTGCCTGCCGCCTTCCCCTTGGCCCGGCAGACAAGGCGTCCGAGTTCTTCATTGAAGGGATCAGTTGCCCGCATTGCCACGATAGGCACAGCGACGAGCAGAAGCAGCGCTTTGCGGAGCGCCAGAAGCAGGTGGAACTGGCTAAAAGCCGCCATCAGCGCCATATAGGCGTACGCATGGAACAGCGGCAGGCCGCGGATGACGCTGCCAGGCAGAAAGAGGCCTTGGCAAGGGCCGGCACCGACGATAGTGCAAAGATGAGCTGAATGCCCGGTTTGCCTCTCCCCATCCTTTATTCTTTTCGCCGCTGTCCGTATGCCATGCGGGCACGGCTGGCCATTGCGGCCAGCGGGCAGGCATGCGAACTGCGCGAGGTTGCGCTGCGCGACAAGCCGCAGGCAATGCTGGATGTTTCACCCAAGGCAACGGTGCCTGTGCTGATTACCGGCAACAGCCAGGTCCTGGAGCAGAGCCTGGATATCATGTTGTGGGCTCTTGCGCAAAATGACCCGCATGAGTGGCTCGCGCCCACGCAGCCAGGCATGGATGCCATGCTGGAGCTGATCGCCGAATGCGACGGGCCGTTCAAGCATCACCTCGATCGCTACAAGTATCCGCAGCGCCATGCCGATTCGCAGGGCAGTGGCCATCATCGCGATGAGGCTGCTCTTTGGTTAAGTCGCCTTGATGCCAGGTTGCAACGCCAGCCGTTTTTATTTGGCGCGCACGCGGCGCTGGCCGACATGGCCATTGCGCCGTTTGTCCGCCAGTTTGCGCATGTGGATCGCGAATGGTTTCAGGCCATGCCCTGGCCCGGACTCCAGGCATGGCTGCAGGCTTGGCAGGAGTCGGAACTGATGGCGCTGATCATGGAAAAGCATGCCCCCTGGGCGCCCGGCGCCGCAGGAGTGCGTTTCCCCGCCTGAGTCATTCCATGCCGGGAGTAACGGTTGAGAAGCCGGCGTCTACGTGAGTGATTTCGCCGGTAATGCCGGCGGCCAGGTCCGACAGCATGAAGGCGGCGACATTGCCCACGTCTTCAATGGTGACGTTGCGGCGCAGAGGAGCATTGGCCTCGACGAATTTGAGGATCGAGGAAAAGTCCTTGATGCCGCTGGCGGCCAGGGTTTTGATGGGGCCGGCCGAGATGGCGTTGGCGCGTATGCCCAGAGGGCCCAGTGCGCTGGCCAGATAGCGTACGCTGGCTTCGAGCGAAGCCTTGGCCAGGCCCATGGTGTTGTAGTTGGGAACGACTTTTTCGGAGCCGAGGTAGGTCAGGGTCAGGACCGAGCTATTGCGTCCTTTGAGCAGCGGCAGCGCCGCTTTGGCCAGCGCCGGAAAGCTATAGGCGGAAATATCGTGCGCGATGCGGAATCCTTCCCGCGACAAGCCATCGAGGAAGTCGCCCGCGATGGCTTCGCGCGGCGCAAAGCCGATGGAATGGACCAGGCCGTCAAGGCCGTCCCAGTGGGCTTGCAGTCCGGCCATGGCCGATTCGATTTGCGCGTCGTCGGCAACGTCGCAAGGCAGAACGATCTTGCTGCCGAATTCGGCCGCGAAGTCGACGACACGATCTTTAAACCGTTCGCCCACATAAGTGAGGGCAAGCTCGGCCCCCTGCTGATGGCAGGCGCGGGCAATGCCGTATGCAATCGACCGGTTCGAAAGCACACCCGTAACCAGGATGCGCTTGCCGCTCAAGAAACCCATGTTGTTGATCCTTCGTTATGTCTGGAAAAGTTAGCCGCGAACGTTGGTTCCGGGCACACGCAATTGCTTGCCGAGGGCCAGGGAGCTGCTTTTCAGATTATTGAGCTTGCGCAGTTCGTCGACCGAGGTGTGGTAGCGTTTGGCCAGTGAAAACAGCGTTTCACCGTGTCGGACAGTGTGCGTGCGTACATTGACCTTGTGCCGGGTGACCACGATGTCATTGCGCTTGTTGCGAGTGACGTGGACTTCGGGTTCTTCGTCGCGCGGAACCTCGATCGACGCCAGTTGAATGCTTCCGCCTCCGGCATCGGTAGTGGGTACCAGCAGGGTTTGCGCCGTGGCTTTGGCCTTTTTACCGTTCAGGCCATTGACATTGCGCAGGGCTACCAGGCTGATGCCGTGATGTTTGGCAATCGACGCATACGATTCGCCTTTTTTGGCGGTGTAGGTTTGCCACGAACTGAGGCGGCCCTTATAGGCCTGGAGGTTGGCGTTGAAAATATCCACCCGGTTGACCGGCAGCAGCAAAGTGGGGTGGTGCTCGCCCAGGATGATGGGGCGGTTGAACGAGGCATTCAGTGCCTTGAAGTCTTCGACCGACATCTCTGCCAATTTGGCGGCTACGGCGATATCCATATCGCGCGATTTCTGGACGGTGGTGAAGTAAGGGGTATTGCTGATTTCGGGGAGCGTGATGCCGTATTTCTGGGGATTGGCGATGATGTTCTTGATGGCTTGCAGCTTGGGCACGTAATTGCGCGTTTCGTCGGGCATATTGATTGAGCTGTAGTCGACGAAATCGCCATTGCTGGCGTTTTTGCTCATGGCCCGCTGCACCGAACCTTCGCCCCAGTTGTACGATGCGAGGGCCAGATACCAGTCGCCCTGCAACTGATACAAATAGCTGAGGTAGTCGAGTGCGGCGTTGGTCGAGGCTATGGGGTCGCGGCGCTCGTCGCGCCACCAAGTTTGTTGCAGATTGTAGTGCAACCCCGTGCTGGGGATGAATTGCCAGAGCCCGGATGCCTTGGCGCGCGAATAGGCGGTCGGGTCGTAGGCGCTTTCCACGAACGGCAGCAGGGCCAGTTCGGTGGGCAGGCCGCGGCGATTGATTTCCTGCACGACATAGTAAAGATATTTGCCTGCCCGCTCGCTCATGCGCTGAATGGATTCGGGATGCGCCGCGTAGTAATCCGTCCATTGCTGGGTCAGGTCGTTATTCAGATTGGGGATGGCAAAGCCGCGCCGGATTCGATCCCACATGTCCCGGGGGGGGTGGGTCAGGTCGACAGTCCGCGATGTTTCCGCGGCGGAGTAGGTTCTTTTTTGCCCGGCGTATTGATTATGCGAGGAATTAGTGGCGCAACCGGCTAAAACTGCTGCAAGGAGCAGAATGAATAGTCGTAAGCATTTCATCGGCAATTCATTTGAAGTTGTTCTTCCATTCACGCAAGCCAGTAAAAACGGCTACAGCCGAATCCAGTCGCTTGCCGGCATAGGCTTCGGCAGCGCCAGACACACTTTCTTGCTGGGTACGAAAAAAAGGGTTGGTATCAAGTTCAACGGCAATGGTCGAAGGCAGCGTTGGCAGGTTCTGGCCCCGCAGCTCTTGCACTACCTTCCAGCGTTGCTGCAAAACAGTATTGTTGGGTTCTACATGAAGCGCCCAACGTAAATTGGCTAGAGTGTACTCGTGAGCGCAGCAAACAAGTGTATCCAGCGGTAATCCCCTGAGTTTACCTAAAGAATCAACCATTTGGGCAGGTGTGCCTTCAAATAATCGCCCACAACCGGCAGAAAACAGGGTGTCGCCGCAAAAAACCAGGGGTTTACCCTGATTAAATTGGCCGAAATAAGCGATATGGCCGGCGGTATGGCCGGGAATATCCAGGACCCGAAGGCGCAGATCGAGATTTTCCAGCACGACAATGTCGTCCTGCCTGAGTGCGTGGTCGCATACCGGCAAAGTTTCGCTTGCGGGGCCGTATACTGGTGCGCCGGTCAATTGCTGCAGCGCCAGCGCTCCTCCCACATGATCGCCATGATGGTGGGTGAGTAGAATGGCATCGAGAACAAGCTCGTATTGGCCGAGCAGTTTTTCAATGGGGGCCGATTCGCCGGGGTCGACGACGACCGCATGGCCATCCTTGCTGAGCATCCATATATAGTTGTCGGACAAAGCCGGCACGGGTATGAGTTGTGTTTGTCCCGCGGCTCGATTAAAAATTGTATTTACCATGGCAACAGGAGTAGAAGTGTCTTTGGATCCATCTCCTATTGTAGAGCTTGGCGAGTGGTTGCAAACCCCATCGGGCGTATATGTCAAAGACTGGGAACAAAAACAGGTCGATGGCATAGTGGCCAATGTGTTTGGCTATCATGCCATCCAGGTCGGCTTGCCGAAATGGGATTTGCTGCGCGCCAATCGTATTCCCTACAAAGGCTATACCTGTGCCTTGCCCGATCTCGGCCCGGCGGCAAGCCAATTGTCTGTGGCCGCCGATCCGGAAAACTTGCCTTTCGACACCCAGAGCGTCGATTTGCTGGTGCTGCCCCATGTGCTCGAGTGCTCCAGCAATCCCCATCAAGTGTTGCGCGAAGCCGAGCGCGTTTTGATGCCCGAGGGGCGTGTCGTGATTTCGGGTTTCAACCCCTGGAGCCTCTGGGGTGCGCGCGAGCGCGTGCCGGGCCTGGAACCGCTGATGCCGGTGGCCACGCATCTGCAGGTTTCGCTGCCCCGCTTGAAAGATTGGTTTAAGCTTCTGTCCTTCGAAGTCGACCGGGGTCGTTTCGGCTGTTACGCTCCGCCGTGCCTGAGCGAAAAATGGCTGGGGCGATGGGCATTCATGGAATCGGCGGGTGACCGCTGGTGGCCTGTATGCGGGGCCGTGTATGTGGTGTCGGCAATCAAGAGGGTGGTGGGCTTGCGGGTTATCGGCCCGGAATGGAAAGGCAAGAAGAAACGGGTGCGGCGTGAGGCGGTGGTGACTGGCAGGCACTCCGGAGCCTGACACCGGCCGCGGGTCCGCGTTCGTTGTGCCGTTATAGTCCCGTGCCGGTATTCCGGCACGGTTTATATTGTCGGGGGCATGTTCATGCCCCGATCCTGGGTTGTAAAGACGAAGTAATGAATAGTCGCCATGTAGATATCTGGACCGACGGGGCCTGCAAGGGAAATCCGGGGCTGGGGGGCTGGGGAGCCTTGCTGCGCCAGGGGCCGCACGAGAAAACACTGTACGGCGGCGAGCCCGGCACCACGAATAACCGCATGGAGCTCATGGCGGTCATCGAGGCCCTGAAGGCGCTGAAGCGCCACTGCGAGGTGGTCGTGCACACCGATTCCCAGTATGTGCAGAAGGGCATGACGGAGTGGATCGCCAACTGGAAGCGTCGCGGCTGGCGCACCGCCGACAAAAAGCCGGTGAAAAATGCCGACTTGTGGCAGGAGCTGGACGCCCTGGTGCAGCAGCATAGCCTGAGCTGGCAGTGGGTCAAGGGCCATGCCGGTGACCCTGGCAATGAACGCGCCGACGAGCTTGCCAATCTGGGCGCCGAGCAGGCGCGCCTGGCGCAGCGCTCAGGAAAATGAGCGCTTATTGCCCAATCTTGATTCCTGTTTTTTCGACAAATGACTTCCACTTGTTCGCGTCCGTACGCACAAGGTCGGCCAGTTCTTGCGGCGAACCCCCGCCCGGTTCCGCGCCTATCTTTGCCATTTTCTCGCGCATGTCGGGACGTTTGAATCCTTTGGACAATATAGCCGCGATCTTGTTGATGCGTTCCGGCGGGGTGCCCGCCGGCGCGAACAAGGCGCTCCAGCCGGTAACGTTGTAGTTCGGCAGGCCGGATTCCGCTATGGTCGGCAAATTGGGAGATTGTGGGAAACGCTTTGAACCCGTCAAGGCCAGTGCGCGAAGACGGTCCGATCCCATCCAGGGCAGGGCGTCCGAGTAATTGGCGAATGTCAGGTCGGTTTCCCCCGACACGGCCGCGGTTACAGCCGGCGCCCCTCCACGATAGCGCACGTCGACCATGTCGATGCCCGCCATATGTTTGAATATTTCGCCGCTGTACGAGGTGAGTCCGCCCGCTCCCGAGAAATTCAGCTTTCCCGGATGGGCCTTGGCATAGGCGATCAATTCCCGGACATTGGTCACGGGCAATGACGCCTTGACCATCAGGACCATGGGATTGGTGTTGACGAGCGTAATCGGGGCGAAATCCTTTACGCCGTCGTAGTCGACCTTATAAATGAATTGGTTCAGTGTCTGTGGGGCCGCCAGCCCGAGCAGCAGCGTATATCCGTCGGGTGCGCTGCGCGCAACATAGGCCGTGCCGAGGCTTCCGCTGGCCCCTGTTTTGTTTTCTATGACTATGGACTGGCCCAGGCCTTCCTGCAGGATGGGCGCGATTAAACGCGCAACCAAATCGGCAATTCCTCCCGGGGCATAGGGGACGATGATCCTGACGGGCTTGTCCGGCCATGTGTCGGCTATCGCGGCGGACAAGAAAATAATGTTGCTGGCCGCCACCAAGGCTATTGATCGTATAAGTGCACGCAACATTTATCGTCCTTGTTGTTGGGTTGCTGAGGGAATGTTTCCCGATGCTATCAATCCCTTGTTTATAATCCAATCAGATATCAACGATAACCAATATCGGTATTTGCAATGGCCTGGCGCATGTACTGAGAAAAATGCCGCTATTGTGCCGTTTGCCGGGGCTGACATGGGAGCTTTTCTACGCAAGCCTCGACCGCTATTAAATGATTTCTAAAGGGGCGCGATTTCTTGCGAATTCTGCCGGGACGGCTTTCCATTTCGATGATAGGCGCGTCGCTGCAGCATCGGAAACTCGGAAATCAGCGCGTCCCTGAGCCATTTGTTGGCGGCGTCATGATGTGAACTGCGATGCCAATATAAATTGACTTGAAAGGTCGGAGGCGTAAAAGGAAGCTGTATTTGCTTGATGGATGGATCCGCGGAAATAAAGTCGGCCAGGGCCTGCGGCACCACCGCAATGACATTGGTCGTCGCCACGATGATGGGTACGCTCATGAAGTGGGGGGTGCGCAGTACGACATCTCTTTGCAGACTATGCTTTTGCAGGAATCGTTCGAATACTTCCTGGCTGCGGCCTGTCGTTTCGACAACCACGTGTCTTAACGCCAGAAATTGCTTCATGGTCAATTTGCTGTTCGCCAGAGGATGCCCCGCCCGGATGATTCCGGCAAATGAATGCAGGCCGATCCGTCGCTGGAAAAAGTTGCTGGTCTTGATGTCCGGAAAAAAACCGGCGGCAACATCGACTTCGCCCCCCGCCATGGCTTCTTCGAGTTCGCGCGGCGGCATGTACATGGATTGCAGGGTCAGGCCCGGCGCCATCTCTTCGATGCGGCGTATTATCAGCGGCAAATAGATTCCTTCGCCGATGTCGGAAAGCGTGATCCTGAATTCCCGCGTCGATGTCTTTGGGTCGAATTTCGGCGGCACAATGATCTCGGTTTCCATCGAGCGAATAATCGCGCGCACGGGGTCGATCAATTTACGCGAACGGCTGGTGGGCTCCATGCCCCCGGACCCCTTTATGAAAAGGGGGTCTTGCAATTGCACCCGAAGGCGGGCCAGGGCAGTGCTCAGGCCCGGTTGGCTCATGTTGAGGTAGCGCGCCGCGCTGCCCACGCTGCCCGTATCGAATATTGCAACGAAAATGCGCAGCTGCTTTAGATCGAGGTTTATATCCATTGGCCCGTGTATATCTTGATTTGAGATATTTATTATATGGGTAATCGTGTAGAGAAATTCAGGATGGCTCCCTACAATCAGTCAACACAATCATCGTCCAGTTCTGGGGAATTATGGAAACAGCCATTTCATGCACGCAAGCCTCGCCCGGCGCCATCGCGCAGGAACGTCCGCCACTTGAAGATTTCGCATGGCCGGAAGAGGGGGTGACGCGGGTTCCGTTTCGCGTTTTTTCCGACCCTGCCATTTATGCGCTCGAGCAGGAAAAGATTTTCCGGGGGCCTGTCTGGCACTACTTGTGCCTGGAGGCGGAGGTCGCCCATAAAGGGGATATCCGCACTACCTGGCTGGGAGAGACTCCCATTATCGTCACCCGTGACGACAATGGGGAAATCCACGCAATGATCAACCGCTGCGCCCATAAAGGGGCCTTGGTCTGCCTGAAAGACCACGATAATCAAAGATCCTTGACCTGCGTGTATCACGCCTGGAATTATGGCCTGGATGGGAAGCTCAAAGGACTGGCCTTCCGTAAGGGGGTGCACGGCAAGGGCGGTATGCCGGAAGATTTCGATGTGCAAAAGCACCGCCTGGAGCCGTTGCGGGTGGAGGTGTTTTGCGGAATCGTATTTGGCACGTATTCCCCCGATACGGCGCCCCTGCAGGAGTTCCTGGGCGAACCCATCAGCCGCTTTATTAAACGCCACATGGATCAGCCCCTGAAGATATTGGGCGTGCACAGCCAGACCCTGCACAACAACTGGAAGCTCTATGCGGAGAATGTCAGGGATTCCTACCATGCGACATTGCTTCATACCTTCTATACGACCTTCAAGGTCAATCGCCTGGACATGGACGGTGGCATTGTTTTGTCGGAAAAAAAATGGCACCACATCAGTTATACGAAAAGAGCCACTCTGCAGGCCGACCAGGAATACCAGAAAGCCGGGGTCCATTCCGCCAAATATGAATCGAACCTGGAAGGCCCGGAATTGCTTGGCGCCTGGGATGCCTTCGAGGACAGGATCACCCATAGCATTCAAACGATCTTCCCGTCTCTCGTAATTCAACTTACGCTCAATTCCCTGGCGGTGCGGTTCTTCGTGCCGCGAGGGGTCGACAAAACGGAATTGTTCTGGGTGTTCCTGGGGTATGAAAACGATACGCCCGAGCAGGAAAAGATGCGGGTCATGCAGTCCAATCTGACCGGCGCGGCCGGACTTGTCGCCCTGGAGGACGGATGCATCAATTCCTTCGTGCAGCGGGCCACGGCCAGCAGTCCGGATCGCCAGGCATTCATAGAGATGGGGGGCCGGCAAACAGAGTCCAACGAATCCTCTCGCGCCACCGAGGCGGCCGTGCGTGGATTCTGGCACGGCTATCGCCAGATCATGGGGTTCGATAAATGAGAACAGGCCACAGCACCGTTATCAACGATGGCTCATTGCCGGCATCGCAGAAAATACCCGCCGCAACGATCCAGTCTTTCCTGCAGGACTACTGCCATACCCTGGACGATGGCGAGATCGACAATTGGGTGGGCTTTTTCAAAGAAGATGCGACATACCAGATTACAACGCGTGAAAACAGGGTAAAGGGGTATCCGATAGGCATTGTGCTCTGCGAAGGGCGCGGAATGATGAATGACCGGATCAAGGCCCTGAAAAACGCGAACATTTTCGAGAGCCACACCTACTGCCATATTCTTGGGTACCCATCCATACAATCCGGCGACAAGGGATTGCTTGCGGTGCGAACCAATTTCGTCGTGTATAGAACCATGTACACGGGCGAGGCGGAGCTCTTTGCCTCGGGGAAGTACCTGGACCTGATTGCGCTGGACAACGATGGCCCGCGTTTCGCCGAGCGTCTTGTGGTGCTTGATTCGCGCCGTATCGATACGCTGCTGGTCTACCCCTTGTAGAGAGCCGTGTCGCAGCCGGGCCCATGGGCCATGAATAAATTTCTTTTGCATGTCGATTTCAAGTGAGCCTATCCATGATTTACGAATTAAAGAAGTACATCGCCCATCCGGGCAAAGCAGCGGTGCTGCAGACCCGCTTCGCGGATAAAACGCTGCCTATTTTCCAGCGCCTGGGTATTGAGCTTCTTCATTGCTGGAACCCCGCCGAAGACAAGGACGCCCTGTATTATCTTGTCGGCTTTCCGGATAATGCGGCGCGGGAAAATGCATGGGCCGCGTTCGGCGCGGACGCCGAATGGCTTGCCATCAAGGCCGAGAGCGAGCGCGAGGGGCCTCTGCTGAAGGCCCAGTCCGCCGTCACGTTGATCCCCACGCGGTTTTCCCCCAATGAAGGCCGCTGACATCAGGCGGCATCGTGTGAAAAATGATGCCGCGGAGCTTTACGTCGTCGACGAGGGAGAAATGGACGCGCCCTGCGTGGTGCTGGGCCATTCCATTATGACCGACATGGGTATGTGGGCTCCGCAGCGCACCACCTTATTGGATCTTGGCTTGCGTGTCATCTGTTATGACAGCCTTGGCCACGGCCTCAGTCCGGCCCTTCCGCCTCCGTACACCATTGCCCAGTTGTCCGGCAGCGTTATTTCAATTCTGGATGCGCTCAATATAGAACGGGCTCACTATATTGGGCTCTCGCTGGGAGGTATCGTGGCTTGGGATTTGGCGGCGAATCATGGCAAACGGCTGGCCAGCATGGTTGTCGCCGATGCTCCCGCCCATGCATCGCCCGACTTTGCGGCGGTATGGGATGCGCGTATTCAAACAGCAAGGGAGGACGGCATGGGGGCGCTTGTGGCACCCACAATGTCACGCTGGTTTGGGCCGGAGTTTCTGGCCGAACCCATTGCGGATTCAGTGCGTGAAATGATCCGCAACACGTCGGTCGACGGATTTGTCGGCGCGGCGCGGGCCTTGCAGGCTTTTGACTATCGGTCTCATCTTGCGGAAATCAAAATGCCGACAACAATGATAGTCGGTGAGAACGATGGAGTATTGGCACCGGTGATGAAAGAGATCGCCGACGAAATCGCGGGCAGCGATTATGTGCTTGTTCCCTCGGCCAGGCATTTGCCCAATATGGAATTCCCTGAGCTTTTCAATAAAGCGCTAAGGCGCCATTTTCAAAACACGATTCAGCCAGGCCTATGACAGTAATGAAACAGCAATCGCCAGCCGCCGCGGCTGGCATCCGCCTTGAAACGCTGATGCATAACTACGTGCGGGGCAAAGACGGCAATCGTCCCCTATATATGGATCGGGTCTTTGCGCCCAGCTCGACAGTCAGCATCAGGCTCAACACCGACGCCATCGCTTTTCCGGCCGAGTTGCGGGGGCTGGAGATGATCAAGAAGGTACTGGTGCGGGAATTCAGCCAGAAATACGAGAATATTTTCACTTTTTATCTGGATCGGCCATCGGGATTGCTCCAGCGGTTTTCCTGCGGCTGGCTTGTCGCCATGACAGAGATAGCGACGGGCCAGATACGGATAGGTTGCGGGCGGTTTGATTGGGTCTTTCATGCGGACGCGCTTCATGCAAGCGAACTTCAGATCACCATCGACTTGATGCTTACCGTCGCCGCTGAAAAACACGACATTCTGTTTACGTGGCTGCTTGATCAAGCCTATCCCTGGGCCGATGTGAAACACATTCTGGATAGCTGGCCGCCGTTGCCGGAGCTGGCGGTCTTGCGCAAGGGTTTGCTCACCTGTGCCAAGGGTGGCTCGCAGGGCTAATAGAATGTGGCGCTGATGGCAGTGCGATAGAATAGGGGCTACATCTCGTTGGTGCCGCAGGCATTGCAAAATGCTTGCCCGCCTCGGAGGATGCGTCGCCAGTTCCGTCATAAACAAATAGTTGCCATAGCGAAGGGTCGTGGGTATGCAAAACGCCGATAACAGAATCATAGTTCTGGATACCGAAACCACTGGCCTGGAGCCTTCGCAGGGGCACCGCGTCATTGAAGTCGCCTGTGTGGAAATGGTCAACCGCAGCCTGACCGGCAATCACTTGCACCTGTACATCAATCCGGATCGCGACAGCGACCCCGAGGCCTTGCGCATTCACGGACTGACGACCGAATTCCTGTCGGGGCACCCGCGCTTCGAAGAGGTGGCCCGGCAAATCATGGATTATGTTGCGGGTGCCGAGGTCGTCATTCATAACGCCGCTTTCGACAAGAAATTCCTCAATGCCGAGCTGGCCCGCGCGGGGCATCCCGCTTTCGAAACCCTGTGCGACAAAATCACCGATTCGCTCTTGTATGCGCGCGAGCTTCACCCCGGCAAGCGCAATTCGCTGGATGCCCTGTGTGACCGCTACGGCATCTCCAATGCTCACCGAACCCTGCATGGCGCCTTGCTCGATTCCGAATTGTTGGCGGAAGTCTGGCTGGCCATGACGCGTGGCCAGGATGCCCTGCTGATGAATTTCGAAGAGGAAGATTCCCGCAATGAGGCGGGCGTGCGAATCGAAAAATTCGATACTTCCGGGTTGAAGGTCCTGGCCGCCTCCGCCGCTGAAATGACCGAACACAGTGCCTACCTGGATGCCCTGGACAAGGCCTCCGGCGGGTCCTGTGTGTGGCGCCGGGAATAGCGGCCAAGCAATTTTTGGAGCAAAGAGGCCAAGGCCGGCTTCAGTATCGTGTACAATAGCGGCCTTCCAGCGATCGTTCACAACGATCCTTGGGCGGTTAGCTCAGTGGTAGAGCACTGCCTTCACACGGCAGGGGTCACTGGTTCGAACCCAGTACCGCCCACCAGAATTTCCCTTTTAAAATCAATGAATTTGTGTGTCACTAAGCATAAAGTGGCCGCGTGGCCGGCTTATGCTTTTCACGTTTGGCCACCTTATGCTTTGTTGGGATTGGCGTGATAGCCTGGAAGGTTTTGCTCTTTGCCTCCGATCAAGGAACCCGAATCGCTTTGCGCATGAAGACCCGGGCAAAACCGTTTTCAGTGGCCCTGTGGGTTTCCTGGTAACCAAGCTTTTTATAGATTTCGATGTTCTCAACCATCAGTTCATGGGTGTAAAGCCGAATGGCATTGCATCCTGTGCGATGCGCATACTCCTCGCAGAACTTCATCAGCATTTTCCCTATGCCTTTACCTTTGCAGCGAGGCAATACGGCGACATTGAGAAGAAGCAATTCGGCATTTTCCTGGCTCATCACCAGCACCCCCACGATATCCGTATCGTCCGTGAGCACGAAAACGTTGGAGTCAGCCACAAGCTGACCATAGTCGTCAAGCATCGGGGCCGGTTTTTTGCCGATCCTGGAGATGTACGGTGTATACGCCTGGGCAATCAGCGCAGCGATGCATTCGGCATCGCTCCGGCGAGCCCGGCGAATGGTTTTCAGGGCCTGCAATGCATGTCTCCCGAATAAGCAATCATCGTATCAGGCATGCATGCGACGGGTCTGTAAAGTTGCCGGTGATCGCTTCGGGCTGCGCGCATTTTCGATGAAGCTAAGGGCGGTGGCCGATCGGTAATCAGTTGTTGGGCAAGCCGCCCAGCTTGCGGCTGATCCACAGTGCGGCCAAGGTGCAGGCCGCTCCCGAAAGAAGGTACAGGCCTACATACCCCACCCCCAGGTAGGCGACCAGCGCAAGGGCGACCAATGGGGCGAAGCCCGCCCCCAGCAGCGAGCTGAGGTCTGCGGAGAAGTGTGCGCCCGTATAGCGGAATTCGGGACGGAAGCTGGCTGTTACCGCGCCGGAAGATTGGGCATGAGAGAAGCCAAGCAGGGCGAATCCAATAATGATGAAAAGATAGCTTTCGATGTCGTTCCCGGACAGCAGGACTGCCGTCCATCCACTGTAGACGGCAATAAGAATGGCAAACAAGCCCAGCGTAAGGCGCCGCCCCAGGCGGTCGGCGATCCGGCCGGACAGCAACATGCAGGGGATGGCCACGAGAGCGCCGATGATCTGGACCACGAGGAAATGGGTTGGGGATTGCCGGGTGTACAACAGGGCCCACGAAAGCGTGAATAGGGTTACCAGGTTGAGAAGGGCGTAGCTGGCCAGCGGCGCAAACGCGCCCAACGCCACGTATCGTCCCTGCGAGCGAAGCAAGCCTCCCACCAATGCGGGCGCAAGGTCGCGTTGCTTGAACTCCATGGTGTATTCGGGGCTGACCACCAGGCGCAGGCGGGCGAACAAGGCCACCACGTTGACGGCGAAAGCCGTAAAGAACGGATATCGCCATCCCCAGGCATAGAACTCCTCGTGCGAGAGGCTCGACCACAGGTAGGCAAAAAGGCCGGCCGCAACAATGAAACCGATGGGTGCGCCCAGTTGGGGGATCGATGCATACCAGCCACGTCTGCCCCGGGGAGCCTTGATGGCCAGCAGGGACGCCAGCCCGTCCCAGCTACCGCCCATGGCAAAGCCCTGGCCCACGCGCAGGATGCACAGCGCCGCAATGGAGGCATAGCCGAGAGACTCGTAGCCCGGCAGGAACGCAACGCCAACCGTGGCCGAACCCAACAGGAACAAGGCGATGGTCAATGTCGTGGTGCGGCCGAAGCGTCGTTGTACAGGCAGGAAAAACAGCGAGCCCAGCGGCTGTGCGATAAAGCCCAAGGCGAATATCGCAAAGGAGTAGAACATGCCATCTGCCGGGCTGGCGAAGGGAAAAAAGACCCTCGGGAATACCAGGGCGCAGGCGATGCCGAACACGAATACATCGAAGGAGCTGGCCGTACGCCCGACCACCACGCCGACGGAGATGTCGCTGGGCGTGATTTGCCGCGCGTGAGAATGCATGGGCTGCGCAAAGCCGGATGCTTTGGCGGGCTGAGCGGGATTGGTAGACATGTCGCTTCCGATGAACAAACTGCCGAGTAAACTCGCCAAATCGAAATAGTAGTCGCGAGGTTGCTTCGAGGGGTATTATAAAATAATAAGGGATTTCTCTTTTCGTCGCAGGTTTTCTTCTCATGCTGGTGAAACATTTCTGTCGCTTGCTGCTGCTTCCCGTCGTACTGATGCTGGGGGGGTGCAAGCTAGTGCTGCTCAATCCCGACGGCTACGTGGCACGGCAGCAAAGCGACATCATGATCAGCACCACGATCATCATTGCGTTGATCGTCGTCCCCGTGCTCATTGCCATTGCCGTCATCGCCTGGCGCTACCGCGCCTCGAACACACAGGCGAAGTACGACGACAAGTGGGACCATTCCCACCAGCTCGAGCTGCTGGTGTGGGGGGTGCCCCTGCTGATCATCATCGCGGTGGGCGCGGTCAGCTGGACCGGAACCCATCAGCTCGATCCATATCGTCCGCTGGACAAAATAGCCGAACACAAACCCGTGCCCGCCAACACCAAGCCACTAGAGGTGGAAGTAGTGTCGCTGCGCTGGAAGTGGCTGTTTTTCTACCCCGGCTACGGTATTGCCACGGTAAACGAGCTGGTGGCGCCGGTCGACGTGCCGATCCACTTCAAGCTAACCTCCGACACCATGATGGATTCCTTCTTTATCCCTGCCCTGGTGGGTCAGGTCTATACCATGCCCGGCATGCAGACGGTGCTTCATGGCGTGATCAACAAGCCGGGTGAATACAAGGGTTTTTCCGCCAACTATAGCGGTGCCGGCTTTACCGACATGCGCTTCCTCTTCCACGGCATGAGCCAGAAGGACTTCAACAGCTGGGTAGAAAAGGTTGGCGCCAGCGGCCAGGCTCTGGATCGCACCGCCTACGACAAGCTCAGGCAGCCGAGCCGTGCCGAGCCGATACACTATTACGCCCATTTCAGCCCCGATTTATATGAACGCATCCTCAACCGTTGCGTCGATCCCGGTCAGATGTGCATGAGCCACATAATGACAGACGCCATGCACAGTCGCGGCATGGAATCGGCCCCCGCGCATGGCGCGGCGATGCACTGATCGGCCTTCTTGGATGCACACTATGCCTGACCGCTCCGAATTCCTGAATTTCCTTCTCGGGCGCCTGACGCTCGATTCCCTTCCTCTGGACAACACGATCGTCGTGGGCACCTTCATTGTGGTGGCTGCGATCGGCGCATGCCTTCTGGGCTTTATCACGTGGAAGCGCTATTGGGGCTATTTGTGGCACGAGTGGTTCACCAGCGTCGACCACAAGAAACTGGGCATCATGTACATCATCCTGGCCACGGTAATGCTGCTGCGCGGCTTTTCCGACGCCATCATGATGCGCTCGCAGCAAGCCATTGCCTTCGGCAGCGACCTGGGGTATTTGCCTCCGCATCACTACGACCAGATCTTCTCGGCCCACGGCTCGATCATGATCTTTTTCGTGGCCATGCCCTACATCGCGGGCCTGATGAACTACGTGATGCCGCTGCAGATCGGGTCGCGCGACGTTGCCTTCCCTTTTCTCAACAACCTGAGCTTCTGGCTGACCTGTTCCGGTGTCGTGCTGTTCATGGCATCGCTGTTCATCGGCGATTTCTCGACCGCCGGCTGGCTGGGTTATCCGCCCGTATCCGAGCTCCAGCAAAGCCCGGGGACAGGGGTGGACTACTACATCTGGGGCTTGCAGCTATCGGGCGTAGGAACGCTTCTGACCGGCATCAATTTCGTCGTCACCATCATCAAGATGCGGGCGCCGGGCATGAGCATGATGAAGATGCCTATGTTCAGCTGGACCACGCTGTGCACCAGCGGCCTGATCGTAGTGACATTCCCGATCCTCACCGCCACGCTGTTCCTGCTGTCGCTGGACCGCTACCTCGGCATGCATTTCTTCACCAATGGCTTTGGCGGCAATGTGATGCTGTACATCAACCTGATCTGGGTATGGGGCCACCCGGAGGTGTACATCCTGATCCTGCCTATTTTCGGCGTGTACTCGGAGATCGTGGCGACATTCTCGCGCAAGCCGCTATTCGGTTATTCCTCGATGGTCTATGCCACCGCGGCGATCATGATCCTGTCCTACCTCGTGTGGCTGCACCACTTCTTCACGATGGGCTCGGGCGCCGACGTCAACTCGTTCTTTTCATTGACGACCATGATCATCTCCATCCCCACCGGGGCGAAGATTTTCAACTGGCTGTTCACCATGTATCGCGGCCGCGTGCACTACACGGTGCCGATGTTATGGACGATGGGCTTCTTGTTCACCTTCACCATTGGCGGCATGACCGGGGTGATGCTGTCGGTGGCGCCGGCCGACTTCCTGCTGCACAACAGCCTGTTCCTGATCGCGCATTTCCATAACGTCATCATCGGCGGCGTGGTGTTCGGCGTGTTCGCAGCCATCAACTACTGGTTTCCCAAGGCCTTTGGCTTCCAGCTGGACGAGTTCTGGGGCAAGCTCTCGTTCTGGTTCTGGCAAGTTGGCTTCTGGGTGGCCTTCGGCCCGCTCTATGTGCTGGGCCTGATGGGGGTGACCCGCCGCCTGAGCCACTTCGACGACCCGAGCCTGCAGGTCTGGTTCATCGTTGCCGCCTTCGGCGCGTTCCTGATCCTGCTTGGCATTCTCGCGTTCGTCATGCAGATCTACATCAGTGTCCGCCGCCGCGACGCGTATGCCGTGGGCCACGATCCCTGGGAGGCCCGTACACTGGAATGGTCCACGTCTTCGCCGCCGCCCGCCTACAACTTCGCCTTTATTCCGCAGGTGCACGAGCGTGATGCCTGGTCCGACATGAAGGAGCAGGGAGTCCGCCGCCCGCTGGAGGGGTTCAACGACATTCACATGCCCAAAAACACCGGCACCGGCGTCATCCTTGGCGTGCTGGCGACCCTGTTCGGATTCGCCATGGTCTGGTATATCTGGTGGCTGGCGATTGTTTCGTTCCTGGGAATCATCGTCGTGTCCATCGGCCACACCTTCAATTACCACCGCGACTATCACATTGCCGCCGATGATGTAAACCAGTTTGAACATTCCGGCAACTGGACGCCCGATCCGGAAGGGGTTGCCGCATGAGTACCAATGCCATCGCCGCCGGTCGTCACGCGGCGCCAACATTCTATTGCCGCCAAGAGCCGCCGTTGCATAACGGAACCCTGCTCGGGTTCTGGATCTACCTGATGAGCGACTGCTTCATCTTCGCGTCCCTGTTCGTTGCCAATGCGGTACTGGGCAGCCACTATGCCGGCGGCCCGACGGGCAGCCAGGTATTCGATCTGACCGGACTGGCCTGGAACACCGCTTTGCTGCTCGTTTCCTCGGTGACGTTCGGTTTTGCGATGCTGCAGATGGGGCGGGGCAACAAAAGCGCCATGCTCGGCTGGCTGGCCGTCGCCGGCATATTGGCGGCCGCCTTCGTGGGCCTGGAAATCCACGAATTCATCGACATGATCGGCCAGGGCGCGGGGCCGGGCCGCAGCGCGTTCCTGTCTTCGTTCTTCGCCCTGGTCGGCACGCACGGGCTGCATGTGACCTTCGGCACGCTGTGGCTGATCGTGCTGATGGTGCAGTTGAATCGCTACGGCATCACGCAGGAAAATATCCGGCGCCTGCGCTGCCTGAGCATGTTCTGGCATTTCCTGGATCTGGTATGGGTTGGTGTTTTCAGCTATGTCTATCTGATAGGAGTATTGCGATGAATCACCCCTCTCCATCCGGTGCCGCGGCATCATCCGGCCACGACGAGGGCGTCATGCAAGCGCACGAGGGGTCCCTGCGCAGCTACCTGACTGGTTTCGCGCTGGCGGCCATCCTGACCATCATCCCGTTCTGGCTGGTCATGGGGCATGTCATCGAAAATCGTTTCGCCACCATCGTCATCGTGCTGGTCCTGGCCGTCGTGCAAATCTTCGTGCACATTATCTACTTCCTGCACCTGGATACGCGCTCGGAAGGCGGCTGGAACATGCTGGCTTTCATCTTCTCCGCCGTATTGGTCGTCATCGTGCTGGGAGCCTCCGT
Source organism: Paralcaligenes ginsengisoli (assembly GCF_054781135.1). Taxonomy (NCBI): domain Bacteria; kingdom Pseudomonadati; phylum Pseudomonadota; class Betaproteobacteria; order Burkholderiales; family Alcaligenaceae; genus Paralcaligenes; species Paralcaligenes ginsengisoli. Next base: position 107,271 of record NZ_BAAGUZ010000009.1, read on the forward strand.
TTGGGTCCTGTACAACGAAAACATGAACATGATGCCTGGAATGATGCCGGGGACATCGCAACATCAGCACTCCATGCAGGAATCGTGACAGCCGCTTCCGGCAAGGCCGCGAGGGCTCGCCGAAGTAGCGGTTTCATTTTCTGGATGGTGCTGGCGACCTGCGCGTTTGCCGGATTCGTCCTGTTGGGAAACTGGCAATTGCACCGCCTGGGCTGGAAGCTAAGGCTGATTCGCGATGTGAGCACGCGCATCCACGCGCCGCCGGTAGCCGCTCCCGGGCCGGCGGCATGGCAGCGCATCGAAAGCGGCCACCTGCAATACCTGCATGTGCGGCTCACAGGCCATTTCCTCGCCGGCAAGCAGACGCTGGTGCATGGCACCAGTCCAAAGGGCTATGGCTACTGGGTGATGGTGCCGTTCGAGACCGATCGTGGCTTCATCGTGCTCATCAACAGGGGCTATATTCCGCCTGGCCTTGTCGAAACTCCCGGCTATGCAAAAGCGAATGCCCCCGACGGTGAAGTCGTCGTGACCGGGTTATTGCGTTTCACCGAGCCACACGGCGGCTTTATGCGTCGCAACCGTCCTGACTCTAATCAGTGGTATTCGCGTGACGTGGCCGCTATTTCGAAGGCGGGCAATCTGCCGACTGAACAGGTCGCACCGTATTTTGTCGATGCCGATGCAAACCCGGAGGGCTGGCCTGTCGGCGGTCTTACGAAAACCCACTTTCGCAATACTCATTTGGGATACGCCGTCACATGGTACCTGATGGCGCTGGCCTCGCTGCTGGGGGCCGGCATCATGATTCGCCACGAATGGCGGATACGGCATCCATTGCGCTGATTTTTGTACCTATGGCGATTTCGTAAATTGTCATCCGAGCCGGTTTTTGCTGGGTCATTACATGTGCGACGGATAATCGACGTTCTTAATGCTTTTTGAACGAAATCCAGGCTCCCCAAAACAGACTGGAAAAGAATCGTTGCGGCTTTTCGAATCCGGCATTAGCCAGCAGCTTTATTACCGCTTCTTCTGAATGGGGTGGGTCCGCTCCCTGCAGAATCTTGCCCAGCTTCGCTTTGACCTCGTCCGGGGTTGCGCCCTGCATGCGCCAGCGCTCGCCCCAGGCTGCTAGCAAAAGCGGTTGGCTGGCATAGGCATAATGATTGCCAGCCAAAATCAGCGGCGCGCCTGGTTTAAGACGAGAACCAATGGCTTGAAGGATGTCTTGCTTTGCTTTGTCACCGGGTAAATGGTGCAGCACACCGATCAATGTAGCGGCATCAAATATCGGTTCTTGCGGCAAATCGTCAACCTGACCCAGTTTCACACTAGTGCGTTCCGCCATCCCGGCTTCAGCGATGCGGGCCGTTGCAATATCGAGCATGGGCTGGGAAGGGTCAACAGCGGTAAAACGCCAGCCTGGCTCGAGGTGCCCGGCCTTGGTGATTTCCTGTGCCGGGCCACCTGCGCCTACTACAAGCACATGCGAGGTGCTTCCTGTACCCAGCGATGCGGCTAGCATGCACGCAGCCAGTTCGTGACAGGCGTCGTAGCCGGTGAGCGCAATGCGGCTCTGCTGCTCATATTCACCAGCGCGAGACGGGTCAAATTTAGTGGTGCTATCTGCTAACGATGTAGACATATATTGCATTCCTTTATCAATACAGCGCCGTACAAAAAACCTCTTCATGAGCCATAGGCTAGCGGTGTCTCTGTGCTATTACAATATGATTATTTATCCTGGTATAAAAATAGCCAGCATCAATCTGTGAAGCTGTATCGCCGCGTTGCTGCCCTGGTAGACCTCATGATTTTCGTTAGTGTTGTTAGTGAGAGGCTACCTTGCCCCGACGAAATGGCGCCTATTGCTTCGGTTGGCTGCATGATGCCGGTAAAGAGTGCCGCTGTAGCGTACGTTTCCGCGACTTTGGTTCGACTCCCACTCGCGGGTCGCGGGCCAGCACCAGAGTCGTAAGCTCTTGCGCGATATCTTCAAACGCCTGGTCGTCTTGCGATACATAGAGCCATTTTCCCAGGACGGCATGCGGGCGCAAGGCGGGCATTTCTTCGGTAAGTGCGGCGTGGTGTTCTTGCGAGGTACAAACCAGCAAGCCATTCCAGGGCTCGTCGCGATCAGCGACAACCAGGCACAGCATGCCGTCGATATAAGCAGCCTCGCAGCCGAACATCTTTGCCTGGATGTAGTTTGATTCGCGCTCGAATTTGTCGAAGATCCAGATGAGCGAGTTGCTGCGACGGGCGCCCTTGGCAACCTGGAAGATGGATTCTGTCTTGGGCATGGATTTAGCCTTGGGGGATTAAGTGTTTTTTTGTGGCCTGTGCCGTTAAATCTGTATGCGCTTTAGATGATTAGGTTTGTAATATAGCGTTTTACTTCCATTTCCCTGGGAAAAAATGCCTGTCGCTTTGTCTTCCACCGCGCGTGCGCCCTTGAGTCCCCTGGTCCTGCTCTGCCTGGCGGCGACATGGGTGGTCTGGGGTTCGACCTATCTGGCCATTAAATTGGCCTTGCCCGAGTTTCCCCCTTTTTACATGATGGGCAGCCGATTCATCGTGGCTGGCCTGTTGCTGTTTACCTGGATATTGATACGCCGCCAGCCCATGCCGACCCCGCGTCAATGGCTAAATGCTCTGGTTGTCGGCACGCTTATGCTGGCTGCGGGCATGGGCGGGGTGGCCCATGCCGAGCAGACCATCGGTTCGGGTTTGGTGGTGGCGTTCATTGCCGTGGTGCCTTTGATGATGGCCACCCTGAATTTGTTGTGGGGAGTGCGTCCAGGCCGGCTTGAATGGGCCGGTATCGCATTCGGCCTGATCGGGGTTGCGATGTTGACTCAGGGGGCCGACTTCAGGGCGTCGCCCGAAGGGCTTGCCGCTATCATTATTGCAACGCTGAGCTGGTCGCTGGGCAGCGTGCTGAGTCAACGCAGCCTACGGCTGGCTCCGGCCGCGTCGGGGTTTGCCAGCGAAATGCTTTGCGGCGGCGTCGTTTTACTGCTGCTGTCATGGTCGCAGGGCGAGGCTATCGCCTTGCCAACGATGTCGCTGGCTACCGCCGCCTGGGTTTACCTGGTGACATTCGGTTCGCTTATTGCGTTCAATGCTTATATGGTGCTGCTGTCAAGTACTTCCACGGCACTGGCGTCCAGCTATACGTTTGTCAACCCGGTTATCGCCATGCTGCTGGGCGTGTACGTGGCCCATGAATATATCAGCCGCTACGAGTGGCTGGCCGCCGCCATGGTACTGCTGGGTGTCGTTCTGATGTTGGCTCAGAAGCGCCGCTAGCTGTCGCAGCGCCGCCTTCGGGCGCATGCCATTGCCGGAGTTTGTCCCGTTCCCGGATACCTTCGGCCAAGCGTAAGATCACTTAACCATTAATAGCGAGAACAGTATGACGACACTAACCAATGAGGCTATCTACGTGGCATCGCGGCCGGCAGGCATCCCAACTGCTGAGAATTTCCGAAAGGATGTACAGCCTGTACCCACGGTAAAGCAAGGCCAGATGCTCGTGCGCAACGAGTGGTTGTCGGTTGAACCCGCCATGCGCGGATGGCTGGCCGATGCCAACAATTATTCCAGCGTTGCGGTTGGCGACGTGATGCGGTCTTTGTGCGTCGGTGTCGTAGTCGAATCGAATGTGGACGGATTTAGCGCCGGTGAGCGTCTGATGGGCTGGTTCGGATGGCAACACTATGCGGTGGTGAAGCCGGCCGCTGTCGTACAGAAAGTCACGGCCAGCGATATTCCGCCCTCCTTATATTTGGGCGTGCTGGGCTTGAACGGCATTACCGCCGCCACGGCACTGGACAAGATAGGCGGCCCCAAGCCTGGCGAGACCGTTGTCGTATCCACCGCAGCCGGGGGCGTGGGTTCCTGTGTAGGCCAACTTGCGAAGTCCCTGGGTTGCCGTACCGTTGGGCTGACCAGCACGCCCGAGAAGGTCAAGGCCTGCCATGAGCAGTTTGCCTACGACCACGTCATCAATTACAAGACTGAGGATATAGGCGCTGCCTTGCAAAACGCCTGCCCCGATGGCGTCGATGTGTACTTTGACAATACCGCCGGACAGATTTCAGATTCGGTCATGCGGCATCTGGCTATCGGGGCACGGGTCATCGTATGCGGCACTGCTTCAATCGCCAAGTGGGATCCACCCCCCATGGGGCCGCGCGTAGAACGTATTCTCTTGACGCGCCGCGCCCGTATGCAAGGCTTCATTCTTTTCGACCATATGGATACCTATGGCTCTTATGTCAGCCAGCTGGAGTCCCTGATCAGGGCGAAAAAGTTGACGTACCGCGAACACATCACCGATGGCCTGGACACCGCAATGGGCGCAATCGAAGAATTGTACCGGGGCGAGAATCTTGGCAAGCGGCTGATTCGCTTATAGATTTAGCCTTGATTTCACCGACTAAGGGTTATCGATAGGTGCATTTTGTCCGGTAGGCGGATTTAATTATCAAATTAACACGTTAACGAGTTACAATGATTCATCGCCTAAAGGAGACAAATACCATGAAAATATTCAAGCGCTGTGCGGCCTCTTGCGCACTGCTGGTCGGCGTGCTTGCCACGGGGGTAGCGGCGGCCGCTTACCCGGACAAGCCCGTTAATTTCGTGGTGGGTTTTGCGCCAGGCGGCACCAATGACATACTTGCGCGACTGCTGGCGTCCGAGCTGGAAAAACGCTTGGGTAAGCCTTTTATCGTGGAAAACAAGCCGGGGGCTAATTCCATGATTTCCGCAAATTATGTCAAGCATGCCAAGCCGGACGGCTACACCTTGCTGGTCATTTCCAGCGGAGGCCTGACTGTCAATCCGGCCGTATACGCCCCTAATCGCATTACCTATGATCCGGTAAAGGATTTTGAGCCTATCGCACTATTGGCGAGATTTCCTTTGGTCGTGACTACAGGGCCAAAGTTGAAAGACGTGAAGAACATAGCGGAATTGATCAAGCTGGCCAAGCAGCGCAAGGTACCCTTGACGCATGGCGTGGCAACTTCCAGTTTTCAGCTTGCGGCTGAAGTCCTGGCGACCGCCGCGGGCATCAGTTTCAATCAGATTCCCTATAAAGGCTCAGGCCCCGTGGTCGCTGATTTGATGGGCGGGCAAATAGATTTGGCGATTTTGGACAGTGCCGCTGTCATGTCGTCGGTGAGGGCAGGCCGTTTGCATGCCTTGGCCGTGACCAGCGCCAAGCGCTCCGAAGCGCTGCCTGATATTCCGACTGTGGCGGAATCAGGCCTTCCTGGTTTCGAAGTGTCGCTTTGGAGCGGCATGGTCGCTCCGGCAGGCACGCCTAAAGAGGTTGTGCAGACCCTGGACAAGGCTTTGGCCGAAATTCTTCAGCGTCCGGAAATAAAGAAAAGATATGCCCAACTTGGAATGGATGTCGGGGAGGCGAACAGCCAGTTGCTGGCCGATTCAATCAAAACAGATATAAAACGCTGGACTGCCGCGGCAAAAAAAGCGGGTATGCACTATGAATAATGCGCCCGGGCTTTAACGTTGCCGAGCAGACAGCCACGGCTATGAATAAACGATCAGGCAGCGGAGGCCTGTCGATTGAATTGCAGGTGCCTGATCAAAGCCTTTCGCGGCACCTGGCGATGCCCACTTTGCGCCAGTTACAGATATTTTCGTATGTGTATCGCCTGGGCAGCCTGACCCAGGCCGCCCAGGCGATGTGTCTGACGCAGTCCGCGGCGAGCGTGGCCTTGCAACAGATGGAAGAAACTCTGGGCGTTCGGCTGTTCGACCGTACGGGGCGCACGTTGCGCCCAACGACGCCGGCCCGCGAAGTTTTCGACATGACACAGCGCGTTCTGAGTGGCATGGAGTCCTTGGTCGACAATGCGCGAGGTTTGGCCGGCCGGCATCATGGCTCAGTTCGCTTCTCGGTGGCTACCTCCATTGCCGCCACAATTGCTCCCCTTGTCATCAGGCGCTTTCAAAACCGCTATCCCGGCATTCAGTTGATCATGCACGATGTGGGGCCCGATCAACTGATCCCGCCGGTATTGGACCAGCGCGTTGAATTCGGCATTGGCACTCCCGATGCGGACACCCGCGCAATCAAACTGACGCCTTTGCTGCGTGATCGCCTGGCCGCGATCGTTCTTGGCGGCACGCCGTTGGCATTGCGCACACGATTGACATGGCGCGATCTGGATCAAGTCCCGGTTATCACGGTGCGGCCTTCCAACGGCATCCGGTCGCTTATTGATAATGCCATGGTGAAAGCCGGAATCAACTTTGAGCCGGCCTGGGAAGTTTCCTACTTATCAACGGCTTTGGCGCTGACGGCTCAGGGCATAGGGGTGTCGGTGTTGCCAGGGTACCTGGTTGCCGCCTCGCAATATCCGGATTTGCTCACTCGAGTGCTGCATGAGCCGGAGGTGGAGCGGAATCTGTATTTGATTTCCAGGCAAGAACATACGCTATCGCCCGCAGCGATAGCGCTGGTTGAGATGTTTACCGAGGTGTTGCGCATGCCGGATTGACCGGCTTTGCTATGCAGCCGCGCCGCGAAGCACATCCATCAGATTTGATATGTCCGCAGGCAAAGCATCGCCGCGCCAGGCAATGTGTTGATCGGGCCGCAGCAGCAGCATTTTATGGTGATAGGCGGCGGGGATGGAATCATTTTTTTCCGCATCGAGCAGTGTCAGGGGCATGTGGTGAAGTTGCGCGGCCTGAACCAGTGGCGCCACCTCGCACAAAGGGTCGAATCGCAGCAGCGTATAGCCATTTCCCAGCTTGTCATACAGTGGTATGCCCTTGCCCAGTTCGAAGTAGGGCGCTCGGCATCCAGGGACTGTCGAGGCGGTAAAACCGCCCATGGAATAGGCTGGCGCAGTTTCATCGTCATAGGCAATCAATGGCGATCCGTCATAGAAGTAGCCGAAATTCAATCCGGCGCAACAGTATTGCTGGACATTCAATTCATAAGCCTGTTGCCCCAGTCGGGCTCGCAACTTGTCGCCTTCGATGCCTGGCTTTTCGATATCCGGCGACACGCCTTTTCGCTGTTGGGCCATGGCATGCGCATGATTCATGGCAAAGTACGATACTTGCTCGGTGATCGGCAGGCGTTCCGCCTCGTAGGCATCGAGGATGCCGGGGGATCCCCATCCTTGCAGCCGGGCGGCCAATAACCAGGCCAGGTTGGAGGCGTCTGCGATGCCGGCATTCATGCCGTATCCCGCATAGGGCACCCATAGATGAGCGGCGTCGCCGCAAATGAATACGCGGCGGTCCCGGAAATAGTCGGCCACCAGCCGGCGGCCATACCAGTCCTCTTTACTGATTATTTCGTAGTCGAAATCAGCATCGACCCCCAGGATCGCTCTAATGCTTTGGTCTCTGTCTACTGATTCGAAGTCCGGCTCAGCGTCGCGCAGGTAGTTGTGAATCAGCCATAGCTCGCGGCCGTCAATGGCATATACGTTTCCGCTTCGCCTTGGATTCAATGAAAATGTAGCCCAGGCTGGCGGATGCCGGAGTAGCTTCAACAGATGTGGTGCACGAATATAGCTCGACTGTACGCGCTGCACGATGGCATCGCCATTGAGCTTGGCGCCGATTTTTTTTCGGACGATTGATTTTCCTCCGTCGCAACCGATCAAATAATCGCAATCTATCTGCAGCGTCGAGCCGCCGTCTATATCGGTAGCCACTGCATGTACGCCATAGGCATCCTGCGTGAAGTCGCTTAGCGCTTTGCGATTCAGGATTCGGATTTCAGGTTGAGCCTCCGCATGCCTGAATAGAATGGGTTCCAGGTATATTTGATTGATTCGATGGGGAGGCTCGGCGGTTGGCCAGCCCGTGTCGGGCCCTTGTGTTGTCGTGTAGCGGTCGCGTCGGCAGGGGATTGGAATACGGGTGAGCTCTTGGCCTGTTGTGCTTGTGCGATAGGCAATATCGTGAGGATAGTTTTCAGGCAATCCTGCTTCACGCACTATCGCCGCCAGCCCCAAGCGGCGAAAGATTTCCATGGATCGAGCCGAGACATGATTGCATTTAACATTGGGGGGCTCGAGGCGCTCACGCGGTTCTATGACCAGGGCCGACACCCCTTGTGCCGCCAATTCCATCGCCAAGACCAGCCCAACGGGGCCTGCCCCCGCAATCAACACGCTTGTTTCAATGCTTTCAGTCATTTTTTCTCCCAACGAGTCCTATGGCCGCAACCATACTATGGGTGCTATTGCAGCACGGTACGATCGATAAATAAATCGGAATTAATTTATCGACCTATCGTTTTTTCTTAAGTATGGTGTTGGCCTGGAGGTTGTCGACTGAATTTCGGAAATACTTGAATGCGTCAATATTCGAGTCAAAAATTAGGTAAGGGTGGTCCCGTACCTATTTTGAACGGGCCGGCTTTTCGAGGCAGCCCAAAGCCTCCGACAGTTCGCGTCCGGCGGCCTGGAGCAGTGCTGCGATGTTGGCGATCTTTTCAGATTGCAGTCGCACGCTGGGGCCGAAAACGCCGAGTGATCCTGCGATTTGGTTCTCGCTGCTAAAAAAAGGGGTCGCGACGGCGACCGCGCCTTCGATGAGTTCATCTTGGCTGATGGCATAGCCGCGTTTGCGTGTGGCTTCCAGTTCCTGCGTGTAAGTTTTTAATGTAACGGGCAGGTCGGAAATGTATTCCCGCAGCAGTTCCTGGGATGGGGACAGATAGGCGAGGATGGCGCGGCCGCTCGCGCCGCGGACGATTTTTTCTTTGTAGCCTACGCCTCTTTTAAAACTTAGTGGATGCAGGCTTGGCAGTTCGGCAATACACATTCTGTATGCGCCTTGAGGAACGAACAGAGCCACAGTTTCGCCGGTCAGTTCCCAAATGTTTCGCATTATCGGTTGGGCAAGCGCGCTGATATCAAGACTGGAAGTCCATACATGGCTAAGATGGGCAACCGAAGGGCCAAGCCGAAATTTCTGAGGATCCCCGGCCGATGTCAGAAATCTGTTTTGCTCGAGCGTATAAAGCAAGCGGTACAGGGTCGGCCTGCTAAGGTCGACTCGCTTGAGAAGTTCGGCGACGCTTAGTTCGTAGTCAGCCGCGGTAAATGCCATAAGAATTTCGAGAGCTCGATCTACCGCTCGAACACCATCAGCCAATTTCTCGGGTTTTGCCATATTTCTCTTTATTGAGTGTGGCGATCGCGCCCGTAGGCCGATCGTGCGGGTACGCCCATCATTATTTGTTGCAGCGCTCTTCTCAAACATTATAGTCAGAGAGCGGCAAGCCTCTCGCCGCCGGCGCTCGCCTATCAATCGTCGTCTTGGCATGCGCTCCGGCAATTCTTGCCGGGACCGGTGTCCACCGGACTGAAAACAGTCAAACAAAACTCCCTGACACGCCAGAAAAAATTTGACTTTTATGGTGTTATCCGTACAATGATATTTGAGTCCATTGTATGGACTCAAATATTTAGCGTAATTTGTTCCGGAAGGCTTTATGAGCAAGGTCCCGATAACTCTTCTTTTTTCCGATGGCGCGTCGCGCCGCATAGAAGGTCAATGCGGAGAAAGCGTCGTACAGGCGGCGTCGAACGCCGGCCTCGGTTTGTTGACCGATTGCAGCAATGGACAATGCGGCACTTGTGCGGCCAATGTCGTATCGGGCTCCATTGAACTCGGGGAATACGACAGGGCGGTGTTGCCGGATAGCGATCGCCAGGACGGCGCGATTTTGTGTTGTATTTCGAGGATAGCCGAGCCCTGCGTTATTGAATTGCCGTATGAGCTTGCCGAGGCCACGGCCGAGGAACCGCCGCCGATCTCCGGCCGCATCGTGGAGTTGAGGCAAGTCGCTACCGAAACGATGCTGCTGGAGGTGGAAGTCGAGAACGAGGTGGATTTCCAGCCTGGGCAATATATGCGGATGCGGCCTGAAGGCGCGGAGGACTGGCGCTCCTATTCGATGGCATGCACCTCCGGGTCGCGTCGGCTGCAGTTTTATATCCGGATTGTGGAGGGCGGCAGCTTTTCGTCGTGGCTGACCCAGTCGGCGCATATCGGATCTGTGCTCGAGCTGTCCGAGCCGCACGGCAGCTTCTTCCTGCGCAAAGAAGCCAGGCCACGCCTCTTTATAGCAGGGGGAACCGGTCTGGCGCCGTTCCTTTCCATGTTGGAGTCGATTGCCCAGGACCCATCTGAAAAGGAAATTTCCACAACCCTGTTGGTTGGCGTGCGCAGCGGTACGCACTTGTTCGCGCTCGATCAGTTGGGGAAATTGCGCGACAAGTGGCCGGCGCTGCAGGTGAACTATGCCGCGGAATCCAATCCGGTTGACACCTGCCATACCGGATATGCCACGGATCTTATTACCGATCTTGGCTTGGATCCGTCTACCCGTGTCTATCTTTGCGGCCCTCCCGCAATGGTCGAGGCCGGCCGCAACGCCGTCGAAGCGGTTGGCCTGGCCCGCCGGGACATGCTTTGCGAACGCTTTACTTAAGATTCCGCGCATTCTTTGCCCATATCCATAACGTAGGTTCCTGTCATGAATACATCTGTTTATAGCCGTATGGTCGACCTCAAAAAAGGGATGATCAGCCGGGAAATCTTCTCCAGCAAAGAAATCTTTGAAGAGGAGCTGGAAAAGATTTTCACCCGTGCATGGCTGTTCGTGGGCCATGAAAGCCAAATTCCGAATCCCGGCGATTTCTTCACTTCCAGGATGGGAGCGGAGTCAGTCATCCTGGCGCGTGACAAAAGGAAGAAGGTCCATGTATTCCTCAATTCCTGTCGTCATCGCGGGATGAAGGTTTGCCAGTACGACCATGGCAATACCCAGTTGTTCACGTGCCCCTACCATAGCTGGAGCTACACCACCGAAGGCAAGCTCTTCGGCGTGCCTCAATACAAGGCCATTTACGAAGGGTGCCTGAATAAAGACGACTGGTCGCTGATCGAGGTGCCGAATATCGCCACCTACAAGGGAACCGTTTGGGCAAGCTGGGATAAGGACGCTCCGGATTTTCTGACGTATTTGGGCGAGGCTAAAACCCATCTCGATCTGGCACTCGATTGCCGTGATGGCAGGGAAGGCGGTTCCGAGGTGCTGGTGGGGGTGCACAAGTGGATTATTCCCTGCAACTGGAAGTTCGCGGCCGAGAACTTCCTGGGCGATACCTATCACAACGTCAGCCATCGGTCGGTGGATTTGATTGGTATCGGCCCGAGCGCCGAATTGGGTGTGAAAGGGCGCCGCGACAACGAGCTTGAATATGCCAAGCATCTCTGGGTCAATTTTCCCGCCGGCCATGGTGTGCATAGCGCCATTCTTCCCGAGGACATGCCGTTCGTGGACACGTTCCAGAACAATCCCGTAGTGGCGGAGTATTTCCGATATTGCCATGAAGAGCGCAGACGCCGGCTTGGGGCCGAGCGCAATCGGCTGGTTCCGTTTGTCGGCACCATCTATCCCAATGTCTCGTTTCATGGCAAGCAGCCGCGCAACTTGTGCATCTGGCATCCGCATGGGCCGGAAGCGACGGAAGCATGGCGTTTTTTCCTGGTCGATGCGGACGCGCCTCAAGAGGTAAAGGACTTCCTGCGCAGTTACTACATGCGGTATTCGGGTCCGGCGGGCATGACCGAGCAGGACGACATGGAGAACTGGAACTACGCCACGGCCGGCAGCCGCGGTGTCATTGCCAAGCGGTATCCCTATAACTACCAGCAGTCATTGGGCAAAGTCACGGCGGATGGGCCAGTCCCGGGCAATGTCAGCCTTCAGGTCAGCGAAGAGAATCCGCGCCAATACTACCGCCGTTGGCGTGACTACATGTCGGGCGCCGATTGGAACACCCTCTTGGGCAAGAACGACAAAGGCCCTGCGAGTTTTGCCGAATGAGCGCGCCCATTAACGGTCCTGTCTCCATCGTTACGGGGGGCACCTTCGGCCTGGGCCAAGCCATTACTTTGGCCTTGGCCCGGCGTGGGCACCGCGTGGTCGCTTTCGGGCTGGAGTCCCCTCAGGTTTCCAGTACGGCGCAGGGCTTCGACGGGCTTTACAAGGCCATCGCCTCGGCTTCGCTGGGCGGCCGGATAGAGCTGTTGGAGGCAAACGTTGCCGACGAGCAGGACGTGGCGCGTGTCATAGCCCATGCGCTCGACAAGTTCGGCCGCATCGATGGCTTGGTCAACAACGCCGCCATCGGGCCGCTCGGCACTGTGCTCACGACTGAGCCGGGCATGGTGGATCAAATATTGGCGGTGAATGTGAAGGGCGTCTATATGGCCAGTCGGGCAGTGATCCCCCACATGGCTCGGCAAGGAGGAGGGTCGATTGTGAATATTGGGTCAGGCGCCGGCCATGGCAAGCCGAACATGGCCATCTATGCGGCCAGCAAAGGGGCGGTATTGGCGCTTTCGTCGGCCATGGCATATGACCATTTTCATGAGCGCATACGCGTCAATGTGGCGATACCGGGTGGCGGCGGCATTATCTCCGGGATGAGTGTCGGCCGATTCGGCGGCGATGAATCCGTCTTTAAGAGCCGGCCCGCCGTCGGTACGTCGGCGGGGCGCCCGGCAACTGGCGATGACCTGGCCAATGCCGTGGCTTTCTTGCTTTCGAGTGAGGCCGAGGCGATCTCCGGAACGGTTATTGACGTCGGATGCTTTGCCCACCAAGGCGGTCCTGTCCCTGTCCGAATCTGATTAATCCAAGGATATTGCTATGACTGACACCGATCTGCAAGAAAAAGCCCAAGAGGTCCCGCCTATTACGCGGGACGCACGCTACTACGAATTGAAGCGAGAGATCGAAGAACATCTTTACGACGAGTGCGAGCTGCTGGATACCCGTCGCTTTTCAGAGTGGCTGGATACGCTGGCCGAAGATCTTGTCTACTTCATGCCGATGACTTTCAACGTGAAATCCGGTACGCACGATAGCAGCGAGCGTACAAGGGAAGAAAAAGACATGAGTTGGTTCAATGAAGGCAAATGGACCTTGACCAAGCGTGCCGAACAGATCATGACCGGCGTTCACTGGGCGGAAGAACCTCTGTCCAGATTGTGCCGCCTGGTGAGCAATGTTCAGCTCACGGCTATAGGCAAGAATGCCAATGGCGAGGACGAGGTCAGCGTCCGCAGTCGATTCCTTACCTATCAGAACCGGTGCGAGTACGAGCAGTATTTCTTTGCGGGTCAGCGCTATGACCGCCTGCGGCGCGTCGATGGAGCCTGGAAATTGACGCGCCGGGAGATCCATTTGCCGCAGAACGTGCTGCTGGCCAAGAATCTGACGATGTTTTTCTAGGAACCTCCATGTTGAACCTTATGCAATTGAAAGTAGGGCAAAAACTCCAGCTTCGCGATGGCAGGCTTGGGGAGATTATCGAGAACTTCGGCGATGGCATCTGGGTGCAGCTTCGGTTTGCCTCAGAAAATGGAGAGATGGATCCCGGGGACGACGGTGAGTTGATCCATTGCGAAGAAATCGCCGGCCTCGCCGAAAAGGAGTGACTCCGCATGGACGAGCGTTATCTAAGTGACTGTGCCGTGTGTCCATCTAACGGAGCCAGGTCGAGAGCAGTCGTTGGCACCTAGGCCACTCCATCAATCCATATTTAGGTTTGCCTAGGGGGTTTTACGTATATCAGTTCTTAATAAGGATGGCGGTCTTTCTTGGCCGTCCATGCCTCGTAGGCTTTCAGTCCAACGTCCCGTTCAAAGTTTGGAGTGACGGCGATGCGCCTTTCTTCCCATGGCTTGGCGAAGTCTTCGTACTGGAAGGCGTCGTCAAACCCTATCTTGCTGGTATCTTTCAAGCTGGCCGCAAAATAGACATGGTCGATGCGGGCCCAATAGATGGCGCTCATGCACATCGGGCAGGGTGCGCCGTTGATGTAGATCTCGCACCCTTTAAGCATGCGTGCACGCTCGGGCACGGGGTCGGGCGACCCGGCTTCGCGCGGGATCATTTCAAGAATGGTACCCGCGCCGTATTCGCTGCCAAGCAACGCTTTGGGGTTAAGCCTTGCCGACGCATCCATGATGGCCGTGATTTCGGCGTGAAATACAGGAATGCCGGTCAGCAGGACACGATTCTGGCCCCGTCCGATGATTTCCCCATCTTTCACAATGACCGCTCCAAATGGGCCGCCCCAACCCTTTTCGACAGATTCGATCGCCAGGCGCGTGGCCTCTTCCATAAACTTGCGCTTGCCTGGGTCTGTGATGACCTTGGCCGATGACTTGGATTGCGCCGCGCCGACCGGGTCGCTTGACACAACCGCCGCGGCGGCCAGCGTGCCGGCCAAAGTGCGCGTAAGGAATTTGCGCCGATCAACGTGCTGAGGGCAATTGCAGTCTGTTGGGAACATACGCTACCTTTATTGAAATTAGTTGTCGCAAAATACGACAAAGTATGTTAATGGAGACTCATTGACCAACAAACGGTGTTTACCCTTGTAAGGGATGGCCGCGTCCGATGATTTGTTCTTATGGCAATGGCCTTTCGGGGGCGGCCCCTGTTTTCACGGTTGGAATGGCGTGGTAAAAAAGACGAAGGGTGGCGAGGCCAAGGCCGCGCTACCTGGTCGCGCGGCCGCCTTGGCTATGCCTGCATCCGTTGGAGGGCGGCGGCTGCGGGTCGTAGGAGAACGCCCCACTTTTCTACTGGAGGGCTTGCACACCATGACTACCGGAACCGTTCATTTCCACCGCGTCTTGCGCGCGCCCCCCGAGCGCGTCTATCGCGCTTTCCTCGAACCCGATGCGGTAGCGAAATGGCTTCCGCCTTATGGGTTCACTTGCCAGGTCCACCACATGGATGTCCAAGTGGGTGGTACACACAAGATGTCTTTCCGCAACTTCAGCACAGGCAATAGCGACTCGTTCGGTGGCGAGTACCTCGAACTCGTGCCGTTCGAGAAGATCCGCTATTCGGACCGGTTCGACAATCCGAACCTGCCTGGCCAGATGACCGTCACCGTTTCGTTGCGGCAGGTGTCCTGCGGTACCGAGATCACCATCGAGCAGGAGGGCATACCCGAAGTCATTCCTGTCGAGATGTGCTATCTGGGCTGGCAGGAGTCGCTTGTTCAACTGGCAAGGTTGGTAGAACCCGAGATTCCTGACTGATCGCATCTGAGCGAGGTTTCCTTGCCGATCCGGTCAATAAGGCGAAATCCATGGTGCTGACTGAGGAAGGGTTGCGCGAATCGGAGCGTCTCTTCAAGCAATTTTTCGCGAATTCCGATAGCAAGAACAGATAGTTAAATAAATATCAGGCAGGCTGGCCTCGGAAACTTTGGTGATATCCCGTTGGTCAATGACGGGCCCCCTGAGATGCGTATCCGCTTCTCGCAGCGGCACTGCACCGGTGACGGTTCAGGCATGGTTCATGCGGCGGCGCATTTTCTGACCGTATCCCAGGTTCGCGTAGTCACCTCGGTTCCGAATGTTTTTTCGATCAGCCTCATGAACACCGGGCCTTTTTCGCCGGGCTCATAGGCGGTGAATATTTCGCGGTCGAGCATACACAGGATTTGAGCCCCATCGAGCTCAATCGGAAGCGCGAGCTTGCCAGTGTTGGGCTTGCGCAGGAAGCTAACGACGCGCTTTGCGTTTGGAGGAACTGTGAAAGCCGCATAGGGGTCGGATCCCAGCAAGCCGCGTAGTGACTCTACTGATCGCACGAACGTATGGAAAGTCCGGCCCATCGAATCCTGCATTGCGGATTCCGCTCTTCGTTCAAGCGACGTCCCCAGGCTGGAGCGCGCATCGAAAACCACGTTGCCACTGGATAGAACGGTTCTTACGTTGGTAAATCCGGCATCCTCAAAGCACTGTTGCAGCTCGGGCATCTTGGCATTCAAGGGGCTTACCCCACGAAGAAAAGCAACGTATCGAGGCATGGCGTGTTTGTTTAGATGGTGTGCGACACAGGGAGGTTCTGCTTGTGTTCCGGAACTTAGCATCTTTTTACTAGACGCGAAGCCGGCTTCAATTCCGACAGTTTAACTGTATGGAAATCGATGCCTGCCCCGTGTTCGACCATAAGCTTTTTCAGTCCAATTTTACGCCGGAGGTCTTGACTGCCTGCCCCCAACGAGTCAGTTCTTCCTTGATAAAGCGCTCGAAATCGGCACGGCTGTCGCCGATCATTGTCATGGAAAGCTTATTGAATTGTTGCTGTACCTCAGTTTTCTTGAGCGCCTTTATCGTTTCGGCATTCAGTTTGTCCAGGATAGGTGTTGGAGTCCCCCTGGGTGCAAATAGGCCTGACCACGCTGTGATATCGACGCCATGCACTCCCTGCTCGTCGAGTGTGGGCAGGTCCGGCGCAAAGGGCGAGCGATGGGCGGATAAGATGCCTAGGGGCCTGACTTGCCCGGTTTTTACAAAAGGCAGCACGGCCGGCAGCGTGTCGGTAATCATTGTGATGTTGCCGCCGATCAAATCCGTCATGCTCGCCGCCGAACCTTTGTAGGGAATGTGGGTAATCTGTATGCCGGCCACAGCCGCAAACAATGCCTGCAATAGATGGTTGCTGCTGCCTATCCCCGAGGATCCATATGTAACCATTTTCGGATGTTGCTTGGCATAGCTGATCAGTTCTGGGACGGTGTGGGCGGGAAATGACGGGTTCACCGCAATGATCATCGGCAGGGAGGCAATGTTCGTTATCGGGGCAAAGTCCTTCAATGTGTCGTATCTGGGGTGGGCGAAAAGCTGCGGGTTGATAAGCATGGCGCTCGAACCGCCGATCAGAAGTGTGTATCCGTCGGCGGGGGCCTTGGCGGCATATGCTGTACCGACCATGCTGCCGGCTCCGGGCCGATTCTCTACATAGAATGTTTGCCCCAATGCCGTGGTCAGGCGTTCCGCAAGCAGCCGGCCAATGATGTCCGCGCCGTTTCCGGGAGGAAATGGAACAATTATACGGACCGGTTTTGCCGGCCATGTTTGAGCATGTGCCATGGAGCAAAACAGTAGCGCTAGAGCCATCGCTACTGCCAGCATTGTCTTGGTTGCGGCTATCGTTTTCATGTCTCACCTCGCATCATTGAAAAAAACGGGGCATTACTATTCTGAGCCATTGGCTGGGTATGTGTCCCCTCAGGCCTTTTCCAGTCAGTTTTGCTTATGTATGCGCTCCAGGAAACCCCGTAGCGTTTTGGCGCATTCGGCGGCATGCGAGAAAGGCAAGCCGTGGCGCGCATGCGCGAAAATCTGGAGTGATGAATCAGGCAGCAATTTGTGCAGCTCGGTCATCACGTAGGCGGGAATGAACGGGCTCGAGTCGCCGTGCATAAGCAGGGCGGGGCACTGGATTGCACATAGTTCCGGCGTGAGGTCGGTACCCACCAGCACGGACAGCGCACCGAGGATGGAATCGCGAGGCCACGCTTGCTGGCTTTGCGCAAACCATGACCGTTCGTCGGCAGCGAGTGCTCCCTCGAAGAATCGATCGAGCATGAATTGGTTCGACCAGGCCTCGATGCCGTGCTGGTCGATCCGCTCCCTCCATTCGTCGGTGCGCTGAATGGTGGCGCCGATGTGCGCGCCATTGCTTACGGTGATCGATTTGATCCTGGCAGGCTCCGAGAGTGCGCATTTAAGGGCGATGGTACCGCCGATAGACTCGCCCACGAGATGGAAGCGCTCGGCCTCGACTGCGTCAGCTATCGCAAAAACGTCGCGTTCAAAACGTTCGAGCGACCAATGAAAATCCGCAGGAGGTATGTGGGAATTTCCATAGCCCCGCATGTCGAATACGACGATTTCATATTTGTCGGCGAGCCATGGCAGCCATTTTTTCCAGATTCCCGCGGCGGCGCCGATGCCATGATGGAAGATGATGGTTTCCCGCCTGGGATGCCAGGGTGCGGTGATGTTCACTACGTTGTAGTGCAGTTGGCCCGTGGTGGTGTTGGCATATGGCATTTTGGTTTTCCCGATAGAGGCAGAGGCTGTTGTATCCTTGAAATATCAAACGGTAATGTCTAGCAGTTCCGCTGCATTGGCATACATTACGCGGTCTATCACTGATTCCTTCACGCCCAGGGCAAGGAAACTGTCGATGGAGCCTTGCAGGGGCATTACCGGGTAAGCCGTTCCGAACAAGAACCGGTCGCTCATGAATCCATTGGCCGCTTCAATGTATTCTCGCGCTCCGGGCATCCCGTTGTACAGGTACATGTCCGGGGAAAGGTAGATGTTGGGCCGGCGATAGCAGACATGAATGATCTGTGCGGCCCACGGCCAGTTGCCATGCCCGGAGATGAGCCTTAATGTTGGGAAATCGCGTGCTACGCGGTCTATATGTTCAGGCGCGGTATAGGTGCAGTCCGGGCCGGCATTGCCGCCTGCCATGAGAAGGACCGGAAGTTTTCTTTCCTCGCAAAAAGCGTAGACGGGGTAGATGCGCGCGTCGTCTATATGCATGGGGTTGGGCAGTAGGCCCGGCTCGATGACTACACCTTTCATGCCTTTTTTCAGCATGGATTCGATCACGCCGATTGCCTGTTTCCAGACGGTCGGATCGATGGATGTAAAGCCTAGGAAGCGGTCTGGATAGCGGCCAACGACATCGGCTACGTCTTCGTTTTTTACTGTTCCCAGAACGGTGGACATGCGTCCCGGCACCACGGCCTTTTCAATCCGCGCTTCGTCCATTTCGCTCAGTAGCTTTTCCATGGACTTGGCGAGCGCCGACGGTGCCAGTTGCAGCCCAAGTTTCCGAGCCATGGCGGCGCTTCTGTCGATATCCGCATACATGACCATGTCTAGAAAGCCGCCGAAGGGGGGGCGCAAACGAAAATCGATGACTCGCATGGTTTTCTTCCTCAATAACCGGATTTGTGAGATAAAAATCGGCCCGTGATCGGATTGGAAACGGTAGGATAATCTTTTTATGTCAGCTAGCTGACATTTGGCGAACTATAGGCCCCGATTCGACAACTGTCAATACGTATGCAGAGGCGCCGCGCCCGGAGATGATGATTGGTAAACAGGTACCCCAGCAGGTATCATCCTGTCTTTGGAAGACCATGGCATTGCCGCTGCATCAAAATGCCTCAATGGCGGTGCCAGTACAGGAAAGGAAATGGACCAACCTCTAAATCAGACAGAAGACTGGATCACGGAGTTGGCCAATCGGCCCGGACACCTGATCCGTCGTTGCTACCAGATTCTGATGGCGCTCTACACGTCCGAGACCAAGGATATTGGCGTTACTCCGCTGCAGTATGCGGTGTTGCGCACCGTTAAGCATCAGCCCAGGCGATCCAAGCGGGGTTTAGGGGAAATTGCGGGATTGGACCGCACCACGATCGGTTGGATTATTTCAAGCCTTGAAAAAAAGGAGTTGCTTGCGCCCACCGTCGAATCGGCCCATCGGCGAGTCAAGCATTTTGAGCTCACCCGTACCGGCGAACGCACCCTGGATGTCCTGGATCCGCGGCTCAATGCAATGCAGGATCGTATTCTTGAGCCACTTCATCCATCTGAAAGAATGGCTTTTATCCGTTCGATGCAGAAAATTGTAGCGGCTTACAATGAATGCAGCCGCGCTCCGTTGCGGCATGAATCGGAAGAGTGAACGCCGCGTTTTCCTAAAGCAGGCAAACTTAGCGCGCCGTGCAGGCAGGCGGCGTAGCTGGCCGCGAATAGTTGCCCTGGATTGATACCGCGGCCTGGCCTGCCGAGCTCCTTCGGCAGTCGCAGACAGACTGTGAGATTGCCGTCATGGATGGCTTGCATTCCAGGTCGAGCGCTCGCGTATGTTCAGTCATATAGTCGATGAATGCGCGGATTCTGGCGGGAAGATGCTTGCGGCTGGGATAGCATAGGTAGTGGCCGCCGTCGTCTGGGGCGTACTGTGCCAGGCAGGATACCAATTGCCCGTTCCGAAGCAGATCGCAAACCTGATACGCGGGCAATTGCGCTATGCCCCGCCCATCGAGCACCGCCTGCAGAATCAGGTCAATGTCGTTGAATGTGTGTTGCGCAGGCGGCCGGCGCTTGTGGGCAAGGCCATCGACCTTGAACTCCCATTCCCGGACGCGGCCCGAGGTTTCCCGGAAGTTGATGCAACGATGCGCGGCCAGTTCGTCGATATGGCGCGGCAAGCCATAAGCCTGTGCATACGCGGGCGATGCGTATACCGTCGTTTGCATCGGTATCAGTTGTCGCGCCACGATCTCGCTGTCTTCCATGAGTCCGTCGCGAAATGATACGTCTATGCGGTCTACGGTGAAGTCGGCCGGATGGTCGTTCAGCAGCAGTTCCAATGTAATCTCGGGGTATTGAGCGTGAAAGCCGCGCAGCAGCGGCGCGACGATCTTGCGCCCGAAGCCGGGTGTCGAATGGATGCGCAGATGGCCTCGCGGCGGCCCCTTGCGCAGTTCGCGCATATCTTCCAGGGCCTGGACGATGCGCGCCACGCCGGGCTGGCAGTTCTCGTAGAATAGTTCGCCCTCGCGGGTCAGAGATGTGTTTCGCGTCGTGCGATGAAAAAGGCGCGCGTCGAGCTGCGCCTCGAGCTTTTGTACGTTACGGCTGACCGCCGAGCGGCCGATGCCCAGGCGATCGCTCGCTCGGGAAAAGCTGCCCTCGTTGGCGACGGCCAAAAAAGCAACAACACCGGCGTAACTGGTGGCAAAACTGCTTGCAAACGGATCAGCGGGGCTAGCGGCAGGTTGGCGTGGGTGCGGTATGAAAGTGCGAGTCGTGGTGTCCATACACGACTAGACGTATGAGCGCGGCCATTTGTGACATTGCCCGCCGCTCAGGCAAGGTTCGCCTTGTCCAGGCCGTAGGCCTTGTCGGCCGAACCCGGTTCGGTCTTGAATGCGATATTCACACGATTCCATCCGTTGATGGCCATCAACGCGAAGGTCAGATCCGATAGTTCCTTCTCGGAAAAATGAGCCCGCACCTGTTCGTAGATATCGTCGGGCACGCCGTGTTCAGGCAATTTCGTCAGCGCTTCCGTCCACGCGAGCGCAGCGCGTTCGCGTGGGTCAAACAGCGCGGATTCACGCCAGATCGCCAGATGGTGGAGACGCAGCTCCCGCTCGCCGTGGATGCGCGCCTCCTTGACGTGCATGTCCAGGCAAAGCCCGCAGCCATTGATCTGCGACGCGCGGGTCGAAACAAGATTGCCGATTGATGCATCGATTGTGCTGTCCTTCAGAAGATTACTGAATTCAAGGAACTTCTTGAACAACTCCGGCGATTGCTGAATGTAGTTGATGCGTTGCGTCATAATTTCTCCAAGCGACAATGAGAAAAAACACCCTGTGATTGTCAGGTGTCGATAGCGGCAACAGGCCGCGGGAACTCATATTAGTCTTGAGGGGCGCGCAGCGGTAGACATTCAGACGGGCTCACTGTGTTGCCCCTCGGGCACCAAACGGCGTCATGATGAGCATGCGCACTGGAGGTGCCTGGGCGCTTAACGGTTGTCGTATGCCGCGGCGATGCGCGCCAGCTTGTCGGGATTGCGTTGAGCGTAGATACGGGTGATGCGCTTGCCGTCCGATTCGAATATTTGCGCTGCTTCGAGCTTGCCCTGGACAAAGGGCAACAAGGCCCATTGGCCATTGAGCATGGCAAATTCAATATGAAGGTCACTCTTATAGCGCAGCGATACGGCAAAAAAGAGCTGCGCAATACGCCGGCCTCCCACCATAGGCTTTGGAAAACTGATCACCTGGCCGCCGCCATCGCCCATCAGTACGGCATCTTCGGCAAGCAATGCGTTGATTGCGGCCAGGTCGCCGCTCTTGAGCGCCTGCACGAAGGTTTGCAGCAGGCCAAGATGAATCTCGCGCGGCACGGCGGGCCGAGGGCGTTCGTCGCGTAACTGTACTTTTGCGCGGCTCACCAATTGACGGCACGCCGCTTGCGTCTTGCCGATGGCTTCGGCGATTTGCGGGTAGTCCGCGTCAAAGACTTCATGCAGAAGAAAGGCTGCGCGCGCCTCGGGGGTCAGCCGTTCGAGCAGCACCAGAAAAGCCAGGGACACATCGTCGGCGCGCTCTTTGATCTCTTCGGGCGTGGCCGGTGAGACGGTCATCTGAGGTTCGGGTAGCCATATGCCCGTATAGTGTTCGCGCTGAATCTTTGCCGCGCGCAGCCGGTCGATGGATAGCCTTGTCGTGACTGCAACAAGCCACGCTTCCGCGTTATTGATGTCTTGTCGGGCAGCTGCATGCCAGCGCAGCCAGGCATCTTGAACGATATCTTCGGCTTCGGCAAGCGATCCCAGCATCCGGTACGCAATTTGCTGCAATCGCGGGCGAAGCCGGTTAAAAACATTGGCGTTGTCGTCCATGAACAGATTTCCTCGTGTACTAAATCATGCAAGCACCGCATGAACAGCTAAGTGCTTGCCACCAGCAGTTCCTCCGCGTTGTTTGGCGGGTGCAGGCCATCTGTCCTGCCCAGGAAGTAGCGCTGGGTAAGATCGGCCGCCGAGACGTGCCGCGCTTCTCTAAAGCCTGCTGCGTGGGCCAGCGCCAGGATCTCCGGCGGGGTAAAAAAGCTGAGAAAAGGCGTTCCGCTTGCCCGCGCTCCTTTCTCCGCCATCTCCAGCCCTGGACGCACCTCGGGGTCCGCCATGTCAAGCGGGAGCAGGAATGTCATGGCGAGCGTCGAGCCGGGGGCAAAGGCCGCGACTTGGCGCAGCGTGGCCGTGTTCGCCTCCTTGGTGAGATACATGCTGACTCCGGTGGAGACCACGATTGCGGGCTTGCTGTCGTCGAAGCCGGCAGTCACGAGCCCGTCTCGCCAGGCCTCTCCGGCCTCGAAATCGACGGGCACGAAGTGCAGCCCGTCCGGGATGCCGAAGCCGAGCTCGATCAGGCGCCGACGCTTCCATGCCTGGGGGCCGGGCTGGTCAATCTCGAATATCCTGAGGCGGGATGCGACTTCAGATCGGCGCTGTGCGAAGCTGTCAAGGCCGGCGCCAAGGATGACATATTGGCCAAGCCCGCGGCCTGCCTGTTCCTCGACCAGGTCTTCAATGAAGCGGGCACGAGCCACGATCGAGGCGCGGAAGGGCCGCGTGAATTGCGGGTCCATGTCCCCGCGATGGCGCCAATCCGGGTCCGGGGCCAGCAGTTCAAGGCCGATTTTGTCATCCAGCACAGGCGGTGGGGAGTCGGCCTCGACATGCAGGGCGCGCCACAAGGCGACTCGCGCCGCCGTGCTGTCTGGCGCGGCATCTTGCTTGTTGTGCATGGTTTTCAATCCTGCTTGTTTATTTATCCAGCCGATACACCACTGTGCGCATATGGGTCAGACCGCGCGCGGCGAATTTGGGCTCTTTGTCCAGGACGTCGCGCTGGTCGATGGCCTGGATTCGCCATGTTCCGGCATACAGGCTCTGGACTTCGGCGTCGAGTACGGCAAAAGGCGGGCCATCCATCTGCTGCTGGGGGTAATCCAGTGTGATGAGCAACCCGCGGCATTGGGGGGGAAGCTGCCCGTAGACATGCTGGACATAGCGCTGGCGCATGGCGGGGGGCAAGGCGATCAGGGCGGCGCGGTCGTAAACGCCGTCGCACTCTGCCAGGGTGGCCGCGTCCAGTGAAAAGATATCGCCGCAAATGACTTCGATATTGCCGGCGATAAAGTGGCGCCCCAGGAGCGTATCGTGGCTGTCGGGGTGCAGCTTGTTTTCCGCGAAGAACTGCTCGACGGCCAGCGGCGAAAGCTCGATCGCCAGCACGCGATGGCCTTGTTCGGCCAACCAGAGGATGTCCAGCGATTTTCCCGAAAGCGGCACGAGTACGCGGCTGCCTGCGGGCAGCGCCAGGCTCGGCCAGTATTTTTGCAACAATGGCATGACCCGGCTCTGGTGAAAGCCCGTTTGCCCTTCGCGCCACCGTTGTAGCCAGAAATCAGTTTTCATGTGTTCTCCTTCTCCTATTGCGCGCATTGCCACCGTTGACTCGACGGTAGCCGTATGGTTTATATGGTACAGGCGTTTCGGGCCCGATTGCGCGCTCATACTAAAATAGCGGCTTTCCCATTGCAGGTGCGCACCGTGACCATCGAACAGCGTTTAGTCGAGATTGAAATCAAACTCACGCGGCAAGAGGATTTGGTGCAGGAATTGAACAGCCTGGTCTATCAACAGCAAAAAAGCCTGGACGAGCTGCGGGCGCTTTGCACGGTGCTGGTGCGACGCCTGGGCGAGGGCTCGGGCGGCGCCGATCCTTATGTGCATGAGAAGCCGCCGCATTATTGATGGTTTAAGGGGGCGGCCGATCCATACCTGGCGGGAGGCTTAGCCCTGTTCTTGCGCGGCGGCCATCGCCGTATCCATTTCGCGGGCCCGGATCATGGCGGGGCGCGCAAGCACACGATCGATATAGCGGCGAATGACCGGCAGTTCGGGTACGAGCTTGAACTTGGTGGTCCAGTCCAGGGCTCCGCCCCACAATACGTCGGCGGCGGTGTAGCGGTTGCCCAGCAGCCAGGGGCCGGATTCCAGTTGCTCGGTCAAGGTTTTCAGCACGGTGTCGTAGTCCCCGTAGGGCGACGTCGAAGGCGCTGCCGGCGGGTTTTTTTGCGCGCGGTCGACCAGCGCCGGTTCGAAGCAGGAGCCGTAGAACACCATCCAGCGCAGGTAGGGCCCGCGCAGAGGGTCGCCGATGGGCGGTGCGAGCTTCGCTTCCGGATAAAGGTCGGCCAGGTACATGAATACCGCGGGTTGTTCTGTGATCAACGCCCCGTCGTGGAGAATGGCCGGCACCTTGCCCATGGGATTGATGGCCAGGTATTCGGGATTGCGCTGCTCGCCTTTTTTCAGGTTGAGGGTGTGCAGATCGTAAGGTACGCCCAGCTCCTCGAACAGCGCCAGCGTGCCGCTGGAACGGGTGCGGGGGGAATGAAAGAATGTGACGCGGGGCGGGGAGCTCATCTTGATGGCACCTGTGGAGTCGCGAAGGAAAGATACGGCCGGCCGGACTTGCTGTTTGCTCGGTTTCAAGCCCTGTGATGCCTAGGGCCTGGGCTTGAAGTTATTCTACCCATAATTCGCTTATGCTAGAGGGGTTTTTCAGGAGTTAACAGATGCCAATATTGGCTTTCAAGCAGGTAGATGTGTTTGCGACGACGCCTCTCAAGGGCAATCCGCTTGCCGTGGTCATAGGCGCGGACGAATTAAGCGACGAAAAAATGGCGGCTTTCGCCAATTGGACAAACCTGAGTGAAACCACTTTTCTGCTCAAGCCCACATCGCCGGACGCCGACTACCGCGTCCGCATTTTCACGCCGGGTGGCGAGTTGCCCTTTGCCGGGCATCCCACGCTGGGAAGCTGCCATGTCTGGCTGGCGGCGGGTGGCCAGCCGCGAGGCGAGGAAGTGGTGCAGGAGTGCCAGGCCGGTCTCATTCGTTTGCGGCGCGATGACAGCCGCCTGGCTTTTGCGGCACCGCCGCTGCGCCGTACCGGAGCGGTCAAGCCGGATCTGCTTGCACAGATCGCCTCGGGCCTGGATATTGCGCGCGATGAAATCCGGGCATCCCAATGGGTCGATAATGGCCCGGGATGGGTAGCCGTGATGCTGGCATCGCGCGCCCAGGTACTGGCATTGCGGCCCGATTTCTCGATTCTCAGGAACGTCAAGCTGGGTGTGGTGGCGCCCTGGGATCGGCAATACGATGGCGAGGAGGCGCAGTTCGAGGTTCGCGCGTTTGTGCCCGGCCTGGGTGTGCCGGAAGACCCCGTTACAGGAAGCCTGAACGCCGGGCTTGCCCAATGGCTGATCGGCAGCGGGCATGCTCCCCGTTCTTACGTGGCGGCGCAGGGCACCGCGCTGGGCAGGATGGGCAGGGTGCATGTGCAGCAGGCCGGATCCGACATCTGGATAGGCGGTGCAACGACCGTCTGTATTGAAGGTACGGTCAACCTTTGATCGGCGTGACAGGCGGCTCGGTCCGGGCGGAAAGCCCAGCCCTTGCCGCCGGCCTTGAGCTATCAGGCCTTGGCGGTGCGATGCTTCATATTGGGCAATAAAAACGCCGTAACACCCAGCAGGGGCAAGAACGAGCATACGTGATAGACGTACTCGATGCTGGTGGCGTCGGCCAGGTTGCCCAATGCCGCGGCGCCTATGCCGGCCATTCCGAATGCCAGGCCGAAAAACAGGCCTGAAATCGTGCCTGTCTTGCCCGGCACCAGTTCCTGGGCGTAGACCAGAATGGCGGAGAAGGCCGACGCAATCACAAGGCCAATAACAAAAACCAGTACGAGTGTCCAGAACAGGCTGGCGTAGGGCAGCATCAATGCAAAGGGTGCGGCGCCCAAAATGGAGCCCCAGATCACGCGCTTGCGGCCTATGTGGTCGCCCACCGGGCCGCCCACGATCGTGCCCAGCGCCACGGCAAACAAAAAGACGAACAGGCAATACTGGGCGTACTGAATGGATACCCCGAAGCGGTGCATCAGATAGAAGGTGAAATAACTGTTCAGGCCCGCAAGGTAGAAGTACTTGGAAAAGACCAGTACCAGCAGCACCACCAGCGCGCGTATCACCTGCTTGCGTGTCAGGCCTGTGTCGGTTTTGCTCAGGCTTGCGCGTCCGCGGACACTGGTCAGGTGGAATTTATACCAGCGGCTGACTTGGTACAGGATGAGCATGGCCAGCAGCGCGGCCAGTGAGAACCAGGCCACGCTGCGCTGACCGAAAGGCACGATGATCAGCGCAGCCAGCAAGGGGCCCAGGGACGAGCCCAGGTTTCCGCCGACCTGGAAGATGGACTGTGCCAAGCCGTGCTGGCCCGCCGAGGCCATGCGCGCTACGCGGGAGGATTCGGGATGGAAGACGGATGAGCCCATGCCTATCAGTGCGGCGGCCGCAACCACGCTGGGGAAGTCCCAGGCCTGCGACAGCAGGAGCAGGCCCATGAACGTAAAGCCCATTGCCGTGGGCAATGAGAAAGGCTGGGGCCGCTTGTCGGTGAACAGGCCGATAATGGGTTGCAGCAGGGACGATGAAAATTGAAAGGCCAGGGTAATGACGCCGATCTGGGCAAAACTCAGGTTGAAGTTTCCCTTGAGGACCGGATAGATCGCCAGCAGCACCGACTGCATCATGTCGTTGAGCAGGTGCGAGACGCTGATCGCACTCAGTACGCCATACGCAACTCTGTCTGTCTTGGCTGTATTGATGGTTGGGGCCGCTGCTGGGTTCATGCTCTGGTGTTCCGCTTTTGAAAACAGTGGATATTGAATGCCGATTTATGGAATATAAGCATGCTGGCCATGACTGTCTTTATAATATAAGACAAACTTCATTGAATTTCGGCCATACGCAATGCCCAGACCCATCGACCTGGTAGAGGACGCAGACCGCGATGTCATCGCCATGGAGTCCTGGTACCCCGGCGGACAGATCGTCGACGCGCATTCGCATCGGCGCATACAGTTGCTTTATGGCGCCACCGGCACCATGCAGCTCGACACGAAATTCGGCACCTGGATCGTGCCGCCGGGTTTTGCCGTCTGGATTCCCGCGGGTGTGCCGCACCAATTGACCATGAACAATGTCGTCACGCACAGCCTGTATTTCAGGATCTCGGCCTTGGGCGATCCGCCCCGGAAATGCCAGGTTATAGAGGTGCCCGCGTTTTTAAGGGAATTGATCCGGGAATCCATCAATGTGCCGCTGCTTTACGAGCCGGATTCGCGCGACGAGCTGTTGATGAAAATGCTGTTGCTGGAGGCTTGCCTTCAACTTGTGGTGCCTTTGCATTTGCCCATGCCCAAGGATCCGCAGTTGGCCAGGCTATGCCAGGCGTTCTACAAGGCGCCGAGCCAGTCCGCCACGCCGCAGGAATGGGCGCGGCAACTGCATATCAGCGAACGCACGTTTTATCGCCGTTTTCTGCTCAATACAGGCATGACCTTCAGCAGCTGGCGGCAGCAGGCTTGTGTTTTTGCGGCGCTGTCGCGCCTGTCGCTGGGGCAGAGCATAACGACTATTGCTCTGGACATGGGCTATGAAAGCCCATCGTCGTTTTCCACCATGTTCAAGAAATCCATGGGGTTTCCGCCAAGCCAGTATGTGAAGAAAATCTGAAGCAGGGACGACCCTGGCGGCCGTCCGCCGTCAAGGCCTGATCTATTGGCCGGCCAGCCAGGTCCAGCGTGGAACCGGTGTGCCGTCTTGCAGGTTTTCGAACCGGTTGCGCGCGGCTTGCTGCGGGTGCCGGCTGGCCTCGGATAATGAAAGTACCGGCGTTACACAGGCATCCAGAGGTTCGAACACGGACTCCCAGTGGGATCGAGGCCTGGACGCAAACCGCTCCGTGAAGATTTTCTCAAGCGCTGGCCAATGCGCCCGCTGATCACGGTCGGGCAGGGTGTCCGGCGACAGCCCCAGGGCTTCGACAAAAATGCGGTAGAACCTGGCTTCAATGGCCCCCGCGGCCATCCAGCCGCCGTCCGCGCATCGATAGCAGCGGTACCATGGCACGCCGCCGTCGATGACATTGGCGGCAGGCCGATCCTGCCAGATGCCGACGCCCAATCGTCCGTAGATACCGCTGAGCAGATGGGTGGCCCCGTCCATCATGGCCGCGTCGATGACGCCGCCCAGGCCGGAGCGCTCGCGTTGCAGCAGGGCGGCATTGATGGCCAGCGCCAGATACAGGGCGCCGCCGGCCAGGTCGCCTACCAGGTTCAGCGGGACCATGGGCGGTCCTTCGGAAGAGCCCATGGCATGCAGGGCGCCGCTCATCGCGATGAAGTTGATGTCGTGTCCGGCCCGATCCGCCCAGGGGCCTTGCTGCCCCCAGCCTGTCATTCGTCCGTAGATCAGGCCCGGTCGCCTTGCCAGGCATGCGGCGGGACCCAGATTCAGCTTTTCCATTACGCCCGGCCTGAATCCTTCGATCAGCACGTCGGCGTCATCGATCAGGCGAACCGCTGCTTCGCAGCCTTCGGATGTTTTCAGGTCCAGCTCGACGATGTGGCGCCGCCAGCGTCCCATGTCGGCTTCGGGCGGTACCGGTATGCCGAGCTCGGGCATTCGGGGGTTGCGAATCTGCCGTACTTCGGCGCCAAGTTGCGCAAGAATGAGTCCGCAAAACGGAATGCCTCCCACCGTGGCAAACTCGACAACCCGATATCCATCCAGAGGTTTTTCAAGCATGCAAGGCCTGCAGGGATGTTTCGGCCTCGGCAATCAGTTGCCGCATTTGCCGTGCCACGGTGGTGGGTTCTGTGATGCCGAATACGCTTTGCCCGGCCGCTTCGTAGATGAGTGAGTCGTTGTCGAGCTCGTGCATGGCCGTGAATGCATCGCCTGTGAGTGCCTGCTGCATTGGCATGGGCAGCGGTTCGGGGGCGTCCTTGGCGTTCCAGGCGTCGATCCAATCGCTGCGTATCACCCGGCACGGCTTGCCGCTGTGGGCGCGCGTGATGACGGTGTCTTCGCTGTTTCCGGCAATAAGCCTGCGCAGCAGCGCGGGCGGCGTATGGTTTTCGCTTGCAGCCATCCATAGCGTTCCCAGCCAGGCGCCCTGCGCACCCATGGCCAGGGATGCCACGACCTGGCCGCCTGTGGCGATTCCGCCGGCCGCCAGCACGGGCCGGTCGCCGGCGATCTGTACTATTTGCGGTATCAACGAGAAAGTGCCCACCAGTCCGGTATGGCCGCCCGCGTCGTATCCCTGAGCCACCAGGGCGTCGACACCCAGGTCGAGAGCCTTGCGCGCGTGCCGCGCCGATCCGACCAGCGAAATAGTGAATTTACCGGCCGCCTTGGCGCGGGCGATCAGGTCGGCACGAATGCCTATGGCGGTGGCCACGGCGGTGGCCTTGCAATTCAGAACCTGTTCTATCTGGTGCTTGAAAAGTGTTTCGCTGCGTACTTGCTGGGTGAAGAATCCGGGCTTGCTGGCGGCCGGCAGCCCGAACCGGCCGGTGAGCGCCGATACGAATTCTTTATGAGCCGGCGGTATGGCATTGCGCAAGGTCTCGATGTCGCCTGTGGCCGGGACATTCTGCGGAAGCATCAGATCCACTCCATATGGCAAGCCCTGAAGCCGCTCCTCCAGCCGTGCGATGATTCCCGGTACTTCGTCGGGCACTTCGCGCGCCAGCCCGAGCACACCGAATCCGCCCGCCCGGGCAATTTCAAGGATGACTTCGGGCGAGTGGGAAAAACCGAAGATCGGGTAGCGGATGCCCAGGCGCCGGCATAGGGCGTTTGTCGGTAGGGCCATGGTCAGTGGACGGCCAGGCCGGCTTTGTTGAGGACGTCGGACCATTTTTTGTATTCGGCCGCCACGTATTGGTCGAAATGCTGCCCGTCCTGCGGGTCCATTTCCATCCCCAATCCCTGCAGACGCTTGACGACTTCCGGTGTCTTGAGAATGGCAACGATGTCCTTGGATAGCTGCTGTTGCACGGCATCGGGGATTTTCGCGGGAGCGACGAATCCGAACCAGGTGCCTACGTCGTAATCAGGCAGGTTGGCGGCGGTTGCTACGGTGGGCAGCTTCGGAAGAGTCGATGATTTGGCGCGCGTTGTCACCGCGAGCGCGCGCAGCTTGCCGTCGCGAATGTGCGGAACGGCCAGGGCCGTGGTTAGAGGCATCATCGAGAGCCGGCCTGTAAGCAGGTCGTTCAAGGCCTCCGGTTGCCCTTTGTAAGGTACCTGAACCAGCTTTACTCCCGCCATTTGGGCCAGCAATTCGCCCGACAGGTGGTTTGAAGTGCCTATGCCGGCCGTGCCGTACGTAATCTCGCCGGGTTTTGCCTTGGCTGCGGCAATCAGCTCGGGCAGCGTCTTGATGGGGCTGGCGGAGGGGACGACAATAATATTGGGCACGATGCCGGCTTCCGCAATGCCGCGGAAGTCGCGCGTGGGATTCCATCGGGCGGATTTGTTCAACAGCGGTTGAACGGCATGCCCTGGGCTGACGACCAGCAAGGTATAGCCGTCGGGCGCCGATCTGGCGACGTACTCGGTGCCGATCGCGCCTCCGGCACCCGCCTTGTTTTCGACAATCACGGCTTGGCCCAGCCGTTTGGACAGGGGCTCGGCGACGATGCGTGCCAGCGAGTCGACGATCCCTCCCGCACTGAAGGGCACAATCATGTGTATGGCGTGATCCGGATATTTTCCGGCGGCGCTCGCGCTGTGGGCGAAGGGCAGGGCAAAGGCAAGCGCCCCCATCATCAGTGATCGGGTAAATTTCATGGTGTAGTCTCCTGTTTTTTTCGGATTGCGATCTGTGCGCCGTCTGCTTGTGTGTAGGGAAAGAGCTTGGGTTCAGGCTAGGGTTTGATGCTGCATATTGAATTCGGGATGGTCAAAGTCGCGCGCCATCATCAAACGTGCGATATTCAATTGATGAATCTGGCTGGTGCCTTCATATAGACGGAACAGGCGCACGTCGCGATACATGCGCTCGGCGATGTTGTCGGCGATATATCCGCCGCCTCCGAATATCTGTACGGCCCGATCGGCCACGCGCCCGCACATTTCCGAGGCGAACAGCTTGCACATGGATGCCTCCATGGTTACGTCCTGCTCCTGGTCGCGCTGGCGGGCGGTTTGTAAAACAAGTGCGCGGGCGGCATGCACTTCGGTGCAGCTTTCGGCAATGAACTGCTGTACCAATTGGAAGTTGGCGATGGGTTGGCCGAACTGTTGTCGATCACGGGCCCGTTTTTTCATTTCGTCGATGAGTCGGATCGCGGGCCCCACGCAAAGGCCCGCCAGATTGATGCGTTGCTTGTTCAATGCCTTCATTGCGGTGCGGAACCCCTGGCCGGGAACTCCGCCGACAATGGCGGAGGCATGAACCCTGCAGTTTTCCAGGAATACCTCTCCCACCGGCGAACCATGCTGGCCCATTTTTCGATAGGCTGGCCCGGTGCGCAGCCCGGGAGTCCCGCGTTCGATCAGGAATGCCGAAATGCCTTTTGCTCCGGGAGCGTCGGGGTCGGTGCGGGCAAATACGGTAAACAGGTTTGCCAGTGGCGCATTGGTGATATAGCACTTTGTGCCATTCACTATGTAGTGGTCGCCGTCGAGTTTGGCGGTGGTAGCCAGGGCCGTGGCGTCCGAGCCGGCCCCGGGTTCTGTCAGGGCAAAGCATCCGGTGACCGAGCCATCGGCAAGGCTGGGCAAATAGCGTGTTTTTTGCTCGGGAGTGCCATCGACCACCAGCGATTCGGAAGCGATGCCTGTGTTGCCGCCAAAGCGGGCCCGAAATGCGGGCGCAGCCTGGGATACGACCATGTTTACCCGTGCCAGTTCTTCGGTGTTCAGGCCGCCGCCGCCGTAGGCTTTCGGGATGCTGTGGCCGAACAGGCCCAGCTCGCGCATGCGCTGCACGATGGCTTCCGGAATTTCGTCATGGCGGTCGACGGTTTCTTCGATCGGAATGCATTCGTCCACAATGAACCGATATAGCGCGGTCAGCAGTTCGTTGATGGGCGCGGGATTCATCATGTGTGTTCCTTTAATACAAGCCACAGGATTGTTGTTCGATGCGCAATGCGGCTTCCAGCAAGCGTGGCGCGACTTCGCGCTCCAGCATGCCGTCTTGCAGGCGATATACCGACATGGTGCAGTTGATGGCTATGCCTTCGTCGTCGTGATTGGCGCGGCGCAGGGGCACGGAAATCGCATGTATTTCCTTGCGCCAGTCGCCGTGACTGTGGCAGTAGCCTAGGGTGCGGAATGTTTTTTCGTCGGCATCCAGATACGCTTTTTCGCCTGCGAAGCGCTCCGGATCATCGACCTTCAGACGGTTCAGGATAGCGATGCGCTCGGGGGGCGGAGCCCCCAGAATCAGCGCGCGTCCGATCGAGGTGGAAAGCAGCGGTCGCGTGCTGCCGATATCGGGCTGATAGATATTGCCCTGATCGACGCGGCAAGTGTCCACATACACCACATTCAACCGGTCCCGCATGCCCAAATTGACGGTGCAGCCGGTTTCGCGCGCTATCTGTTCCATGAACGGCCGGGCGACCTGGCGGATACGCATGCTGGCCAGCAGGGGGTATCCCAGCGACAACACCCCGGAGCCGAGGCGGTATTTGTGGAATTTCTCGGTGTGGCTCAGATAGCCCAGCATGGTCAGCGTATACGTGAGGCGGGAGACGGTCGCCTTGGGCAGCTTGGTGCGGTCGGAGATTTCCCTGTTGCCCAGCATGGGCTCGTTGGGCGTGAAAGCCCGCAGCACATCCAGCCCCCGGGCGAGGTTGATGGCGAACTGGCGATCGGCGAGCAAGTCGCTTGCATCCACCAAGCCGGCAATAGGCGTTTGAGCCTGTTCGGCGTCGGCGGTGTGTGGCTTGCTGCGGTCGATATCGGCGGTGGATGTCTGCACGTGCCTGGGTGAATTGGTTTTTGATGAAGTCATGATATGGCTGGCCTTCGCGTCGAATCAATCTATTGCGGCACTTGTTTCGCTGTGCAAAATGGTGATTGAGCTTGATGTTTGTTCCGTGGCATAACCCTGTCAAGTCATGCCGTCGATGGCGTGGTTTTATACGGAGAAGCAATTGAATGACAAACCTGTTGGCAAAATGAGCGGTGCTTTGAGCGGTGTCCGTATCCTCGATATGGCCACGGTGCTGGCGGCGCCATTCGCTGCGACTTTGTGCGCCGACCTGGGCGCCGACGTGGTGAAGCTGGAATTGCCCGATGGCAGCGATCCCATGCGCAAGCTGGCGCCTGTAAAAAATGGAATACCGCTCTACTGGAAGGTATCCAATCGAGGCAAGCGCGGCATTACCCTCGATGTGCGTAAACCTCGCGGCAAAATGCTGTTGTTGAAGATGTTGAGCGGATTCGATGTGCTTGTCGAGAATTTTCGGTCGGGCACCCTGGAGCGCTGGGGGCTGGATTTCGCGACCCTGTTGGCGGCCAATCCACGGCTGATCGTCTTGCGGCTCACCGGATTTGGCCAGAGCGGACCTTATCGCAGCCGGCCGGGATTTGCCCGCATCTTCGAAGCGATGAGCGGCTTTACGAATCTGGCAGGGGAGGCGGGCGGTGCGCCCATGCACATGAATTTTCCGGTGGGCGATGTCGTAGCGGGACTGTTCGGCGCTTTCTCGATCGCCGCCGAAGTCGCGCGCTTGCGCGCCGACCCTGAATCGGCCGGGGCGGAAATTGATTTGTCGGCAACCGAGGCCTTGTTCAGGATGATGGATCCTCTGGCGGTGGAGTACGAACAGCAAGGGCTGGTGCGCTCCCGCAATGGGAACCTGGCCAGCTATACCGCGCCATCGAATATGTATCGCAGCGTCGATGGGGTGCATTTCTCACTGGTGGCGTCGTCCGACGTGATCTTCCAGCGATTGTGTGCGGCGATAGGCCAGTCCGGACTGGCCGAGGATGAGCGCTTTCGCACCAATATCGAGAGGGTGGCCCACTGCTCCGAACTGGATGATTTATTGTCGGGCTGGTTCGGCGCCCAGCCCTACGCGGTCATTGTGACGGCGCTGGATGCGGTTGGCGTGCCTTATAGCAAGACCTACAACATCGTCGATATTCTTCAAGATCCGCAGTTCATTGCGCGCGAAGCGGTTATTCGGCTGGACGATCCCGATCTGGGATCGATTCCGGCGCCGTGCGTGGTGCCGCGTGTGAAGGGCCGTCCTGCGCCGGCCCCGAGGTCCGGTCCCGGAGTGGGCGAACATAACGCCGAGGTCTATGGCGAGTTCGGTCTTGATTCGGCGGAGCTGGAGGACCTGCGCAGAGAAGGTGTGATCTGATGGCGATTTACCAGTCTGTGGCTAGCCTGTTTGCATCCAGGCAGGGATGACGATCTGACTCCCGGGCGCGGCGTACGACGTCTCGTCCGATGACGGTTTTATGCACTTCGCTTGAACCCTCGCCAATTTGATTCAGCTTGGCGTCGCGGAAAAAGCGCTCCAAGGGAAAATCCTGCAGGTAGCCGCGCCCACCTGTCAGTTGCAGCGCGTCGGTCACGACCCGCATGCCCAGGTCTGTTGCGTGCAATTTGGCCATGGATGCCTGGATGTGCGACTGTGGATCGCCCCGGTCGTAAGCGGCCGCGGCATTGGCGAGGAGCGCGCGCGAGGCTTCTATCTGTGTGACCATGTCGGCCAGCATCCACTGTACGCCTTGATGGCTGCCGAGCCGTTTGCCAAAAACCTCGCGATCATTGCAGTACGTCGCGGCAATTTCGACGGCGCCGATGGCGCGGCCTAGCGCCATCGAAGCGTGGCCTAGTCGAGCCCGGACCAAGGCATCCTGTGCCAGGGAAAAACCTTCGCCTTCGGCGCCCAGGCGCCAGCGTTCGGCAACACTTACCTGGTCCAGTTCGATTTCGCTGATGGGTACGCCGTACCAGCCCAGCTTGCCCGTTTCGGGACCGATGCGCACGCCGGGGGCGTTGCACGGAATCAGCAGGGCCACCAGGGGTTCCTCGTCCTTTTGCCCGGACGTTGCAGTGCGGCGGCAACGTGCCACCACGACCAGCCAGTCCGAGGTGCTGGCGCGTGTAATGAATTTTTTGCGTCCGCTGACCACATAGCCGCTGTCGGTGGCGACGGCCACGCTTTGCAGGCCGCGTACATCGGAGCCGGCGCCAGGTTCCGTCAGGGCGAAGGCCGCCTGAATCCGGCCGGTGCACAGCGAGGGGATGAGTTCCTGCTTGACCTCGCCGGAGGCGCCGGCGACGATGGCCCGCGCGGAGAGGTCCGCGCCGGTCACCATCGATGCCGCGGCACTGCAAACCCGGCCCAGTTCTTCGATCAGCCTGATCCTGAGTTGTTGCCGCGCATCGCTGCCGCCATATTGCCGGGGGAATGCGGTGGCCAGGATGCCCGCATCGGCCAGCAGTCGAAATGTGTTCCAGGCAAAGGTGTCGTTGCGGGCCGTTTCGGCCGCGCCGGGACCGATGGTGTCGACGCAGAGTTCACGCACACGATGCAGCCATTGCTGTTCGTCCTGCGACAGGGCATCGTTGTAGTGGTCCTGAAAGAGTCTGCTCATGAAGGTGGTCCTGGATGGAACGAAAGGCCTAATGATGCGCAGATTGCCGTGCCAGGTAAATCGATGTTTCGCACTGCGGCACGCCGTCTGGACAGGAGCCGGCTTTCATGGTCAGCTTGAGCCTCTTCCACTCCCGAGAAACATGCCATGCCGTCCCCTCTTGCTCCACGTTTTCGCGGCCTGCGTACATATCGCCGCGATCGCGGCGTCGAAAGCCGTGTCGAAGCCTTGGGGGTGAACGACCTGACCCCGGGCGAATTGATTGTGCGCGCGCGCTGGAGTGGGATCAACTACAAGGACAGTCTGGCCGTAACCGGCAAGGCGCGCATTTTGACCGGTTCGCCGCGCATTGCCGGCATCGAGCTGGTGGGAGAGGTGCTGGAAGGAGATGCGCCGGGAATAGGGCCGGGTTCGACCGTGCTGGTGCATGGATTCCAGACGGGTATTGAGTACGACGGCGGGTTTTCAGAAATCGTCCGGGTGCCCGCCGCGCATGCCATGTTGCTGCCGGTGGGCTTGAGCGCGCATGAAATTGCCATATTGGGCGTGCCTGCTTTTACGTGCGCGCTGGCGCTGGAGCGCTTTGAGCGCATGGGCGTGTCGCCCGAATCAGGCCTGGTGGCGGTCAGCGGAAGCACAGGCGCCGTGGGAATCATGGCCATTGGCATCCTCAAGCGTGCGGGTTATCGGGTGGCGGCGCTGACGCGCAACCTGGGCAACTCCCAGGCATTGCGGGCGCTTGGCGCCGACGAGGTTATTGAGGCGTCGTTTGACGACGCCCGGCGGCCTGTGGAGGAGCCTCGCTTTGCAGCCGCCATCGATAATGTGGGCGGTTCGACGCTGTCCTGGATGTTGCGTTCTTTGCAGAACGATGGTGTGCTGGCCTCGGTGGGAAATGCGGCGGACAACGCTTTTTCCGGCAATGTGCTGCCTTTCATATTGCGCAATGTGACCATGCTGGGCATACAGGCGAATGCTCCTCGCGATGTGCGAAAACGTTTGTGGGCCAGGCTGGCATCCGACTGGAAGCCCGATTTTTCCGTGTTGCGCGCTCATGTGCGCGAGGTGTCGCTGGATGGCCTTCTTGAGCATTGTGAGCGCCAGGTGCAGGGCGGCACATCGGGAAGGACATTGCTGGCGCTGGCCTGATTTTGACAGCGGACATTTGCCGATGTCGGGTAAGCAATGACGGCTTAGGGCGAATCAATATGTTCGCGGCGGAAACCCACGCCGAATACGCGCGCGGGAATCGAACGGATCAATCGGAATCGCAGTAGAAACCGCGCCGCGCCGGGCAGTGCCACCAGTTTGCCGTCGTCGTGGGCGGCCAGCACGCGGGCAATGATTCTGCGTTGCAGAAAAATCTGGATCGCCTGGATGATTTTGGTGGGCAGGAGGCGGCGCTGCTGTACGGCGGCCAGTGTCGCTTCATCGGGCAGGCCGGGTGCGAGAAGCACCGGCGCAAGGAGGTTTGCGGCAGCCACGGCATCTTGTATGGCCAGATTGATGCCGACCCCGCCTATCGGCGACATCGCGTGCGCCGCATCGCCGATCAGCAGCAGGCCCGGGCAATGCCACTGAGGCAGCCGATCGACACGGACTTCCAGCAGCTTGATATCGTCCCATGACGCAATGGAATTGACCCGATTGCCCAGGAAATCGACACGCCGCGCAATGCGTGCCTGGAATTCGGCCATGGGCCGTTCACGCAGCTGTGCGGCGCCACCCTTGGGGATGACGCAGGCAATTTGCCAGTAGTCAGTGCGATTGAGCAGGACCAGGAGGGTGC
Source organism: Paralcaligenes ginsengisoli (assembly GCF_054781135.1). Lineage (NCBI taxonomy): Bacteria > Pseudomonadati > Pseudomonadota > Betaproteobacteria > Burkholderiales > Alcaligenaceae > Paralcaligenes > Paralcaligenes ginsengisoli. Next base: position 145,081 of record NZ_BAAGUZ010000009.1, read on the forward strand.
CGCGTCCCGGGACGCCATAGGTGCCGTCGGGGTCCGTGGCGTGTCGCGGCAGGCGAAACCAAAGCACGTCCATGGGAGATCCCAGATCGCGGGGCCGCAGCCCCGCCGCATTTCGCAGGCGTGAATGACGGCCGTCGCAGCCTATGACCAGATCGGCGCCGATATGCAGCGGACCTTCGGGAGTATGGGCGATAACTCCCGCCACACGGCCCGTGCCTTCCCGGCGTATGAGCTCGGTGGCCTCGCAGCGCATGCGCAGGGTGAAGTTGGGATATCGTTCGGCCTCGTCGGCAAGCAGTGTCAGCAGGTCCCATTGAGGCACCAGGGCCATATAAGGGAATGGCTTCAGACCACGGAAATCGCCTAGTGCGTGGATGCCGTCGGCAAATAAACCTTCGATTCCGGTGACACGGTGTTGCGGCAATGCATCGAAACGCTTTTTCAGACCGAGTTCGGAAAGGATATCAAGAGTGGACGGATGCACGGTATCGCCGCGAAAATCGCGCAGGAAGTCGCCGTGTTTTTCAAGGACTGTGACGGCAACCCCCGCACGCGCCAGCAGCAGCCCCAGCATCATGCCGGCCGGGCCGCCTCCGACTATGCAGCAGCGAGTATTACTACTGGTTTGCACTGGATCATCCATAAAAGCCAGTGTGCTATGCCGTATATGCCGGGTCAATATAAAAGGCATGGACGAGACCGATTTAACCCTTACACGTAACAGGGGTGTAAGGGTTTCTACGTAAATGATGCGGCACAATAGTTATTTGTTGTTTGCCTGGAATGTCTATGACCCGCATCGTCCTGTTTGAAAATATTCACCCTAGTGCCAGAGAGGTTTTTGCCGCTGCCGGCTTGAGCGATATCACGGCGCATGCCTCGGCCCTACCGCCCGACCATTTGCGTCAAGCCCTGGCGGGCGCACAAGTGGTAGGGATTCGTTCCCGCACGCATCTTGACGCAGCCCTGCTGTCGGATTTGCCCGATTTGCGTGCCGTGGGCTGTTTTTGCATAGGCACCAATCAGGTCGATCTCGAAACAGCTATGCTGCATGGCATGCCGGTTTTCAATGCGCCATTTTCGAATACACGTTCGGTAGCCGAACTGGTGTTGGCCGAGGCTATTTTGCTGTTGCGCCGCATTCCCGAAAAAAATGCCCGGGTACACCAGGGGCACTGGGATAAGTCGGCGGCCGGTGCGTTTGAGGCGCGCGGTAAAACCCTGGGGATCGTCGGTTACGGCAATATCGGGTCGCAGGTGGGTACCCTGGCTGAAACGGCCGGCATGCGCGTGGTGTTTCACGATATCGAAGCCAAACTGCCTTTGGGCAATGCGCGCGCCTGCACCACGCTGGAAGCCTTGCTGGCCCAGTCCGATGTCGTGACTTTGCATGTGCCGGGCGGGCGCGGCACCAAAGATATTATCGACGCGGCGGCTTTGGCGGCCATGAAGGCGGGAGCCATATTGATCAATGCGTCACGCGGCACGGTTGTGGACATTGACGCCTTGCATGCCGCCTTGGCCAGCGGGCACCTTTCTGGAGCCGCGCTGGATGTTTTTCCTGCCGAACCAAAAAGCGTCGACGAGCCCCTGGCCAGCCCGCTGATCGGGATGAATAATGTGATTCTGACGCCGCATATCGGCGGCAGCACTCAGGAGTCGCAGGAAAACATAGGCCGCGAGGTTGCCGAGAAGCTGGTGCGCTTTTTGCAGAGTGGGACATCGAAAGGCGCGGTCAATTTTCCCGAGATTCCCTACCAGGAAGCTGCCGGGTCGGCGCGCATTCTGCATGTTCACCGTAATCTACCCGGTGCGTTGGGCACTTTGAGCAATATGATGGCGGAGCATGGCCTGAATATTGTGAGCCAGCAATTACAGACGCGCGGCCAGATCGGCTATGTGATTTCCGACGTCGAGGGCACCGTCGACGATGTCGTGATTTCCGCTTTGCGCACGCATCCGATTACCGTGCGCTGCAATCTGGTGTAAATGACATTGCACCGGAATCAAGGGTTGATGGTTTAGAATCGTCGAGTGACTACTTCCAATATCCGCGCCCTTGATGCCGTGCGTCAACTCAACAGCGATGACTACAAGACGTTGGCTACCTTCAGATATGCTCTGCGGCGTTTCATTGTTTTCAGTGAAACTGCAGCGGTATCGGAAGGGCTGGCGCCGCAACAGCATCAGGCCTTGCTGGCCATCAAGGCGATGCCCGAAGCCCCCAGCGTGGGTGACATTGCCGAACGCCTGATGATACGTCACCACAGCGCGGTCGAACTGGTGGGCCGCTTGGTACGCATGGGGTTGGTCGAGCGGTTGCGCGATTTATCCGACCGGCGCCGTGTACGGGTGTCCCTGACCCCGCTGGCTGAACATAAGCTGGCCGATTTGTCGGCTGCCCATCTGGAAGAATTGCGTGCCATACGGCCGCTGTTGGCGGGACTGCTGAAGCATTTCGATAATTAAGGCATTTTTGGGTTGCGTTGTTTATGGCACTCGAGTGGTTACGACACTCGATTGTTTACGGGATTCGGTGGGTTGGTAGCTTTGGTATTTGAAGACGCCGTCTATCGGGGCTTGGGGTCAGGGCCGGCACGGCGTGCTGGATCCGGATCTACCTCGTCCAGGCGGGCGTCGGGCCAAACTCGCTACGCCGCTGGCGCGGCTGCGCTCAAACATGGCCCGCCGAAAGCCCCCGCCTTCCCTACGGTAGCATCCGGCGCACGCCTTACGCCGGTCCTGACCCCAAGCCCCGATAGACGGCTCACGTAATGGCATGACTGGAATGAGCTTGCCGGCCCAACGTATACCTCGCTGCACCGCCCACCCTGCGGCGTCTTTATCCTGAACGCGAAGAAGCACCGTCGCACGAACGCGACAGTTAAGGGTTTTCCAGAAGAAAATCGCTTTGAAGGTTTGAAATACTGATTTATATCGTGATACGATATAAATCAGTCGGCTTCCCGCACTACTAGACCCGTTTACCGATGCGGCGTATGCGAGTCCTTATTCCTTTCTTCATTGCTTATCCGCAGGGCCTTTTTTAATGTCTTCCCCTAAAGCTTTGCCTCAGGGTGCCGCCGCGACGCCGCCAGAACTGGGTGACTTCACTACCGATAAACGCGTTTTACTGTTGATGGGGATGGCGGTGCTGGTGGGCATATTCGGTATGGCCTCCGCATGGGTGCTCATCAAGCTGATTGCGCTGTGCACCGATATCGCCTATTACGGCCGCTTTTCTTTCGAACACCTGCCTATTTCAGGCACCCCTTTTGGCTGGTATGTCGTATTCGTGCCTGTAATAGGCTGCCTGATCATAGGTCTCATGGCCCGCTATGGCTCCGAAAAGATTCGCGGCCACGGTATTCCGGAAGCCATGGAGGCCATTCTCATAGGCAAGAGCCGCATCTCTCCCAAAGTGGCCGTGCTCAAGCCTTTGTCGTCGGCCATTTCCATTGGGTCGGGCGGGCCGTTTGGCGCCGAAGGCCCGATCATCATGACGGGCGGGGCGATCGGCTCTTTATTGGCTCAGCTTATACACATGACATCCAGCGAGCGGAAAACCTTGCTGGTGGCTGGTGCCGCGGCAGGGATGACCGCCATATTCGGCACGCCGATTGCGGCGATTCTTCTCGCGGTAGAGCTTTTGCTGTTCGAATGGAAGCCGCGCAGTTTCCTGCCCGTGGCCGTCGCCTCGATCGTGGCGGCTGCCATACGTCCGCTGGTCATGGGTACCGCCCCCATTTTCCCGTATGCCGGAGGGGTTACGGTTTCCGTGCACCATGTCCTGGCCTGGGCCTTGATGGGTATCATAGCGGGTTTGGGTTCAGGGCTGCTGACAGCCATTGTGTACGCCTGCGAAGACTTCTTTGAAAGGCTGCCCATACACTGGATGTGGTGGCCTGCCATGGGGGGGTTGATCATCGGTCTGGGCGGTTTGATCGAGCCGGCGGCTTTGGGGGTAGGCTACGACAACATTACCCACTTGCTGGCCAATGACCTGACGATGCGCACCGTGGCGCTGTTGTTGGTGGTCAAGGTCATTATCTGGTCGGTCGCCCTGGGTTCGGGCACGTCCGGCGGGGTCCTGGCCCCTTTGCTTATTTTCGGCGGTGCTATTGGCGCACTGCTAACGCCCTGGCTGCCGCATGCCGATCCGGGGTTCTGGGCCTTGCTCGGCATGGCCGCCATGATGGGCGGCACCATGCGTGCGCCCCTGACGTCTTCCTTGTTCGCCGTTGAGCTGACTGGCAATTTCGAAGTCTTGCTGCCTGTATTGACGGCCTGCCTGTTCGCCTACGGACTGACGGTTCTTCTGCTGAAACGGTCCATCCTGACTGAAAAAATTGCGCGCCACGGCCATCACATTACGCGTGAATATCATGTCGATGCGTTCGATCTGGTGCGCGCGGGCAGCGTCATGACCAAGACGGTGAAAACGTTGCCGGCCAGTACGACGGTGGCCGAAACAATCGCATTCTTTACCACGGTCGAGCATCGCCACACCAGCTATCCGGTCGTCGATGAAAATCAGCGCGTTCTTGGCCTGGTGTCGCGTGCCGACAGCCTGGCCTGGTCGCTCGACAAGGAGCTCGAAGATAGTACACTTCAGGAGGTGATGCAGGATCAGGATCTGATGCTGGGTTATCCCGATGAAATGACTGGCAGGGTTGCCGATCGTATGGCGTTGTCGGGTGTTGGGCGTATCCCTATTGTCGATCGTGCCAACGGACGGTTGATAGGCTTGATCGCACGCAAGGATTTGATGCAGGTGCGGGCTTTGCGCCTGAGCGAGGAAGACGATCGTACCGCCTATTTCCGCTGGCGCCGCCGCAGCAAGAAAAGAAGGGTTAAAAAAGCAATCGCATGAAGAAACTGATAGTAAGTCTGTGTGTAGTCCTTGGCTTTGCAACGGGCGCCGCGGCCCAGACGGTTCCGGTTCCCAATTTGGCGGCCAAGGCATGGCTGCTGCTCGACGCGCAAAGCGGCACGGTGATTGCCGAACAGAATGCCGACGAGCGCATTGAACCCGCTTCGCTGACCAAAATAATGACGGCGTACCTGGTGTTCAAGGCCATCAAAGAGCACAAGCTTGACAAGCAGCAGGTCGTGACCGTGTCGCGCAGCGTCCGGGACATCGCTCCGGGCAGTTCGAAAATGTTTCTGGAGCCCGGCAAGCAGGTCACCATCGACCAGTTGCTGTATGGCCTGTTGGTGCAGTCGGGCAACGATGCCGCCGTGGCCCTGGCCGAGGCAACTTCCGGCAGTGTCAATGCATTCGTCGCGCAAATGAACCAGACGGCCCAGGCCATGGGCTTGCATGGCACGCATTTTGCCAATCCGAACGGTTTGCCCAATCCAGGTACGTATTCCAGTGCCCGCGATTTGTCGGTGCTATCCAGGCATCTGATTCAGGATTTTCCAGTCCTCTACAAGGGCTACGATTCGACCCGGCAATTCACGTACGACAAAATTACCCAGCGCAACCGCAATCGCCTGTTGTGGCTGGATCCCACGGTGGATGGCCTGAAAACCGGTCATACCGAATCGGCGGGTTATTGCATGATCGCCTCGGCGCTGCGGCCCGAAGGCTCGGTGCAGCGCCGCCTTGTGTCCGTCGTTTTGGGCACTCCCTCCGACAAAGCCCGTACGCAGGAAAGCCTGACGTTGTTGAATTGGGGCTTTCAGAACTTCGAGACCGTCAAGCTGTATGGCAAGGGGCAGGTAGTGGCCACGCCGCGAGTATGGAAAGGGCGGCAGGATGACGTGAAGCTGGGGTTCGAGCACGATGTGTACCTGACCCTGCCGCGCTCGGCGCGCATTGCCGGCGTACCCAAGATCAGCACAAATGGGCCGCTGGTCGCGCCGATCGCCGCGCATAGCAAAGTGGCGACTCTGCATGTGACCATTGACGGCAAGCCGCTGGAATTGCCGCTCGTAGCGTTAAGTGGCGTTGCGCAGTCCGGCTTTTTCGGACGGGCCTGGGATTCCCTTGCCCTATGGGTAGAGCAGGCGCGCGGCCTGGTTTGAAACACGCTTTTTGCAGGGGCAGGCCTTATGCCTGCCTGTTCGGGCTGAGGCCCAGCCGGGCGACTACAAGGGCCGCCTCTACTTTGAAGATAATGGTGTCACGCCAGGTTAAAAGATAATGGCGTCGCGCAGGCTGGAGCCTGAGGCGAGATGGTCGAAGCCTTCGTTGACCTGGTCCAGTGTAAAGGTTCGCCCCAGCAATTTGTCGACAGGCAGCCGGCCTGCCTTGTACAGGTCTATGTAGCGGCCGATATCGATTGCCGGCACACCCGAGCCCAGATAGCTGCCGCGAATTTCACGCTCTTCGCCCACCATCTGCGACAGGGATAAGGGGAAGTGCAGCTTGGGGTTGGGAAGGCCGGACGTAATGGTAGTGCCGCCGCGCCGCGTCAGCTTATAGGCCATGTCGAATGCCGCGACGGCCCCGGCCATGTCAAAACCGTAATCAACCTGGCCGCCGGCCGCGTCGTAAAGGTCGGCGTCGGTCTTTATGTTCTTGGGATTGATCAGGTGGGTGGCGCCCAACTGTCCTGCCAGAGCCAGCTTCTCGTCGCTCAGGTCTACGGCAACGATACGTCGTGCGCCGGCCGCGGCGGCCGCCAGCAAAGCGCTTAGGCCCACGCCGCCCAGGCCGACGATTGCGGCTGTATCGCCAACCTTGATTTTGCCGCGATTAATCACGGCCCCGGCCCCAGTGAGCACGGCGCAACCAAATAGCGCCGCTTCGCGATGCGTGATATCGGCGTTCACCTTGACGCACGAACGCCTGGACACGACTGCATAATCGGCAAAGCACGATACCCCAATATGGTGGTTCAGGTATTCGCCGCCAATATGCAGGCGGCGTTCGCCGCTCAGCAAGGTTCCCTTGGAATTGGCCGCGGCGCCGGGCTCGCACAGGGCCGGACGGCCTTCCATGCAGGGATGGCAGCATCCGCAGCTCGGTACGAAAACCATAACGACATGGTCGCCGGCCTTGAGGTCCGACACGCCCGGCCCCACCTCGACCACCTCGGCAGACGATTCATGGCCCAGTACGATGGGAACCCCCCTCGGACGATCGCCGTTGATGACCGAGAGATCCGAATGACATAGGCCAGCCACCTGGATTTTTATCAATACTTCACCGAATGCGGGTGGATCCAGCTCCACCTGAGCTATCTGCAGCGGCCGGCTATCGGCGTAGGGGGCGGGTGTTCCGATTTCACGTAAAAGTGCGGCTCTGATTTTCATGATTTTTCATTGTCCGAAGGTATCTTGTTGTGCCTTGATTCTACAGCCGTGGCAATTTTGTTGTGTTCCTGATGGCCTGCGTCAACCCGGCCCGGGGCATGAGGTAATTTCGGGGCTTGAGCAAATAGGCAAGATCACACTCTTGCCTATTTCATGATTGAGAGGAACGGCCCTGTGCGATGGATCGAACCAGCGTCAAGGGGCGTTCGTCCGATCGCCGATGGACTGGCTCCTGGTCGGCATCGGGAAGGATATCGGCCAGCGAATAATGATCGAGATGCCGCAGGAACTGTTGCAGCGCGCCGTCGATGATGGCGGTCAGCCGGCAGCGGCCGCTGAGCGAGCATGTATTGCCCGAGCCGAAGCATTCGACCAGTTCCAGATCGTTTTCAGTATCGCGCAGCACGGCTCCCAGATTGATGTCTTTGGGCGCGAGCGCCAGCCGCATGCCGCCGTTCTTGCCGCGCACGGTTTCGATCCAGCCCTGTTGCCCCAGTCGGTGGGTGATCTTCATGAGATGCGGTTCGGAAATGCCGTAGGCATGGGCAATTTCCGAGATTGTGCAGAGGCGTTCCGGATGCTGGCCTACGTACATGAGCAAGCGCATCGCGTAGTCGGTGAGAGTGGTCAGGCGCATGGGCTGGCCCCGGCTCGGAGGCGCAAGGCGATTGCGCCTGTCATGAAGGACCGTTGCGGACGGGGCGAGGCGTCGATCATGGCGTTTTGGGCTTGAGCGAAATTTTGACCTGTTTTTCGTGGCTGCCGATAGAGGGGGGCGAATTCGGGCGCGGCCGGATCAGCATGGGCGTGAAACGCCACAGGTACAGGGCCAGGGCGGCTATCCAGCAAAGTGCGGCGGCCTGCAACAACCAGAGGCTTGCGGCGCTGGGCCACAAGGCGCTCAGACGCAGCAATACCGCAGCGATCATTAGTGCATAGCTGGCACGCATGCTGGAATCGAGCGCCAGCGGGCGCCCCAGGTGACCCAGCGCCGTGCGGGTCACCATACCTATGATCAATATGGCAAAGCCGCCCATGGCGATGATATGCACATGGGTGGCGGGCCGTGCCAGAGGGCCGGATTCAATGCCGCCGATGTAAGCCGCGGCCGCGATCAAACCAAGCCCCAGGGCGGCATAGCCTACATAAAGTATCCATAGCAGGGGGTTGCCGCGTACGGCCAGTGGCTTCCAGGCTGCTATCTGGTACAGGCTGATGGCGCCCGCCGCAGCCAGCGCCCCGGCCATGGAGGACATGAAACCGGTTATGCCGAAAAGAATGGCCAGCAGGCCGATGACCAATTGAGCCTGTCCACTGCGTGTGAGCATGGGCAGCTTGAGCCCGGTAACGGCGCGCATGGCAAAAAATGGAATGATGCGGCGCGCAATCAAAAGGGCGATCACCGCCATGCAGACCAGGCCCAGGTTAAAACGCTGCATAAGCAAGGCATAGTCGCCACGGAGCGCGGCCTGCAGATACAAGGCGTTGGCTACGCCCAAACCCAACACCAGCCACGGAATGCCGTAATTGCGTTTGCTTTTGGCTTTGTGCATGACGCGCAGCAGTGCAAGGGCGCTGATCAGGAAAAAGGCGGATTCGCACAGGCAGGCAATGCGAAAGCCAACAGTGCCTCCAAGCAGGTAACCCAGGCGCGCCGCTATCCACAAAATGCAGATCAGGCCCAGCGCTTTGCCTTTGAGGGGGTTGAAGCCGGTCCAGGTGGCGCTGGCCGTCAGCAGGAAGGCCACGGCTATGGTGGCAATGAAACCCCACAGCATTTCGTGGGCATGCCAGGCTACGCCTGAAAGCGGTTGTCCGATCAGAAACGGCGCGAAAATCCAGATGGCAATCGAGACCAGCGCCCAGCCGCAGCCCGCCATGTACAAGGGGCGGAACCCCATGGCAAGGAAGGCGCTGAGCTGCGGGCTGCCGTGCGTTTGTGGCGTCTGTTCGTCGATTTGCACGAAATTAGACATTGACGATCTCCGAAGGGGCGTGATCGGGCTCGTTGTTGAGTTGGTATCCGTACCATAGGCTGCGGGCAATGCGCTGGGCGAACTCTTCGGCTTGTTCGGCAAAGGGACGGTTGGGCAATTCCGCGGTAGTTTGGTGAAACAACGCCAGCCATTGCTGGAACAGGCTGGCATCGAGCCCCGGCAAAGCAATGTGGGTAGGCATGGGTGTGCCGCGGTAGGTGGCAGTACCACGCAGCAGCGAAGACCAGAAACTTACCATTTTGGCCAGGTGCGTGTCCCAATCCTTGACGTGGGCATTGAATATGGGCCCCAGCCTGGCATCGGAGCGTACCCGGCCATAGAAACCATGAACCAGCGCAATGATTTCTTCTTCGGTGCAGAGGTCGCGGTTCGCCATGGGGGTAGGTCTCCAGTAAGAGGCGTTGAATTCGGTAGTCGATCGCAGGCGCACATCGAAAAATCGCGCCTGAAATTCATAAGGTATATATTTTATGTATCTTATTAAAAAACCGCGATGGCGTCAATCGCGGGCAGGGCGGCTTGCGATGAGCCGGCTTTGGCGAAAAATGATGTTGAAATAGCCATAATCGGTGACAATGCAAGGGGTTGCGAAGCGATGCCTGTCGTCGAGGTTCAACGGGCGTGCTATAAATGGCCTGCATGGCTGGCCGGTATTGTGCGCTGCAGGTGTGCCTGCCGTCCTTCGCGTGTCTTAATTCCATTGCCTGAGAGCCCCTTGCGCCTTGTACCGATGCCCCGCCAACGAGTATCGGCAGGGCGCTACCAGAAATATGCCCCAGCCATCCTCTATCAGTTGTGTAGTTCCGTGTCTGAATGAAGAAGCGAACCTGAACGTTCTCTTGCCGGCCCTGATCGCGGTATTGAAAACGTTGGCGCCGGCCTATGAAATCATAGTCGTCGACGACGGAAGCACAGACCACACTCCGATCACTTTGGCCCGTTGGGTGCAGGAACACCCACAGGTGGTTTACCTTCAGCTTTCCAGAAATTTCGGCAAGGAAGCCGCGCTTAGCGCCGGACTCGACATGGCCCGCGGGCAAGTGGTTGTGTGCATGGATGCCGACTTGCAGCATCCACCGGCGCTGATTCCCACCATGCTCGAGCGCTGGCAGGAGGGTATTGAAATGGTGTATGCGGTGCGGGCCACGCGCAGCGACGAATCGGTGTTCAAGCGCTGGGGCACCAAATTGTTCTATCAAATGATGCGCACGTCAGGAGGCCTGAAGGTGCCGGAAAATGCCGGCGATTTCCGTCTCATGGATCGCGCCGTGGTCGATGCGCTGCTGATGCTGCCCGAGCGCAATCGTTTCATGAAAGGCCTTTTCGCCTGGGTGGGATTTCGTTCCGAGCCCCTGTATTATTCGCCGCCCGAGCGCCTGCATGGCACCACCCGTTTCAAGCCCTTCAAGCTGTTTCGCTTTGCCATCGACGGCATCACTGCATTTACCACGTGGCCCTTGCGCATGCTGAGTCTGTCGGGTGCGACTTTGTCGCTGATCTCGTTTGCCTACGGGCTGTATGTGGTGATCAACCATCTGCTGTATGGCGATCCGGTTCAGGGCTGGACGACCCTGATTGCCGTGGTGCTGTTTTTTGCCGGCGTCAATCTGATCTCTCTGGGTGTCCTGGGTGAATATGTGGCCCGCATTTTCGGTGAAGTTAAAAATCGCCCCGTCTATCTATTGCGCAAACAAATCGGCACCGGTTTGCATGATTCCCGGCCCGCAACGGCAGGGGCTGAGACGCCGCGCGTAACGGTTCGCGCTTCCGAGTCTTCCGGCCCGGTTTGACTGCCTCCCGTTTTGCTCCGGGCCAGTCAATTCGCGGTACACGGCTGTAATGCTTTGATGTAGGAAATCTTTTTGATGAAACGCCTTTCCAGCCTGGTTTCCAGAGCTCTTGATGTGCAGTCGACCTGGCTGGTTGCCTTGGCAACGGTGATCTGGCTGTCGGCCACGGCATGGACTCGTCCCCTGATTCTGCCCGACGAGGGTCGGTATGTGGGTGTGGCATGGGGCATGCTCAAGCTCGGCGACTGGGCGGTGCCGCGTCTGGACGGTTTGCCTTTTTTCCACAAGCCTCCCCTGTTCTACTGGATTACCGCGTTATCCATGGAACTCTTCGGAGTGAATGAGTGGGCGGCGCGTCTTACTTCGGTGCTGGCGGCCACCCTGATAGTGAGCCTGGCATTCTGGTTTCTGAAAAAACACGTTGGCCAGCGCCTCGCCATCGTGGCCGCCCTGATTCTTGCCTCGCAGCCATTTCTATTTGGCGCTGCGCAGTATGCCAATCTGGACATGACCGTGGCGGCCATGATCAGTGCCACCGTTATCGCGGCGGCCGAAGCCGTATTCAGGGCCGAGCGCGGCGAGCCTTACCGCCGGATGCTGGCGTTGGCGTATGGGATTGCAGGCCTGGGGTTTCTGGCCAAAGGGTTGATAGGCATCGTTCTGCCGGGCGGGATCATCTTCTTCTGGCTACTGGGACGGCGCCGCTACGATTCCTTGCGCCGATTGTTCCATTTGCCTGCCATAGGTGTGTTCCTGCTGGTTTCCCTGCCCTGGATGATCCTCATGCAGGTGCGTTATCCAGGATTTTTCGACTATTACATTATTTATCAGCACTTCGAGCGTTTCCTGGAAACCGGCTTCAATAATCCGCATCCCTTCTGGTTTTATGTGCCGGTGCTGGTGGTGTTGAGTTTGCCCTGGTCGCTGCAGTTGTGGCGCGTGGCCAACAAGGCCTACTGGAAAAATCCGGCCCACGGAGCCCTGCGCGGCCTGATGGTGTCGTGGCTGCTGGTCGTGCTGATTTTCTTTTCCCTGCCGGCGTCCAAGCTGGTGGGGTATATCCTGCCTTTGCTGATTCCATTCGCTTTTTTCCTGGCTGAACCGTTTGCGGCACGCTTGCGGGGCGGATCGGGCGGTGATTCGGACAAGGCGCAGCGTACCTTTTCGGTCTTCCTGGCCGTGTCTCTGGGAATTTGCCTGGTGGCGGTCGTTGCGCTGGTGGTGTCGCCGTTGCCCAGCTCCAAGCCGCTGGTCGCGAAGATGCGGACGTCATTTCATCCCTCGGACAAGATCATCATGCTGGGGCGTTATCGTTACGACGTGGATTTCTACCTGCGCAGCGGCAAATCGGCGCAAGTCGTGTCCAACTGGGATGATCCGTCCATCAAAACCGAAGATACCTGGCGCAAGGAACTCTACGACGCCGGCGAATTCGAGCCCCAGGCGGCAGCGCAATTGTTGATCCAGCCGCAGGCCTTGACGAGCCAATTATGCACGGCCCGGACCGATGCGATATGGCTGATGGGCGACAAGGAAAGCGTCGATGATTTCCCGTTTGTGCGAGAGATGGCTGTGTATGCAGAATACGGCAAGTTGCGTGTCTGGCGAGTGGAACCGGGTCCGGCGCTCAAGTTTTGTGCCGAAACGCCCAAAAGCGGCCCAAAATAAAGGTCATTGCTGCAATTGCGATTAAAATCAGCGCAAGCAAAATGTCGTAGCGTACAGTCGTGGCGCGCAGCAGATAGGCATAGGCGATTTCGTTAACACTGAAACCCAGGGCCGACACCATGAAAAAGCGCCGCGCGGCTTTGGCGAGCGGAGCTCTCTGGTGCTTGAAGGTGAATTGGTAATGGCCTGCGAACGAAACGCAAAACGCCACCAGCCAGCCGATCACGTTGGCTATCAGCGGTGCGTACCCAAGAAACCGTACCGTCAGTACGGCAATTAGCCAGTGGGTGGCTGCGGCGGCGCAGCCGACGGCAACAAACCAACTCAGTTGCCGGATAATTTTTCGCATGACTTGTTTTCCAGAGGCACTACGTGGTGGTTGAGGGTAAAAGCAAAAAAATGGTGATCTGCGCCGACGATTTTGGCATGAATTCCGGTATTGATGCGGCGGTACTGAGTTTGGCCGGGCTGGGGCGCCTGAATGCCACCAGTTGTCTGGTCGAAGGGCCGGCGTTCAGCGCCGATGCGGCGGCGCTCAAGGCGAGCGGCCTGCAGATGGGCCTGCACTTGAATTTTACCGAAGCCATGGGGCAGCCAGGTTTGTACCTTCCGGTATCGAAACTGATTATCCGAGCTTATCTGCGTCGCCTGGACGCAGACCGGGTACGAGACCAGATTGTGCGCCAGTTGGATCGCTTCGAGAAGGTTCTGGGCCAGGCTCCCGATTTTATCGACGGCCACCAGCACGTGCACCAATTGCCGCAAATTCGCGAAGCCTTGCTGTCCGAGCTGGAACGGCGTTATGCCGGGTGTCGGCCCTGGCTGCGTTTCACCAGGGTGCGCTTTCAGCCAGGCTTGTCGTGGTCTTTGCTGGCGAAGGCCAAGATCATCGAATTCCTGGGCGCGCATGGGTTTGCGCGGCGGGCGCGTCGCTATGGTTTTCCTCTGAATGATGGATTCCTGGGTGTGTACAATTTTCAGGGTGGAGAGGTTGTCTACCAGACTTTGCTGTCGGGATGGCTTAAACACGCTGGCGATGGCGATGTGCTGATGTGTCATCCGGCGGCCGAAGCGATGGCCGGCGACGGACTGGGTGCGCAGCGCGTGGCCGAGTATCGGGTATTGGCGGGCGATCAGGCGGCGCGCTGGATGGCGGATCGCGGCTTGATTCTGGCCTAAGGCATTTTTGGTTCGAGGGTTTACAGCGCTGGGCGTGTTTCTGTGGCTTTGTTTTTAGCCGCTTTTAGGCTTGGGTAGGCTGTACTGCTTGAGCGATGACTTTGGGCTGTGCGTTGCGGTGTTGGTGGCGGTTATTTCTATAAAGACGCCACAGGGTGGGCGGTGCTGTACAGTCCGGCACGTCCAGCGGTCGTGGTGCTACGCACCCCGACTGCCCGGGTCTGCCTCGTCCAGGCGGGCGTCGGGCGAACTCGCCCGGCCTCGCGAGGCCGGGCTCAGACAGCGCCCGCCGAAGGCCCCCGCCTTCCCTTCGTCAGCACCCGGCGCTGGACTACCGCCGGACTACACAGCACCGCCCACCCTGCGGCTTGCGTTGACGCAATGCAGCGAGGTATCCCATGGGCCGGCAAGTTCATTCCAGGCATGCCATTACGTGAGCCGTCTATCGGGGCTTGGGGTCAGGACCGGCGTAAGGCGTGCGCCGGATGCTACCGTAGGGAAGGCGGGGGCTTTCGGCGGGCGCTGTCTGAGCCCAGCCTCGTGAGGCTGGGCGAGTTCGCCCGACGCCCGCCTGGACGAGGTAGATCCGGATCAAGCACGCCGTGCCGGGCCTGACCCCAAGCCCCGATAGACGGCGTCTTTAAATACCAAAGCTACCAAAGCATCGAATCCCGTAAACAACCCGAACCAAAAATTGCGCTGCTAGTGTTGTACAGGGAAGCCAGCCGCCTCCATGTACCGCCTTTTGCTATTTGGAGCCAGTTTCCGGAAGCGTTGTATCGCCCGGACCGAGCGGCCTTTGCATGAACACCACGTCTATCCACTGATTGAATTTGAACCCTGTGGAAGGCTGAGTGCCCGCGTGCTTGAACCCCAGGCTGCGGTGCAGGCCTATGGACTGCAGATTGTTGTTGCCGGCGATCACGGCAATCATTTGCCGCCAGGGCCCCTGTTCGCAACGTGCCAGCAGCGCGGTAAGCAAAGCCTTGCCCACGCCCTTGCCGCCCTGGCCATCGGCCAGGTAGATGGAGTCTTCAAGGGTATAGCGATAGGCGATGCGGGGGCGATAGGCCGATGCATAGCTGTAACCGATGATTTTCTTGTCGAGTACAGCGACCAGATAGGGCAGGCCCTGGGCCAGTACGTGCTCGCGGCGCGACTGCATTTCCTGCACTGTAGGTGGAACTTCTTCGAAGGTGGCGGAACTATGCAACACATGGTGCGCATAAATAGCCTGCACATAGGCCATGTCGTCGGCGCTTGCGTCGCGGATTGTCAGGCCCGGAATAGGCTCGGAGTCGTGCTGGGCGGTGTTTCGTTTGGCGGTTTGCAGGATGGTAGGGGCGGTCATGCTATTTTCGATCAGTCGGGATATGCGCTAGTATAAAGATCTATCAAGGAGAAAAAAATGTCGGTACCAGTTAATTCGCTTACGGACTCGTTTGCGGTGGCTCCCCAGCTATCCCCCGAGGATATGCCGGCAGTGGCGGCAGCGGGTTTTAAGAGTGTCATTATCAATCGGCCCGATTTCGAAGGCGGCCCCGATCAGCCCAAGGCGGCCGATGTCATGAAAGCGGCCCAGGCGGCAGGCTTGCAGGTGGAGTATCAGCCCGTGGTCAGTGGGGCCATGACGGCCGACGATGTTGCGCGTTTTGCCGAGTTGCTCGATGTGCTGCCCGCGCCTGTGTTGGCGTATTGCCGCACCGGCACCCGTTGTACGCACTTGTATCATGCCGCAAATCGGGCCTGATGCACCGCTTGCAAATTCCGGCCGCCGCTAGATCTAGCATAAACCCTGTGCCGGCATGCTTTATTTTTGTGCGGCTTATGGTTTAAGCTAGGGTTAATCCGTCAACCAGGAGCAAACACCATGTTCAAGAAAATACTGATTCCCACCGATGGTTCGGCGCTGTCAGCACAAGCTGCGAACAAAGGCGTGTGCTTTGCCCGTCAGATCGGGGCCGAGGTTGTGGCGCTATATGTTACGCAGCCTTTTGCCGCGACGGTGGGTTTTGATGGCATGGCGGCAGCCTATGCCATTACCGATGAAGACTACGAAAAAACCGCGGCCGATCAGGCCAAGAAGTACTTGAAGTCGGTTCTCGACCGGGCCGACACCGCCGGAGTCAAGGCTTCCGGTAAAGCGGTATCCAATTTCAATGTCGCCGACGGCCTGGTCCAGGCCGCTGAAGAAGAGAAATGCGACCTTATTTTCATAGGCAGCCATGGCCGCAGCGGCTTGTCGCGGCTGCTGTTGGGCAGTGTGACGGTCAAAGTGCTGGGCCTGGCGAAAACCGCCGTGCTGGTCTATCGCGTCAAAGAGAACGATTAATCGGCGAAGGCAGGGCGGCCCTTGTGGCCGCCCGCGCTGAACACAAAGCCCACCGGAATCCGGTGGGCTTTGTGTTTCCTGCCGGTTGCTGTCCTAGCGTGCCGGCATTATTCAGGCGCATTTCGCTCTATTTAAACAGCGCTGCGGCCTTGAGCAGGGTTTCCCAGACGCCGATTACCAGCGGTATGCCGACGTACAGCCAGAAAATGACCAGCAGAACGGGAGAAGTGGTGTTGTTTTGATTCATGTCGTGTCTCCGGTGTCATTTAGTGGCAAGAGCGGGTTGCATATTCAGTTGCTCGCCGGTCATGTGGTGATGCGGGGCGACCGGGCGCACGAAGAAATTGCAAATGAAACCGATGATCAGCAGGATAGCCATGAGGTGCATGGTATCTGTGTAGGCCTGGGACGGAGGGACGCCGTGATTGACCTGGTATTGGCGAATATAGTTCACCAGAACGGGGCCGAAGATACCCCCCGCGGCCCATGCTGTCAGCAAGCGGCCGTGAATGCCTCCTACATAGCGGGTGCCGAACAAGTCAGCCAGGTAGGCCGGGACCGTCGAGAAGCCGCCGCCGTACATCGAAATGATGATCACGTAAAACAGCACGAACAGGGCAACGTTGCCCGCCGCTCCCATGCCCGGGACCAGGAAGTACAGTACGGCTCCCAATGCCAGGAAAATATAGTAGGTATTTTTGCGGCCCACGTAGTCGGATGCCGACGACCAGAAAAAACGCCCCAGCATGTTGAACAGGGAAAGCAGGCCCACGAAGCCTGCCGCGGCAGCGGGGGTGACTTGCCCCTTGAAGCTTTCCTGGATCATGACCGAGGCCTGGCCGATGACGCCGATCCCCGCCGTGACGTTCAGGCAAAGAGCCCACCAGACCAGCCAGAACTGCGGTGTCTTGAGCGCCTGATCGATGTGGACATGATTCTGGCTGATCATCGCATTCTGTTTGGCCGGAGGCGTCCAGCCGGCCGGTTTCCAGCCAGGGGCCGGGATGCGGATGGCCAGTGCGCCGATGTTCATGGAGATGAAGTACAAAATGCCCAGGACGATAAAGGTTTGGGCGACTCCCACCGATGTGGCGCTGTGGAAGTGGCTCATGAGTCCGACCGAAAGCGGGGACGCGATGAACGCACCGCCGCCGAAGCCCATGATGGCCATGCCGGTGGCCATGCCGCGCTTGTCGGGAAACCATTTGATCAGAGTCGATACCGGCGATACATAGCCGACGCCCAGACCTATGCCGCCCAGGACTCCATAGCCCAGATAGACCATCCATATCTGATGCAGGTAGATGCCCAGGGACGCGACCATGAAGCCGCCGCCAAAGCAGCAGGCCGCGGCGAACATGGCCTTGCGGGGGCCTACATCCTCGAGCCATTTACCGGCAAATGCGGCGGAAAGCCCGAGAAAGGTAATGGCAAGGCTGAAGATCCAGCCCAGGGTGGCCAGGCTCCAGTCATCGGGCGCCGATTTGGTAATGCCGATAAGGCGCGTCATGGGGTTGTTGAAGACCGAAAATGCATAGGCCTGTCCGATGCACAAATGGACGGCCAGGGCGGCGGGGGGAATCATCCAGCGGTTGAAACCAGGCCCTGCGGTAATACGTTCCTTGCTAAAAAAGCCATGATCTGATGGGCTGTCGCTCATGTTGTCTCCTTGTTGGTGGCTTTGTTCTGGTAAGTAAAGCGTAAATCGGTTGGGTAAAAATCGTTGGTTGTATGCATGTTGCGGTTGGTGGGGAGTCTGAGTTTTGCGGTACAGGCGTGTGCCGCATCGAGCCAGACTGAAAACTCGGAAAGCGGCTGTTGAAGCATTATGTTTGGCTCGATGTCTTGGGGGTCAGGCGCTGCCGGTTCTGGACGACCGCCTCAAGTACCATGGCGCTCAGTCCGACATCGCTCGATTGCCCATCTGGATGGGCATCCAGGAAGTCCAGCAAGTCAATGCGCATGCGGGGCTCCCAGAATTTCTGAATATGATTGGCGATGCCTTCGAGGCCCTCTGTGTGATCGGGCATGGCTTCGAAGAAATTGCCGATGCTGTTGGCCATGCGGATCAGATGATTGATGTTCAAAAGAGATCTCCCTCGTGACTAAGGTATTCGGGATGGCTATAGATGGTGAATTGCTGTTCGCGGGCGAAGCCGGCCAGCATGATATTGAGTTCGCTGGCGATACGTATGGCGTAGGAGGTGGGGGCGGACACGGCTATCAGGGCCGACATGCCCGCGGCCGCGGCTTTCTGCACCATTTCGAAGCTGGCCCGGCTGGAGATGACGGCCATGCCGTCGGTGGTGGCGATGCCGTGGCGCAGCAAGTGCCCGATCAGCTTGTCGAGCGCATTGTGCCGTCCCACATCTTCGCGGATGTGCCCGACGACCCCATCGAGGCCGGCCCAGCCGGCGGCATGGGTTGCGCCGGTAGCCAGGTGCAGCGGCTGCAGTGTGCGCAGGTGTCTGGCGGCGCTGGAGATGGCCGTGCGGGTGATCGGAGCTCGGCGTGGCGCGACAGGCGGCAGCTCGCGCCGTACTTCGTCCAGGCTTTCGATGCCGCACAAGCCGCAGCCGGTGCTGCCGGCCAGGCTGCGCCGCCGCAATTTGAGCTGGTTCAGGCACGAGCTGGCAATGGTCATTTGAATGACAAGGCCGTTGCTGCGCTCGACGATTTCGATGTCGCGCATGTCTTGCGCTCCGCGTATGATGCCCTCGGTGAACGAAAAACCGTAGGCCAGGTCTTCGAGATTGCAGGGTGTCGCCAGCAAGGCGGCATGGCTGATCCCGTTGTATTCGAGGGCGACGGCCGTTTCGTCGGCGATCTGGTCCATTTCGCTGCGCATTCCGGTTGGCGCATGGGTGCGCAAGACCAGGTGCGAACGCTGCCCTTCCTGTGGGGGGAGGGCAGGTTCGTGCAGGAGGATATCGACCGGTTTCATTCGGGCTGACCTATATCGGAGCGGTTTCGCCCTGGGCGCGTTCGCGTTCGCTCAGCAACTTCTGCTGTATGTCGTTAAAGCGCGTCCATTTGGCCTGCCATTCGGACGGCTCGGTGACACGCCTGGCCTGTACCGCGGTGACTTTGTACTCGGGACAGCCGGTGGCCCAGTCCGAGCTGTCGGTCGTCACGACATTGGCCCCCGATTCAGGGAAGTGGAATGTGGTGTAGACCACACCGGGCTGCACGCGTTCGGTGACATTGGCGCGCAGGACCGTTTCGCCGGAGCGGCTCTGGACGGCAACCCAGTCGCCTTCCTTTATGCCCCGGTCTTCGGCATCTTGCGGATGTATCTCGAGCAGGTCTTCGCTGTGCCAGGCCACGTTCGGAGTGCGGCGTGTCTGGGCGCCCACGTTGTATTGCGACAAAATACGGCCGGTGGTAAGCAGCAAGGGGAATTTTCGCGTGCTGCGTTCCTCGCTGGGCACGTATTTTGTGATGATGAATTTGCCTTTGCCGCGTACGAACTCGCCGACGTGCATGATCGGCGTGCCCTCGGGGGCCTGTTCATTGCAGGGCCACTGCACGCTGCCGCCCAGTTCGTCGATCTTCTTGAATGAGACGCCGGCGAACGTTGGTGTGAGGCGTGCGATTTCGTCCATGATTTCGCTGGCATGGGTGTAGTTCATGGGGTAGCCCAGGGCGTTGGACAACAGGCAGGTGATTTCCCAGTCTGCGTAGCCGGCCTTGGGCTCCACGATTTTGCGTACGCGCGACATGCGGCGCTCGGCATTGGTGAATGTGCCGTCTTTTTCCATGAATGACGAGCCTGGCAGGAAAACGTGGGCGTATTTGGCCGTTTCGTTCAGGAACATGTCCTGGATGATGATGCATTCCATCGAGGCCAGCGCCTTGGCCACATGCTGCGTGTCCGGATCGGACTGGACGATGTCTTCGCCCTGGCAGTACAGGCCTTTGAAGGTGCCGTCTATGGCCGCGTCGAACATATTGGGGATGCGCAGGCCCGGTTCGGCCTGCAGGATCACGTTCCAGTCGTGTTCGAAATCGCCGCGCACCGCGTCGTCGGAAATATGCCGATAGCCCGGCAGCTCGTGCGGGAAGGATCCCATGTCGCAGGAACCCTGCACGTTGTTCTGGCCGCGCAGCGGATTGACGCCCACGCCTTCACGCCCCATGTTGCCGGTGGCCATGGCCAGATTGGCAATGGCCATCACGGTAGTCGAACCCTGGCTGTGCTCGGTGACGCCCAGGCCGTAGTAGATGGAACCATTGCCATGGGTGGCGTAAAGGCGCGCCGCGCCGCGCAGATCGGCGGCGGGAACGCCGGTGACCGCTTCCATGGCTTCGGGCGAATTTTCGGGCAGGGACACGAAATCGCGCCATTCCTGGAAGGCCTTGGTTTCGCAGCGGGCCGCCACAAAGGCTTCATCGATCAGGCCTTCAGTGGCAATGACATGCGCCATCGACGAGAGCAGGGCCGTGTTGGTGCCGGGGCGGACCTGCAGGTGATAGTCGGCCTTGACGTGCGGCGCGCTGACGAACTCGATGGCGCGGGGGTCGATGACGATGAGCTTGGCGCCTTGGCGCAAGCGGCGTTTGAGGCGCGATGCAAATACCGGATGGGCGGCGCTGGGGTTGGCGCCCATGATAATGGCCACGTCGGTGTGCATGACGGAATCGAAGGTTTGGGTGCCTGCCGATTCGCCTATGGTTGATTTCAGGCCATAGCCGGTGGGCGAATGGCACACGCGCGCGCAGGTATCGACGTTATTGGTGCCGAAGCCGGCGCGCACCAGCTTTTGCACCAGCCAGGTTTCTTCGTTGGTGCAGCGCGACGATGTAATGCCGCCGATCGAGTCGCGGCCGTATTTGGCCTGTATGCGTTTCAATTCCGATGCCGCGTAGGCAATGGCTTCTTCCCAGCTTACCTCGCGCCATGGGTCGGCAATATTGCCGCGTATCATGGGGGTGGTGATGCGATCCTTGTGGGTGGTGTAGCCCCAGGCAAAGCGCCCCTTGACGCAGGAGTGCCCGCGATTGGCCTTGCCATCTTTCCAGGGAACCATGCGCACCACTTCCTGGCCTTTCATTTCGGCCTTGAAGGCGCAGCCCACACCGCAATACGCGCAAGTGGTAATGACGGAGTGCTCGGCCTGGCCCATCATGATGACGGATTTTTCGGTCAGCGAAGAGGTGGGGCAGGCCTGCACGCAGGCGCCGCAAGAAACGCAGTCGCTATCCAGGAAGGAGTTTTTCTGTCCGGCAACGATGCGCGATTCGAAGCCGCGGCCGTCCACCGTCAGGGCAAAAGTGCCTTGCGTTTCGTCGCAGGCGCGTACGCAGCGATTGCACACTATGCACTTGGAAGGATCGTAGGCAAAGTAAGGGTTCGATTCGTCGATTTGGTCGTCACGATGGTTGGCGCCTTCGTAGCCGTAGCGCACATTGCGCAGACCCACCACGCCGGCCATGTCCTGCAGCTCGCAGTCGCCGTTGGCGGGACAGGTCAGGCAATCGAGCGGATGGTCGGAGATGTAAAGCTCCATGACGCCGCGGCGCAGGTCGTGCAGCTTTGGAGTTTCGGTATACACGACCATGCCCGGCTCGACCGGTGTGGTGCACGAAGCCGGGTAGCCGCGGCGGCCCTTGATTTCCACCAGGCAGAGGCGGCAGGAACCGAAAGCTTCGAGGCTGTCGGTGGCGCACAGCTTGGGAATATTGATGCCGGTTTCCGCGGCGGCTCGCATGATGGAGGTTCCCGCAGGCACTTCGACATCCTGCCCATCGATGCTCAGACGTACGGTTTCGGTGCTGGTCCTGGCGGGTGTGCCGAAATCGCGGTCGCGCTTGACAACAGTTTCTAACATGGTGTGCTCCGGAATCAGGCGACTTTCTGAGTCGATGTGGGTGTGGCGGAAAGGCCGAAGTCTTCCGGGAAATGGTCGAGCGCCGATAGAACCGGGTAAGGGGTCATGCCGCCCAGCGCGCACAAAGACCCGCCCAGCATGGTGTCGCATAAATCGCGCAGCAGATGGACTTGCTGTTCACGCTGGTCGTTGCGGATGATTTTGTCGATGACCTCGGTGCCGCGCACGGCGCCGATGCGACAGGGCGTACATTTGCCGCAGGATTCGATGGCACAGAAATCCATGGCGTAGCGGGCCATTTTCGCCATGTCGACGCTATCGTCGAAAGCGACCAGGCCGCCATGCCCAAGCATTGCGGAAATGCCTATATAGGCTTCGTAATCCAGCGGCACATCCCATTGCGATTCAGGCAGGTAAGCACCCAGCGGGCCGCCCACCTGTACCGCGCGCAACGAACGACCCGAAGCGCTGCCACCGCCGAAATCGTAGAGCAGCTCGCGCAGGCTGACGCCGAAGGCTTTTTCGACCAGGCCGCCTTGCCTGACATTGCCCGCCAACTGGAAAGGCAGGGTGCCGCGCGAGCGGCCCATGCCATAGTCGCGGTAAAACGCGGCGCCGCGTGCCAGGATGATGGGCACCGACGCCAGAGAAATGACATTATTGATGGCGGTAGGCTTGCCGAACAGGCCGCTGACGGCCGGCAAGGGCGGCTTGGCGCGCACGACGGCACGCTTGCCTTCCAGGCTTTCGAGCAGCGATGTCTCTTCGCCGCAAATATAGGCGCCGGCGGCCTTGCGGACTTCGAGATCGAAAGCGCGGCCGCTGCCCTGGATGTTGCTGCCCAGCCAGTTTGCCTGGCGCGCCAGGGCAATCGCCGCATTGAGCGCCACAATGGCATGGGGATATTCGGACCGGACATAGATGTAGCCGTAGGTGGCCTGAACGGCCAGGCCCGCAATGGCCATGCCTTCGATCAGGGCGTAGGGATCGCCTTCCATCAGCATGCGGTCGGAGAACGTTCCGGAATCGCCTTCGTCCGCATTGCAGACTATGTATTTTTGCTCGGCCGCCGTGGCCAGCACGGTTTTCCATTTGATCCCCGTTGGAAAGGCCGCGCCTCCACGGCCGCGCAGGCCCGAGTTGACGACTTCGTCGACAATGGCGGCCGGTTCAATGGCCAGTGCGCGTTTCAGCCCGGCAAACCCGCCATGGGCCTGATAGTCGTCCAGGCTGAGCGGGTCGGTAATGCCGACGCGGGCAAATGTGAGCCGTTCCTGGTTTTTAAGGTAGGGAATTTCTTCGGTCAGCCCATGAGCGAGCGCATGGTGCTTGCCTTCGAGCCAGCGGGCGTCGAACAGGCCGGCGACATCGCTTGCCTCGACCGGGCCGTAGGCATGTCGCCCTTGCGGTGTTTCGATTTCGACCAGGGTTTCAAGCCACAGCAGGCCGCGCGAACCGTTGCGCACGATTTGAACGGAGATTTGGCGGCGCGCAGCCTCCTGTGCAATGGCCTGGGCCACGGCGTCGGCGCCGACAGCCAGCGCGGCGGTATCCCTGGGGACGAAAATCCTGATGGGTTGGGCCATGTCTTATACCCCCTTGTCGCGCAGCAACTGGTCGAGCTTGGCCGGTGTCATGCGGGCGTAAGGCTGGCCGTCGACCATGACTGAGGGCGATTGCGCGCACAGGCCTAGACAGTAAACCGGTTCGAGAGTGACCTGGCCATCGCTGCTTGTGGCGTGAAAGTCACAACCCAGGTGCTGCCGGGCATGCTCGGCGAGGTGTTCGCCGCCCATGGCCTGGCAGGCCTCGGCGCGGCATATTTCAAGCACTACCTTGCCGGCAGGCTTGTCGCGCAGGTGCGCATAAAAACTGATCACGCCGTGAATCTCGGCGCGCGAGAGCTGCAGGGCCTCGGCGAGCACGGGAACGGCCTTGGCCGGGATGTAGCCCAGCGCGTCCTGGATGGCGTGCAGGATCGGCAGGAGATTGCCCGGCTGCCCCTGGTAATGTTGCAGGGCCTGCTGGGCGACCTGCTGCACGGTTTGATCGGACGGTACCGTTTCGGAACGGCTGGGAGGGGTATGCATGACGCTATCCTCGTTATGGGTTTGTCTCGGGCAAGGCTTGTATTGCTTCTTATTATGCATATAATTGCATATTTAATCGAATCGCTTCCAGGCTAATCTACTAGGCATATTCAGTTTTTTCAATAGGCAAGTAATGACATATAAATTCAAAGCACGCCTGAATTCCGAGTGGGTGCTTGAGAAACCCACAGGTGCAATAGTGGCTTTGGGCGAGGTATTGCGACTGCTGGCCGCCATCGACGCAGTTGGGCATATCGCCGGCGCATGCAAGGCCTGCGGGGTGTCGTATCGCCATGCCTGGGGAGTCTTGCGCAACGCCGAAAAAGAATTCGGTGCCGAGCTGCTCGATACCAATCGCCGGCAGGGCACCAAGCTGACCCCGTTCGGCCAGCGTTTGTTGTGGGCCAACCGGCGTGTCGACGCGCGTTTGATGCCCACGCTCGAAAGCATGGCCTCGGAATTGCAGGAGGAACTGGAACGCCTGTATCCCGAAAGCCAGCCGCATCTACGTTTGCACGCGAGCCACGGCTTTGCGGTCGAGGGCTTGATGCAATTGGCCAATGACCTGCATATGTCGCCGCTCGAGTTGCGTTACCGCACCGCCATCGAAGCCCTGGCATCGCTCGACCGGCGCGAGTGCGACCTGGCGGGTTTCCAACTGCCGATAGGCGCGTTCGAACTGCCCATTCTGCAACGCTACAGCGAGTGGCTGAACCCCGAAAGGCATTGCCTGATCCACCTGGCCGTACGCAATACCGGCATGTTCGTGCAGGCTGACAATCCAAAAAAAATCCGCACCATTGCCGACCTGGTGAATCCCGATGTGCGCTTCGTGAATCGCCAGATCGGCTCGAGTACCCGCCACCTGGTCGGGCTGATGCTCAAGCAGTTGGGCATCGAAACCTCGCGCATCCAGGGCTACGACAGCAATGAATTCACGCACATGGCGATTGCCGCGCATATTGCCAGCGGCATGGCCGATGTCGGCATTGGCGTGGAAACGGCGGCCTGGCGCTGCGGCCTGGCATTCATTCCATTGGCCAAGGAACGCTATTTTTTTGCGGTGCACCGCGACAGCCTGGGCACGCCCCAGATGGACCGGCTGCTGGCGTTGATGCTGGGTCAGGAGTACCAGAGCTTTGTGTCCGAGCTGGTCGGCTACGATGCCACTTACATGGGCCAGGTTCAAACCTTGCAGGAAGCATTCGGCCCGTCGTTCGTCGCTCTTCAGAGCAGTTAGCGTAAGTGGTTTATGATTGAATCATGAGCAAAGTCATTTTTCTTACCGGCCATCATGAAGCCGCTTTCCCGGCCTCGGCGGAAACTGCCGCGCCGCGGGCGGGAGAGCCTTTGCTCGACACGCGGCACAGGCCTCTGCACGATTTGCGCATCTCCGTGACCGACCGTTGCAATTTTCGTTGTACATACTGCATGCCGCGCGAGGTATTCGACGGCAGCTACAAATTCATGCCGCATGCGGCGCTGCTCAGTTTCGAGGAAATCACGCGCATCGCCCGCGTCGGTATTGGCCTGGGAGTGCGAAAAATCCGCCTGACCGGCGGCGAGCCCCTGTTGCGGAAAAATCTCGAAACGCTTATCGAAATGCTGGCGCAGTTGCGTACGCCGCAAGGCCTGCCCGTCGATATCACTCTTACCACCAATGGCACTTTGCTGGCCAAAAAAGCCCAGTCGCTCAAAGACGCCGGCCTCACCCGCGTTACGGTCAGTCTCGATGCGCTCGACGATGTCATGTTCGAACGCATGAGCGACAGCCAGGTCAGCGTCAAGACCATCTTGCGCGGCATCGACGAGGCGGCGCGCGTGGGGCTGGCGCCGGTCAAGGTCAATATGGTGGTGCGCAAGGGGCTGAACGACGATCAGCTGATTCCCATGGCACGTCACTTCCGCCATTCCGGGCATATCCTGCGTTTCATCGAATTCATGGATGTGGGCACGACCAATGGCTGGAACATGAAAGAGGTGCTCACGGGTGCTGAAATATTGAAAAAAATCGGTTCGGAATTCCCTCTCGAGCCGGTACATGCGGGATATCGCGGCGAGGTCGCGGGGCGCTGGCGGTATCTCGATCAAGCCGGCGAAATCGGCGTCATCACCAGCGTATCACAACCCTTTTGCAGCGACTGCACGCGGGCTCGCCTGTCGCCCGAAGGCAAGTTGTTCTTGTGCCTGTTCGCGGCCAATGGCCATGATTTGCGGGCCATTGTGCGCAGCGATGCCGACGACGAACAACTGGCGGCATGCATGGCCGGCATATGGGCGAGGCGCGACGATCGCTATTCCGAACTGCGCGGCCGGGCAACCACACCACAGAAGAAAATTGAAATGAGTTATATCGGCGGATGATTGAGCGGCAATCGTTAAGCGGCCTGATTCTTGCCGGAGGACGGGCCAGCCGCATGCAACTGGCCGACCAGGCCGCCGTCGACAAGGGCTTGCTGGAGCTGCGCGGCGAACCGCTGGTTGCGCATATGCGGCGCTATCTTGAGCCCCGAGTGGCACAGGTATGGGTCAATGCCAATCGTCATCTCGATACTTATGCGCGCTACGGAACAACAATAAGCGACGATCCGGCATTGGGCGCGGGGCTGGGGCCTTTGGCGGGAGTGGCCAGCGTCCTGGCGAAAGTGGAAACACCCTGGCTCATGGTGGTGCCGGTCGATGTGCCGCTATTGCCCGACGACCTGGTGGACAGATTGGCGCAGGCCCTGGCCGGGACTGGGAAAATCATGGCCTATGCCAGCGCAGGCGGGCCTCACCCTTTATGCATGCTGTTGCATCGGAGCGCGAACCGAAACTTGCTTGAGTTTCTGCGCGAAGGCGGGCGCAAAGTGCAGCAGTGGCAGCAACTGAATCAGGCTGTCGAGGTAGCATTTACAGGGGACTCAAATGCTTTCTTCAATATCAATACGCGGGAGGATTTATGTCTAGCCGAACAGATCGCGCCCGCAGGGCCAATATAGGCGGAGCCGGCTTGCGGGCCTGCCGGCGAATTGCCGTCAGCGTGCTGTGCAGTGCGCTGGGCTCGGGCCTGCTTGTGCCTCGATCCTGGGCTGCCGGCTCGACGCTTGCCGATTCGCAGTCAAGCAGTTTGGCGGCTTCCTGCGTAACCTGTCATGGCGCAGCCAGGCCGGTGAAAAATTCCGGCATTCCGAGTCTGGCGGGCAGGCCCGCCAATGAAATAGAACTGAAAATGCGCGCCTATGCGGCGGGCAACACGCCGGGGGATCTGATGCAGCAGATTGCCAAAGGCTACGACGCGGCAACCATAGGGCGGATCGCCCGCTGGTACGCCCAGCTAAAACCGGAGGTGCAATGAAACGGCGTGCTTTCCTGCGCGGTCTGGGCCTGTGCGGTGCTTTGTCCATGCCCGGCCTGAGCCTGGCCGCCGACGGCGGCAACGGCCATGTGCTGGTGATCGGCGGCGGCTACGGCGGCGCAACGGCCGCCCGTTATATACGCCTGTGGAGCAAAGGGACCATCCGCGTTACCCTGGTCGAACCCAATACCAGTTTTGTGTCGTGCCCGATTTCGAATCTGGTGCTCGAGGGGGCTTTGACCATAGACGATGTCACCGTTTCCTACGATGAACTGCGGCGCCGCCATGGCGTGCAGGTGGTTCGGGACTATGTCGATCGCATCGATGCCGAAGCGGGTCGGGCAGTGCTGAAAAGCGGCGCAAGTATTTCCTATGACCGTGTCGTGGTATCGCCGGGCATTGATTTCATGTGGGACAAAATCCCCGGCATGGCCAGTGCCGGAGCACATGAAAAAATCCTGCATGCCTGGAAGGCCGGCCCGCAAACCGTAGCCTTGCGCCGTCAGCTCGAAGCGATGCCCGATGGCGGACGTTTCATTATTTCCATTCCCGAAGCGCCTTATCGTTGCCCGCCAGCGCCTTACGAACGGGCTTGCCTCGTGGCCTCGTACTTTAAAAAGCACAAGCCGCGCGCCAAAGTACACATATTCGATGCCAATGCCGACGTGACTTCCAAAGGCGCCTTGTTCAAGGCCGCGTGGAAGAAGTTTTACCCGGACATGATCGAATACACGCCGGAGTTCAAGGCAGTCGATGTCGATGTGGCCGCCAACAAGATCATCTTTGAATTGGGCGAAGAAGAAAGCGCCGATGTGCTGAACCTGGTGCCTCCCATGCGTGCCGGCGCGGTGGCGGTCCAGTCCGGCCTGGCCACGGCCAACGACCGCTGGTGCGAAGTCGATTTCCTGAGTTTCGAATCAAAGGTGGCGCCCAGGGTACATGTGCTGGGAGATTCAATCCAGATTGCGCCGATCATGCCCAAGTCCGGGCACATGGCCAATCAGCACGGCAAGACTTGCGCCGCGGCGATCGTGGCCATGCTGAGCCAGCAGCCGGTTGATCCCGAGCCCATTTATTCGAATACCTGCTACAGCTTCGTCACAGAATCGCAAGCCATGCATGTGGCGTCTGTGCATCGCTATGATGCAGGCCAGAAAACCATGTTGACGGTACCTGGCGCGGGCGGGCTGTCGGTGGCGCCGAGCGAACGGGAAGGGCGCGACGCCATGAGCTGGGCGCATGCCATCTGGTCGGACATGCTGTCGTGAAGTGTCCGCGCAGCCCCCGCATGCTTGCGCCAGCCTGTGATCACACAAAAACCGCTGGCCTGTAAACATCTAAGAAATATAAGAAATAAGAAAAACGTCGCCTAACAATCGTCCAAAAAACTCCGACGCAAGCGGGGGTGGCGGCCCAGGCGGGGTGGGCGAGCTTGCGGCCGCGGGCAGTCCTGGCGCAGCCAGGACCGGACGATGCGAGCTCCACCCCGCCTGGGCCGCCACCCCCGCGCCTCAAGAACGAGGATAGTCGTCATACGACCGCCTCATGGGCAGCCATCAGGGCTGTTCTTACGCATCAACACACAACCCGCGAAAGGCCATCCACGCATGCAGTCGCGTTTTCCCGTTTTCGGGGATTTTACCTATTTAGATTATCTAGTTATTAATATATTATTAAAAGAGATATAGAGTTGGAGAAGGATTTTGAGTACAAGCAACAAGCCGCCTGTACCGATAGGACGGCTGCAAAAAGCGCCCGAGGGATTCCTATCGGCCGCTTTGATTCACGACATAGCCATCCACGGACTTGACCAAACACGCCGTGGATTCCTGAAAAAGAGCTTCCTGGCCGCCGGAGCTGCCCTCGCGGCGGGCTCTTCGATGATGGCCGCCGCCAAACAAGCCGATGGATCCGGGGCAATAAGCGCTGCCTCGGCCCCAGGAGCCCAGGGCGACCCCATGATCCTGCAGCCCCGTCCATGGAGCACCATACTGGGCAACCCCGTGGCATTCCATCCGTATGGCACACCTTCCAAATACGAAGCCAACCTGCTGCGCCGCCAGTCGCCCGGCCTTACCCCGACAACGCAAGCCTCGGTGGCATTTGCGCCATTGCAGGGCTTTTTCGGAATTATCACGCCCAATGGCCTGCACTTCGAACGCCATCATCAGGGCTGGGTCGATGTCGATCCCGAGCAGCATCGTTTCATGATCAATGGCATGGTCAAGGAAGCCAAGGTCTACACCATGGACGACCTCATGCGCTTGCCCGCAGTATCGAAAATCCATTTTATCGAATGCGGCGCCAATACCGGCATGGAATGGGGCAATGCCGCGGTGCCCACCGTCCAATATACGCATGGCATGCTGTCGTGCTGCGAATTCACCGGCGTGCCGCTCAAGGTCTTGCTCGACGATTGCGGCGCCGATCTGAAAAATGCCAAATTCATCCTGGCCGAAGGCAACGACGGCTCCAGCATGACGCGCACGATTTCTCTCGAAGCGGCCCTGGACGACGCCATCGTGGCCTGGGGCATGAACGGCGAAATGCTGCGCCCCGAAAATGGCTACCCTCTGCGCCTGGTGGTGCCGGGCGTGCAAGGTGTGTCCTGGGTCAAATGGCTGCGGCGTATCAAGGTGGGCGACAAGCCCTGGAACGCCAAAGACGAAACCTCGCATTATGTCGACCTTATGCCCGACGGCACAATGCGCCAGTACACCTCCATCCAGGAATGCAAATCCGTTATTACGTCGCCTTCGGGCGGCCAGGTGCTGCTGGGCAAGGGCTTCTACAACGTCAGCGGCCTGGCCTGGTCGGGACGAGGCAAGATCAAACAGGTCGACGTGTCCTTCGACGGCGGCAGGAACTGGAAAACGGCTCGCCTTGAAACACCCATCCTCGACAAATGCCTGACCCGCTTCAATATCGATTGGGTCTGGGACGGTTCCCCGGTCATTCTGCAAAGCCGCGCCACCGACAGCACCGGCTTCGTGCAGCCGCGCTACGGTCAGTTGCGGGAGGTGCGCGGCACCCGCTCCACCTACCACAATAATGCGATCCAGTCGTGGAAAGTGGCCGCTACCGGGGAGGTCTTCAATGTACACGTGGACTAAGCGCACGGCCGTCGTCGGCATATTGGCCCTGGGCTTGTCCGGGCTGGCGCAGGCTCAGGACAACTTCGGCCTGGGCCGCCCGGCTACCGCCAGCGAAATCCAGGCCTGGAACATCGATGTGCGGCCGGATTTCAAGGGCCTGCCCCCGGGCAGCGGCACGGTGGAACGCGGCAATACCATCTGGGATTCCACCTGCGCCTCCTGTCATGGTTCATTCGCCGAAAGCAACGAGGTCTTTACCGCCATCGTGGGGGGAACCACGGAAGAAGATATCAAGACCGGTCATGTGGCATCCCTGACCAGCCGCACTCAGCCTGTGCGCACCACCTTCATGAAGGTCGACACCATTTCAACTCTGTGGGACTACATACATCGCGCCATGCCCTGGAATGCGCCCAAGTCCCTCAAGCCCGACGATGTATACGCGGTGCTGGCCTATCTGCTGAACCTGGCCGAAATCGTTCCCGACGATTTCACCCTGTCCGACAAAAACATGGCCGAGGTTCAGGCAAAAATGCCCAATCGCAACGGCATGGTCTTCTGGAAGGGGCTCTGGGACGTCGACGGCAAGCCGGATACCCATAATACGGCTTGCATGGCCAATTGCGTCGCGCAACCGCTTGTATCGTCAACCTTGCCGCCATACGCACGCAATTCGAATGGCGATCTGGCTGCGCAAATGCGCATTGTCGGGCCGGTGCGCGGCGCCGACACACTCAAGCCGGCGCTTGTCGTTGCGGCGGGCGAAAATGCCGCCGAAGTCAAAAACTATGCGCGCAGCACCCTGGCTCCGGGCGCCGCACAGGGTTCCGCGGGAAAACCCGCGGGGTCGGCGCAAAGTGGCGACGATGCCATTAAACTGTTAAAAGACCACGCGTGCATGGCTTGCCATGCCGTCGATAAAAAATTGCTCGGCCCTTCTTTTTTAGATATAGCCAAAAAATATAAGGGAGCGAGTTATGCTATGCAGAAATTAGCAGGGAAAATCCGCGATGGAGGGAGCGGAGTTTGGGGAGCAGTGCCTATGCCGCCTCACCCGAATCTTGATGATGCCGATATAAATTCGATGCTTCAATGGATTCTGGCGCAGACTCCGGCCGGGCATTAACAGTATTAAAGATGATTCGCTTAAATAAAAGAGGAGTAAGTATGAATCACCAGCGTAGAGACGTGCTGCGGTTGGGCACGGTATTGGGTATGGCGGTGGCTGCGGGGGTTTTGCGCCCCGAGCAGGCTCTGGCCGCACAAGAACAATGGAACAAAGAGGCTTTCGGCGGCCATTCGGTCGGCGATGTGGTGAAGGCCTTGGGGGGATCCGAGCCTGTCAACAGCGACAAAATCAAGCTGGTTGCGCCCGATATCGCCGAGAATGGCGCCGTGGTGCCGGTTGGTGTGGTCAGCGATCTGCCCAATACCACTCAAATTTCCGTCCTGGTGCCGAATAATCCGAATGCCTTGTCGGCGCTTTTCGATATTCCGGAAAACACCGTTGCCGATATTGCGACCCGCATCAAAATGGGTAAAACCTCCGATATCTATGCTTTGGTCAAAGCCGACGGCAAATATTATGCCGTTCACAAGGAAGTCAAAGTGACGCTCGGCGGCTGCGGCGGTTAACGCGCATACAGAACTGAATCAAGATATCAAGGAACAGAACCATGGCAACCAGACCAATGCGTATACGCGCCGTTGAAAAAGACGGTGTGACCGAAGTGAAAGTACTCATGAGCCACATCATGGAAACCGGCCAGCGCAAGGGCAGCGACGGCAAGATCGTGCCCGCCCATTTCATCGACGTGGTCGAGGCGAAATGCAACGACAAGACTGTGCTCAACGCCCAGTGGGGCCCAGCCGTCTCGCGCGACCCGTTTCTGTCGTTCAAGTTCAAGGGCGGAAACAAGGGCGACAAAATCACAATTGCCTGGAAAGACAACGAGGGTGAAAGCCGTACCGATACGACGGAAATTCGCTAATCAGCCCGAGGGGTATCGAAGGGTTTCGCAGAAGTCCATAAAGCGGAATCCGTCTTAGGAGAAGGCATTATGAAAAAACAAATATTGACTGCTCTTGCCGTGCTGCTGGGAGGCGCCTTGTTGCCGCTGAGCCAGGTGCAAGCGGCTGAAAGCACTGCCGACGGCATTGCCCAGTATCGCGAGATGCTGGGCGAGGGCGGCAACCCGGCCGATCTGATCGTCATGACCGGGCAAGAACTGTGGGCCGAAAAACGCGGCCCTAAAAAGGCATCGCTCGAACACTGCGACCTGGGCATGGGCCCTGGTGTCCTGAAGGGCGCCTACGCCCATATGCCGCGCTACTTCAAAGATGCCGACAAAGTCATGGACCTGGAGTCGCGCCTGCTGTATTGCATGGTCAATCTCCAGGGCCTGAACGCCGACGATGTCGTCAAGCACGCCATTTCCAAAGCGGGCGAGTATTCGTCCGACATGGAGTCGCTGGTGGGTTATGTGGTGGCGCAGTCCAAAGGCGTGAAAATCGCCGTTCCGCAAAACAACAAGCACGAACGCGAAGCTTATGCCCGTGGCAAGGAAATCTTCTTTTTCCGTGGCGGCCCCTACGATTTTGCCTGTGCTTCCTGCCACAGCGTTACAGGTCAGCGCATCCGTCTGCAAGATCTGCCCAATCTGACCGCATCCGGCCCGGCTCGCGAGGCATACTCCAGCTGGCCAGCCTATCGGGTCTCGCAAGGCGCGTTGCGCACCATGCAGTGGCGTTTGAACGATTGCTTCCGCCAGCAACGCATGCCTGTCCTGAAATACGGCTCGCAGGCCTCCATTGATCTGACGGTTTTCCTTGGCGTCAATGCCAACGGTGGCGCCATGGCAGCGCCTGGTCTGAAACGGTAACAGGAGCCAATATGAAAAAATCAAAATTCGCACCCTTTGCCGCGATGATCGCGCTGTCGGCCGCGTCGATTTCCGCCATGGCCGCGGAACATGCGGTCAAGGTGGATCACAAGGCCCTGGTGGCCGAGCTCAAGTCTTCGTTCTCCGAGAAGGGAACCGCCAAGCTGGATCGCCTCGATCAATCGCCCATGCAACAGGTTTGCTCGCAAGCCGGCTTGTCAGGCAAACCGCTTACCAAAGAGCAGGCCGCCGCGATTACCAAAGAAGCCCTGGCCAGTATCAAGGCGCCGGCCGACGGGCAATATCTGGGCGACTGGAAAGCCGGGGAAAAAATCGCCCAGAGCGGCAAAGGCCTGCAATACACCGACAAGCCGGGTTCGAGCAGCGGCGGCAATTGCTATGCCTGTCACCAGATGACCAAGGCGGAAATCTCATATGGCAATATCGGCCCCTCGCTGCTGCACTACGGCACGCAACGCGGAAATTCCAAACAAGTCGTCGAATACACGTGGAACAAGGTCTACAACTCGCACGCGTATAGCGCCTGCTCGGTGATGCCTCGTTTCGGAGCGGCAGGCATTCTCACCGAGGCGCAGTTGAAAGATGTCATGGCCTTGCTGTTCGATCCCAAGTCGCCGGTGAATGACGATACGGCCAAGCCGTGATTCCTTGGCTCCCGCGGCGTGTGCCGCGGGAGCCAAGGCAGCTTATCAGAGGATGTGCGAAATATGTGGCAAAAAAGATTTGCTGCAACCCTGTTGGGAATAGCGGGAATGCTTTCCGCCGGGCTTGCACGGGCCGAGCCGGTCGTGGGCGATGCCATCGATCTGCCGGCCGTAACCTTGCTCGATGGCCGGCATTTGGCGGAAGGCTATTTTCGTGGCAAGCCGGTCATCGTGGAATACTGGGCTTCATGGTGTCCATTTTGTGGGCGGCAAAATCCCTATCTGCAAAAGCTGACGCTCGAAGCCCAAAAAAAGGGCCTCGAAATCCTTACTGTAAGCATCGACCGCAAAGAATCGGCTGCCAAGGATTACCTCCAGAAGCATCGCTACACTTTTGCGACAGCCATGGAAACCCCAGAGCTGCTCAAGGTATTCGGCAAGCGCAAAGTCATCCCGCAGATCTTTGTTATCAAGGCCGACGGCAAGCTGGCCGAGATCATCCCCGGGGAAATGTTCGAAGAGGATGTCCTCGATCTTATCAAGTATGCCCCCAAGGCTCCTGGTTGATGCTCGGCCTTGCGCGGTTCCGGTGCCGCGCCTGACCAGGGCATCCTGGTTTATTGGCGGACGTTCACACGCAATGCGGCATTCCAGGGAGGTGCGGCCAAGCGCCGGGCTTCGCGTCTCCAGGCAGGTACCCTCCAATTTATTTTTGAATGGTTTTTCATGATCAGTCGTCGCGAATTTCTACAAGTTTTGGCCATTGCCGCCGCCGGCGGCATGAGTCTGTCGCATTCAGCGCGGGCTGCCGAGCAGGCCGCCAAAGATTTTTACGATCTACCGAAATTCGGCAATGTGAATCTGCTGCATTTCACCGATTGTCACGCGCAGCTCTTGCCGATTTATTTTCGCGAGCCCAGCGTCAATTTTGGAATTGCCGAGGCGAAGAATCAAGCGCCTCATCTGGTGGGCGATTATTTCCTGAAAAAATACGGCCTGACGTCGGGATCCGCGCAGGCCTATGCGTTTTCCTGTGTGGATTTTGAAAATGCCGCCAGGCACTATGGCAAGGTAGGCGGCTTTGCGCACTTGGCTACGCTGGTCAAGCAAATGAAGGCCAGTCGCCCGGGTGCCTTGCTGCTGGATGGCGGCGATACCTGGCAAGGCTCGGCAACGGCCTTGTGGACCAAGGCCCAGGATATGGTGGATGCCAGCCTGGCGCTGGGCGTCGATATCATGACGGCGCATTGGGAGTTCACCCTGGGCGCCGAGCGGGTGAAGGAAGTGATCGAACGCGACTTCAAGGGCAAGATCGATTTCATCGCTCAAAACATTGAAACGGCCGATTTCGGCGATCCGGTGTTTCCGCCGTACTCCATGCGTGAAATGAACGGCATCAAGTTTGCCGTGATTGGCCAGGCGTTTCCCTATACCCCCATAGCCAATCCCCGCTATATGGTTTCCGAATGGACCTTTGGCATACAGGAAGCCAATTTGCAGAAGGTCATCGACGAGGTGCGCGGCAAAGGAGCGCAAGCCGTCGTGCTGTTGTCGCACAATGGCATGGATGTGGATCTGAAACTGGCCTCGCGCGTGCATGGCCTGGATGCGATTCTGGGTGGCCATACCCACGACGGCGTGCCCGAGCCCGTGCTGGTGTCCAATTCAGGCGGCAAGACGCTGGTCACCAATGCCGGCAGCAACGGCAAGTTCCTGGCCGTGCTGGACTTCGACGTCAAAAACGGCAAGGTCGCCGATTTCCGCTACAAGCTGATGCCGGTGTTCGCCAATTACCTGGCGCCCGATGCGGCCATGGCGGCGCTTATTGAAAAATCGCGTGCGCCGTTTGCCGCGAAACTGGCCGAGCCTCTGGCGCAGACCGACGATACCCTGTATCGGCGCGGTAATTTCAACGGCACATTCGATCAGTTGATCCTGGACGCCCTGATGGCCGAGAAAGGGGCCGAGATCGGCTTTTCACCCGGCTTCCGCTGGGGTACCAGCCTGTTGCCGGGCGCCACCATTACCATGGAGCACTTGATGGATCAGACGGCCATTACGTATCCGTACACGACCTTGAACGAGATGCCGGGCAGCCAGATCAAGACCGTGCTGGAAGACGTGGCCGACAATCTGTTCAATCCCGATCCCTATTATCAGCAAGGCGGCGACATGGTGCGGGTGGGCGGCATGCATTACAGCATCGAGCCGGGCAAGCCCGCCGGTCACCGCATCAGCGACATGAGCCTGAACGGCAAGCCTATTGAAGCCGACAAGATGTATAAAGTGGCCGGTTGGGCACCTGTGGCCGAAGGCGTGAAGGGCGAGCCTGTCTGGGAGGTCGTGGCCCGTTATCTGCGCGACAGGAAAACCATCAAGTCCCTGACATTGAACGAGCCGATCGTCAAGGGCATGGCAGGCAATCAGGGCAAGGTGTGACGGCCCGTCGAAATCGACAGTACATTTTTTCAGCTATGTTTAACGTATATTTTCCATGCATTTCAATCCGGAGAAAAAATCATGATCAAGAAAATCCTCGCCCTCATCATTAGCCTGGGCGTGCTGGGTTTTGCCAGCGCCGCTTTTGCGGCGGACCCTGTGCCGCGTGTCGTCTACCACATCAATGATTCCGAGCATCAGGCCCTGGGCGGTTTGCGCAATATCCGCAATCAATTGGACACGGCTCCCAATACCAAGATTGTCGTCGTTGCGCACGCCTTGGGGGTGGATTTCCTGATGAGCAATTACAAGGACGCCGCCAAGGTCGATCCGCTGATCTCGGCGCTGGCTGCGCGTGGAGTCGATTTCGAGGTTTGTGAAATCACGCTCAAGAACCGCAAGCTCAAGAAAGACGATTTCATCATGGAAGCCAACTTCACTCCCTCGGGCGTCGTGCGCATTACCCAGTTGCAGAACCAGGGCTATGCGTATCTGAAGCCCTGAGCGTTGTCAGGCCAGCCAGTATCGGTAATCGTAGTAGGGCACGATCGCGTCATTGCCCACTGCGGTGTTGACGCGGATGCGCGCAAAACCGCTGGCCCAGGGTAGGGAGCTGATAATGCCCGAGCCTTGTTTGTCGTAAGGAACAAGCCCGGGTATATCGTGCGGCGCCGGTTCGGCGCGCACACGCAGGAACTCTTCGCGGGTTTCCTTGAATTCCTTTGTGGTTTTCAGGCGGCCCAGGTGAACAGGCGGCATGATTTCGGCACGGCCCTGCATAGTGCGTATCAGGGGCGTAACCAGCAAGGCGAAAACACTGAAGGCCGAGACGGGATTGCCGGGCAGGCACACTATGGGTTTGTTGCGTGCATGCGCCAGGGCCACCGGTTTGCCGGGTTTCATGCAGACGCGCCAAAGATCGAGCGTTCCGCCGGCCTGCTCGATGGCCGGCTTGACCAGATCTTTTTCACCGACCGAAACCCCGCCTACGGTCAGCACCAGGTCGCAGTCCTTGAGCAGTGTATTCAGGGCTTTCTGCAGGGAGGCGCTGGTGTCGAGCGCGTGCAGCACATGGACGACCTGGGCGCCCAGCTTATCGGCCAACACGGCCAGCATGGGGCCGTTCGAATTGTAGATATGTTCGTTCTTGCGGGGCTGGCCGGGGAACACCAGTTCGTCTCCGGTCGTCAGGATGCCCACCTTCAGGCGCGGATAAACCGGCAATTCGATTATTCCCTGGGACGCCAGCAGCGCGATTTCCGCTGCGCCCAGCAGGGTGCCGGCCGACAGTATGGCCTGGCCCGCGCGCACGTCTTCGCCCTGCTTGCGGACATGCGAACCCTTTCTGGGCTCCTGTCGGATATCGACGGTATTGTCGAGTTCGTGGCAATCTTCCTGCATGACGACGGTGTCGGCTCCCGCCGGCATCAGGCTGCCGGTGAACAGGCGTATGGCCTGGCCTTGCTGCAAGGGCTGCGGCTGCTCGCCGGCAAAACAGCGTTGCTGGATGGGAAGCTGGCGCCCGGCATGGTAGTCGGCGTAGCGTATGGCATAGCCGTCCATGGCACTATTGTCGGCCGGAGGTAAATCGAGTGCGGCAATGATGGGGCGGGAAAGCACACGCCCCGCGGCCTGGTACAGCGGGCAGTTTTCCGTGTCTGTGGGGCGTTTGCCGGCTTCGGCCAGGCGGGTTTGGGCTACGTCGAAATCAAGCATGGTATGGGTGGGTGGCGAGAGGGATTAACGGGCCTGGTAGTGGGTGCCGAAATTACAAGGGCGGTGGGTACTGTCGAGCTGCTGGCGAATGATGCCTTCCCAGGCGGTCTTGCATGCATTGGTCGACCCGGGCACGCAAAAAATAAGCGTATTGTTGGCTGAACCCGCGAAAGCATCGGATTGCAGGGAAGACGTGCCGATTTCCAGATACGACAAATGCCGGAACAGTTCGCCGAACCCCGCGATGCTCATGTCGAGTAAAGGCGCAATGGCGGCCGCGGTGGATTTCTGGTGCGTGAAGCCGGTGCCGCCGTTGGTGATGATGATTTGGATGCTTTCATCGGCGATCCAGTCGCTGACGATCTGCCGGATCTGGTACAGGTTGCCCTGGCTGAGCGCCCGCCTGGCGCAGTGGTGGCCGTCAGCCTGCAGGCTGGAGGCCAGGTAATCGCCCGAGGTGTCGTCGTCGGCGGTACGCGAGTCGGAAATGGTCAGGACGGCGCAGTTCAAAATGACCCGGGGCTTGTCGGCGGACGCTTTGCTCACAATACGGTTTCCTTAAGTAGAGGTGGGGGTGCTGTCTTCCCATTGCACGGTTTTGTCGGCGTCTGCCTGGCGCTGCTGCACCCAGAAGCTTTCGCCGCTGGCCAGTGTTTCGCGTTTCCAGAACGGCGCACGGGTTTTGAGGGCATCGATAATATACTCGCAGGCCCTGAAAGCGTCGGTGCGATGAGCACTGGCGACCGCGACAAAAACAATCTGTTCTTTATAGTGCAGCTTGCCGAAGCGATGTACCACCAGGCTTTCGTGCGCGTGCCAGCGTGCCTGGGCCGAAGCGCAGATGGCCTCGATTTCGCGTTCGCACATGCCGGGATAAT
This sequence comes from Paralcaligenes ginsengisoli, assembly GCF_054781135.1. Lineage (NCBI taxonomy): Bacteria > Pseudomonadati > Pseudomonadota > Betaproteobacteria > Burkholderiales > Alcaligenaceae > Paralcaligenes > Paralcaligenes ginsengisoli. Next base: position 184,246 of record NZ_BAAGUZ010000009.1, read on the forward strand.
GCTCCAGAAACAAGGTATGGGTGGCAGCGTTGTCGGCATAGTCGCGCACGTATCCGGTAAACGTGACGAGTGCGCCGGTTTTGCCGGCGGTGCGCTGGCGCAAACCCGCAGTCAGTTCGGCAGTATCGAAATCGGCTTCTTGCACAATGACCATGGCGTCAGCCTCCGGTGACCGGTTCGAATACGGCTACTTCATCGCCCGGCTGTATCAGGCTTTGATGGCCGACGTGATACTGATTGACCGCCAGCTTCAGGCGTTCGGTTGGCGCCAGTTGAGGATAGCGGCCTTCGAGCTCGCGCAGCCAGTCGGTGCCGCTGAGGGCGTGGCTGAGCGGCCAGGATTCCTGACGGATTCTGGTCAGGTCTGCAACCCGGGCGAAGTACAGAACCTTAATTGCTGTGCCATTCACCGCTTTTACCTCCCGATTTGTAGCTTAGCCTGATTGTTTCCAGGACAATGCCCTTGTCGGCCGCTTTGCACATATCGTAAATCGTCAGGGCGGCAATGCTGCAGGCGGTCATGGCTTCCATCTCGACGCCGGTTTTGTAATCGGTGCGGCAAGTGGCCTTGATCGCGATGGCATGATCGGCGTCGTTCAAAAAGAATTCGATCCCCGCAAAGCTGAGTGGCAGGCTGTGGCACAAGGGTATAAGCTCGGCGCAGCGCTTGGCCGCCAGAACGCCCGCGACCCGGGCTGTATTGAGCACTTCGCCCTTGCCGTTTTCGTGTGCCGTCAGGAGTCGATAGGCGGCGGCGCTCATGCGCACACGCCCTTCGGCGACAGCTGTACGCTGGGTGGGCGTTTTGCTGCTGACATCCACCATGCGGATTTGTCCGGATTCATCGATGTGGCTAAGCGCCAGCTCGGCCGATTGCGTTTCGCTCATGGGTATGGGCCCAAAGAGGCGCCAGGCGCCATGGTTCATAGAGTTTTCAGGGTGCGTCCGTTCTGTGCAAAGCGGCGCGCAGACCCATCATAACCCTATGATATACGCAATATTCAAGCGATTCGAGCCGGTCCGGCCCGGCGATGTTTTTTTCAGGTATCCAGCGCGTTCTTGACGATTTGGTAATCGATGCTTTTGTCGCGATGAAAGCCGGTGAGCAGGCGCTCGCCCTTGGCGCTGGTCAGGTTGCCGCGGTCTGTGACGAGCTTCTTGCCTTCGATCATGCCTTGCTCGAACATGGCATCGAATTGTTCGATCCGGGCGCCATGTTCCGACGCGTAGCGCGTCAGGTGGGCGCGCGCGGTGTTGCGATGCTTGTCGAGATCTTCGTCGCAGACGCCCATCGCATCGGCTGCGCCATTGGTGGCGCCGGACATGAGCACCCATTGATCGATGGAGATATCGGGATCCAGACTCGAAGCGGCATAGGCGCTGCCCAATAGGGCCATGGATAAAATGGCTGCGGAAAGCTTAGGTAGTATCAAAATAAACTCCCTATGAAAATGTTGCTTCAGGATCGAAGCAATATAGTGAGAGTCATTTTGATCGATAAAGTTTACTGAATCGTGAAGGAAAGGTATGAAAATGTATCGGCTTGTGCGAGGCTTCGATGAAAATTGCCGGGTGCGGCCATAAACCGCCGGCATCGTCGTATGATTACGAAATCCGGCATGATCGAGTGTCCGACGAAACGTGGGAAGCCCCACAGGAGAATATTATGTCTATTAAAGTAGGCGAGCGCGTACCCGACGCGACATTGAGCGAATTTTTTGAAACAGAAACCGAGGCATGCAGCGTCGGCCCCAATAATTTCCAGGTTGCCGATCTGGTCAAGGGTAAAACCATTGCCCTGTTTGCCGTGCCGGGCGCATTCACGCCCACCTGCTCGAATAAGCACTTGCCGGGCTATCTCGAATTGAGCGACCAGATCAAAGCCAAGGGTGTCGACGAGATCTGGTGCGTGTCGGTCAACGATCCCTTCGTGATGGGCGCCTGGGGCAGGGATCAGCGGGTGGCCGGCCGGGTTCGCATGCTGGGTGACGGCAGCGCCAACTGGACCCGCAAGCTGGGACTGGAAATGGATCTGTCTGCCCGCGGCTTGGGTGTGCGTTCGCAGCGCTACTCGGCAATCCTGAAAGACGGTGTGGTCAAGCAGCTCAATCTCGAGGGCAGCGGCGAATTCAAGGTAAGCGACGCGGCCACCTTGCTGGGTCAGCTTTAATCCGTTTTTCCTTTATGTTCAAGTCGGTTGCCTCGTTTTTTTCCCTGTACCTCGCCATCCTTTTGCTGCAACTGGGCGCTGGCTTATTCAATACGTATATAGGTTTGAGGCTGACGGCGACGTCGGTGTCCGAGGTTTGGGTGGGCGCCCAGATCGCCGCCTACTATCTGGGGCTGGTTTTCGGCGCGCGCATAGGCCACAAGCTTATTATCCAGGTCGGGCACATACGCGCCTATGCCGCTACGGCAGCGATCGTTACGGTAATGGTGCTGGCCCAGTCGTTGATCGACAATCTGTGGATATGGCTGGGGTTTCGTTTTATTGCCGGGATCGCCATGGTTACACAGTTCATGGTGATCGAAAGCTGGCTTAACGAGCAAACCGAGAATCATCTGCGCGGCCGTGTATTCGCCTTTTACATGGTGTTCTCCGGTCTGGGCACAGTGTCGGGCCAATTGGCCCTGACCCTGTTCCCGCATCTGAATTACGAGCCCCTGGTTTTTGTGGCCATATGTTCGGCCCTGTGCCTGGTACCCATAGCGCTGACGGGCAGGCTGCATCCGGCCATGCAGAAGCCGGCTCCGATCCTGATCAAGTATTATCTTTCCCGTGTGCCGATGTCGCTGCTGGTGTTTTTCATTGCGGGCAATATCAACGGCGCATTCTACGGCCTGGCGCCGGTGTATGCGGCCAAAGAGGGTTTCTCGAGCGCGCAGGTTGCCGTGTTCCTGGCCGCCGCAGTGGCTTCGGGCCTGGTGTCCCAGTGGCCCATGGGTTGGCTGGCCGATCGCCTCAACCGGGCCGGCCTGATACGCATCAATGCCTGTCTGCTGCTCGCGTTGACACTTCCCTTATGGGGCTGGTGGCAGTTTCCGTTGTGGGCCCTGTTGCTGTTTTCCTGCGCTTTTGGTGTGCTGCAATTCACCTTGTATCCCCTGGGGGCCGCATTTGCCAATGACAATGTCGATCCGGAGCGCCGGGTTGGCCTGAGTGCCATTTTGTTGATGGTTTATGGCGTGGGCGCCTGTCTGGGACCCTTGTTCGTCGGCGCACTGATGCGGCAATTCATGCCCAGCATGTTTTACGTTTTCGTGTCGTGTTGCGCGCTGATCCTGATTGTTTTCGTCAGGCCGAAAAAAGTGACCGGCGCCCATCTCAGCGACGATGCCCCCACCAATTTTGTCCCTATGGCCGATAGCCTGCAAAGCTCGCCCGTGGCGGCGGTGCTCGATCCGCGGGTCGACGTCAACAGCGATATCTCCCGGGACCCCTTGTTGTCCCAGTATGAGGAGGCTGCGGCAGCAGGCAAGGAACGGGCTTAGCGCTTATCGCGGGACAAGGATCAGGATGGCAATTATCGCCAGGGCGACACCCGTGGCGTTCAGCCACGAAAGCTTTTCTTTGAAAAAGCCCGCGCCGACCAGCGTGCCCAGTGAGATCACACCGATATTCATGGCTGAGAATACCAGGGTGGGGTTGTTTGGGAAGACCTGGTGCGAGCGAATATAAAAATAGATATTGCCGAAATTGAGCAGGCCCAGGATCAGGCCGGCCACGATGTTGCGCAGGCTCCACGAGCCGCGCCGGACAAGCAGGTATAGAAGCATCAGCACGCCGGCCAGTACAAAGGTGACGAACAGGCTGCTGGAGAACACGGCACCGCTTTTGGCCAGTTGCTTGAACAGGATATCGATGGTGCCGTAGCCCACCCAGACGCACAGGAGCAGGCCTATCGATTTGCCGACTTCACCCGAGCTGTCCCTGCTCCGGGGGCGGATCAGCAGGCAGACCAGCGCGATCAGGGCCAGCGCTATGCCCAGCAGCTTGGCGGTGGAATGCGCTTCGCCAAAAAGCAGGAACGCGGCAATCAGCGGAAGGAACAGCGACAAACGCTGCGCGGCGTCGCTCAACACGATGCCGGCATGCCGGACTGCGCCCGCCATGGCCAGGAAAATACTGGGCAGCAGCACGCCAAGCGCAATCAGGACCCACCAGGGAGTCGTGGGCTTCATAAGTGAAGCGGGATTGGGCTGCAGGATAAACAGACACAGGCAGGCCGCCACCAGGTAATTGACGGCGATGGCCTGGCCGATTTCAATTTTTTGCTGGCGCGCCACTTTCAGCAGCACCGATACAGCAACGCTGCACCCTACACTGACAATCAAGGTATACATATATTTGAGGCGGGGCAGGTTAAGCGTTGGCGGATTGGGTGCGGGCGGTGTGGTGCGTGGCGGCCTGGCCGACGGCATGCAGGCCCATCCGTTCGAATAGGGCCCGGTCTTCCATCAACTGCGGGTTGCCGGTGGTCAGCAGTTTTTCCCCGTAGAAGATCGAATTGGCCCCTGCCAGGAAACATAGGGCCTGGGTGGTGTCGCTCATGGCTTCGCGGCCCGCCGACAGGCGTACAACGGTTTTGGGCATGGTGATGCGGGCGACGGCAATAGTACGGATGAATTCAAATGGGTCGAGTGCTGGTGTGTCGTATAAGGGCGTACCTTCCACCTTGACCAGATTGTTGATGGGAACCGATTCGGGGTAGGGTGCGAGATTGGCCAACTGCGCAATCAGGCCGGCGCGCGCCGGCCGCGATTCGCCCAGCCCCACGATGCCGCCGCAGCATACATTCAGGCCCGCCGAACGGACCCGCTCGAGCGTATCGAGCCGGTCCTGATAGGTGCGCGTGGAAATGATCTCGCCATAAAACTCCGGCGATGTGTCCAGATTGTGGTTGTAGTAATCCAGACCCGCCGTTCTCAACTGCTCGGCCTGGCCGTCTTTCAGCATGCCCAGCGTCACGCAGGTTTCCAGCCCCAGGCTTTTCACGGCGCTTACCATTTCAGCCACCGCATCGATGTGGTGGGCCTTGGGCGAACGCCATGCCGCACCCATGCAAAAGCGCTGCGCGCCGCCGGCCTTGGCCTGGGCGGCGGCTTCAATCACCTGCTCCAGGGGCATGAGGGCATCTTTCTCCACGGCCGTGTCGTAACGCGCCGATTGGGGGCAATAGGCGCAATCTTCCGGGCAACCCCCGGTCTTGATCGACAGCAGGCTTGAGAGCTGGACGGCGTTCAGTTCATGGTGCGCGCGATGCACGGTTTGTGCCTGATGCAGCAAGTCGAGCAGGGGCAATTCGTAGAGATCCAGAATATCCTTGACGGTCCAGTGCTGCGTCGATGAAGCGGCAACGGAGGGGGCGATAGAAGAAAGCGGTGCGGTCATGGGCATGGCTGGAAGCCTTATATGTGATTGTCAGGCATGGTAAGGGGCGGCAATGCGCATGTGCAAGGGAGCGAAGGCGTGAGGGATATCGGCAGTAGAGCGGTATTGATGGTTAATTGGCCGAATTTATGGCCTAAGAAGTGGAACAATGTACCAAGTAAGGCTATTTCCCTCTGGCTTTAAAATCGTATCGAGTTGAAACGGTGCAGCGCTTTGTTGCCGCAGGGCCTTGCAAGTGACGCGGGCCTTGCATGCCGGCCTGGTGTCGGGATTTCACGCGCAGAAGATCGTGCCGCAAACAGCTATCATCTTTGTTTTGAAATGGAGAAAGCGGCCCATGATGCAGTTCGAGCGCAACCTGACCATAGAGTGGGGTGATTGTGACGAGGCGGGGATTGTGTTTTACCCGAATTATTTTTACTGGTTCGATTGCACTTATCAGGGCATGCTGCGCAGCAAGGGTTTGAGCCAGCGCGAAATTCGCGCCCGTTATGGGGCGGTGACGCCGCTGGTTGATGTGGGGGCGAGTTTTCGTTCGCCGATACGCTACGACGACGTCATCACCATAGAGGCCGATTTGCAGGAATGGGCCGAGCGCCGCCTGCGCATAGGCTATACCGTCAAGTGCGGCGATCGCCTGGTGGCCACCGGCCATGAGCTGCGCGCCTGGGCGGTGGTCACTGCCGCAGGCGGGCTCAAAGGGGCGCCGATTCCCGACGATTTCAAAGTGCTGTTTGGCTGATTTCGGCTTGTGCGCGTTTTCGTTCTTAAGACGCGGGGGTGGCGGCTCAGGCAGGGTGGTGCTCGCCTCGTCCGGTCCTGGCTTTGCCAGGACTGCCCGCGCCCCAAACCCGGGTCGGGGCGGACTCAACGCTCGCTCACCCTGCCTGGGCCGCCACTTCCGCTTGCGTTGAGGTTTTTTGGGGGATTTCAGGGCTGACTTTTTGCGTGCTCATTGCCCAGGCCGCCTTGTGGCATAGCGGCTGGCGGCAATGACGATAACGATGAGTACGGCGAAGAGGTAGGTTACCGGGGCAACCTTCTCGCTGAACAGCCAGGCCGAGGCGAGCACCGTCAGGAACGGCTGGATCAGTTGCACCTGGCCGACGCGAGCGATGCCTCCGATGGCCAGCCCTTTGTACCAGGCGAAGAATCCCAGAAACATCGAGCCGAATGCCAGGTAGGCGAAGGCACCCAGCACGGCCGGCGATGGCCAGTGCGAGATGTGTGCAGCCAGATAAAAAGTAGGCAGGCTGATGAACGGCAGGCTTCCGATCAGGCACCAGCATATGGTCCGCCAACCGCCCAGTGTGCGCGAGACGCGTCCGCCTTCGGCGTATCCCATGCCGCCGAATATGACTGCGGCAATCAGCCAGAGATCGCCGGCTTGCAGGCTGCCATGTCCGGCGTAGAGCGCGAACCCGGTGACCAACGCCGCGCCAACACACGCCCACAGCCAGAACGACCGCGCCAATCGCTCATGGCTGCGCCAGGCTCCGAACAGGGCGGTGGTAAGAGGCAGCAAGCCATTGAACACGGCTCCGTGCGAGGCCGGTACCGAAAGCATGGCAATGGTGGAAAAAATGGGCCAGGCTGCGACCACGCCTACGGCGGCCAGGGCTATGCCGCGCCATTCGGCGCGAGTGGGGCGGCGGCTGCGGCTTAGCCAAAGAATCAGTCCGGCGGGAATGGCCGCTATCCACGCTCTGCCTAGTCCAATCAGCAAGGGGTTTATTTCGGCGACGGCCAGGTGCGACATGGGCAGGGTCAGCGAAAAAATCAGTACTCCGATTATTCCGTAACCATAGCCTCCCGAATAATGAGGCAGGGAAGTGGCTGGTGCGTTTGCAAGGCTTGTCATGGTGGCGGGTGCGATGTGTGTGTGTCGAGGCCTGGAATTTCCAGTGGCGGCGCATACACTTTATATATGTTTCCTGATACAGTACCTATACAGTTAACCATATCACTTTATAACTGGCCTGGTTGTTTAACCATTACAGCGGCCATGGGATCGCAGATTTGAACCGCCCGTGGCAGGTGCGAGATAGCTCTGTACTCTGTATATATCTTTACTGGGCTTTGGCGGTTGCATGCGTCGTTATAACGAGCACTTCAGCCATGACTCGGCCGACAGTTCTGATTCGATGTGGAAATTCGGCATCGAAATAAACCGAGTCGCCGCAATCCAACCGATACTCGCGTTCGCCTACATTTACTTCCACCGCGCCTTTCAGTACGAGCATGAATTCTTCGCCGGGATGGGGAAACACCGATGTTAGATCGGGAAACACCCGGGGCGGATAAATAATGAAAGGCTCCATTGCCTTTATCTTGCGGCGGCCCGCCATGGATTGATAGCGGTAGCTGCTTCCTTCGCCTCGACGTAGAAGAGGCTCGCGTTCCGCCACCCTCACTACGCTGACGATTTCGTCCTGAGCAGCTTCGCCTGTTCCCAGAAGTTGTCCCACGCTAATTTGATAGGCATCGGCCAGACGCAGCACCGTTGAAATGGATGGCTCACTGATTCCTCGTTCGAGTTTGGATAGGTAGCTTTTGGTCAACCCTGTATTCCGGGCCAGTTGCTCCAGGGAGAATGATTGTTGTCGTCGCAAAGTTTTTAGGCGATGGGGTAGGTCGGTCATGGGCATGCAAGGTGTAGGACTCTTGAAACATGCCCCATTCTAATCCCTGATTTGGGCCGAACAAGATTCAACTGAGGGTATCGGGGTGATTGCGCAGGGCTTGGCGAGCGTGATAGAAAAAACCTGCTTGAGAACGCTTGGGCGTTAGTATCCAGTCGTGAGCTTCCTTCCCAAGCGCTTCAGGTATAGGCTGGATTTTACCGGCCGCCATGGCGAGCAACTGCATTTTGGCCGCGCGTTCAAATTGCAGCGATAGCTCGCACGCCTCCTCGATAGTCGTCGCGGCGACAAGCATTCCATGGTGCGATAACAGGATTGCCCGCTTGTCGCCAAGCGCCGCACTGATGATTTCTCCTTCTTCGTTACCAACAGGCACGCCGGGCCAGGTTTTCAGAAACGCCACATCGTCATATAGAGTGCAGTTATCCATATGAGAAACTTCAAGCGGAACTTCAAGCATGGATAGCGACGCCGCGTGCAGAGGATGGGTATGAACAATGCATTGAACGTCCGGTCGATTCTTGTACACCCAGGAATGGAAGCGATTGGCCGGGTTCGCCATGCCGTTGCCTTCCAGCACATTCAAGTCCTGGTCGACGAGTAAAACATTGGATGCTGTTATTTCGTCGAACCCCAGGCCGAGTCGTTGTGTGTAATAAGTGCCTGCTTGTTCGGCGCGTGCGGTGATTTGCCCCGCGAGGCCGGAGTCGTGGCCGCCGTCAAAGAGAATTCTGCATGTAAGCGCGAGACGCTCTCGGGCTGTCCAGGAATGTGTTTCGAGTTGACTCTGCATTTCCTTTTTTGCGCGTGTAATCAACTGGTCCTTTGACAGGGTCATGGTTTCAAACATTAGTAATCTCCGATAGAAATGACTGCACAGTGAATGCGGGCAAAACGCTGCATGGGCCTAATTGATTTTAATGTTGGCGCGTTTGACAATGTCTACCCATTTCGCCTTTTCTTGTGTCATAAACTTTTTGTACTCATCGGGCGCGCCGGTATAAGCTTGTGTGCCTTGCTTGGCCATGGTGTCGCGAAGTACGGGGTCGGCCAGAGTCTTTTGCAGTGCTTCATTCAGTTTCTTTACGATGTCGGGAGGTGTTCCTGTCGGGGTGTACAGGGCATTCCACGAACTGATTTGCAAAGCCGGGTCACCCACTTCGGCACTGGTGGGAACGCCTTGCGCCGATGGTAATCTGCTGGGGGATGCGATCGCCAAGGCTCGTAGTTTGCCTGCGGTGACATGCGGCATGATGACGGTAATTGCATCCAGTACGATATCGACTTGCCCTCCGACAGCCGCATTGACCGCTTCGCTGCCGCTTTTGAACGGGATGTGCAAAATATCGATGCCGGTAGTCAACTTGAGGAGTTCCAGTCCCAGGTGCGGAGAACTGCCTATTCCAGCCGATCCATAATTTAGTGTTTTTGGATGAGCTTTCGCATAGGCAATGAACTCGGCGAATGTTTTAGGTCCGAGGTCGGCCCGCACCGCTAATACATAGGGTGAGCCGGAGATCATCCCGACGGGCTGAAGCTGTTTATCCGGGTTGTAGTTGATTTTGGACATAATGAGCGGATTGACTATTTGTGTCCCTACTGTGCCCATGAAAAGCGTATAGCCGTCAGGTATCGAATTCGACGCAAGCTGCGCGCCGATGACCCCGCCCGCGCCTGGGCGGTTGTCGATGATTATGGTTTGCTGAAGGGTGTCGCCCATTTTTTTCCCAAGGTGACGCGCAATGATGTCCGTGATGCCGCCTGCACCAAAAGGCACGATGAGGCGTATGGGGTGATCTGGGTAGGCGGCATGTGTTGGGGCTCCGGCAAATGCTGAAATGGCGATTGCGGCAGTGAGCAGGGTCTTGATTGAAAACACGGTGTCTCTTCCTGTGCTGTTATAAAAGTCAAAGTATGTAAAAGACACATTGTGTCCTTTAGGAAACTTAATGTCAACAAGGCTTCAGGCTGTGATGAAAACATAAATATGTGTTTTGTCCGGCGCATCAATAGATGTTGCTGGCGCATTTTTGGTTCGAGTGTTTAGGACACTGGACGCGTTTCAGTCGATTTTTTGAGCGCTGTTTTTAGGTTTGAGCTGCTGGTACGCGCTTGAATGATGAGGTTGGACGGTGCGTTGCTGTGTTTGCTGTGTGGGCGGCGGTTGATTCTATAAAGACGCCGCAGGGTGGGCGGTGCTGTGCAGTCCGGCACGTCCAGCGGTCGGCTAGCTGCGCTAGCCGACTGCCCGGGTCTGCCTCGTCCAGGCGGGCGTCGGGCGAACTCGCCCGGCCTCGCGAGGCCGGGCTCAGACAGCGCCCGCCGAAGGCCCCCGCCTTCCCTTCGTCAGCACCCGGCGCTGGACTACCGCCGGCCTGCACAGCACCGCCCACCCTGCGGCTTGCGTTGAGGCAATGCATAGAGGGAAGCGTTAGGGTCATGCACCGAGAGAAACGTTGAAGTCATGCATCGAGGTATACGCTGAGTCGGCAAGTTCATTCCAGGCATGCCATTACGCGAGCCGTCTATCGGGGATAGGGTCAGGACCGGCGTAAGGCGTGCGCCGGATGCTACCGTAGGGAAGGCGGGGGCCTTCGGCGGGCCCTGTTTGAACGGAGCCGCGCCAGCGGCGCAGTGAGTTGGCCCGACGCCCGCCTGGACGAGGTAGATCCGGATCAAGCACGCCGTGCCGGTCCTGACCCTATCCCCGATAGACGGCGTCTTTAAATACCAAAACCGTAAATACCAAAGCCACCAAAACATCGAATGCCGTAAACACTCGAATCCTGTAAACAACCCGAGCCAAAAACCCGCTAGTGAAAAAAGGTATAGCTAAAATAAGCTCCCACCCAACGAGGCGCCGCAATGACGGGGTTTGGCCTGGTTTATGCAGGGCGGCGACTAGCGATGGCCGGGGTAGGCTTTGTTTAAGGGTGGTTTCTGATACAGTGCTTATATAGTTTCATGCCGCTTCCGAGTTGGCTGATTGCATGGCCATCATGTTGAACAGTTCAACGGGGCTGAGTCTGTTTTGCAGCATCAAGCGGCGCCTTTTGTGGCGGATTTCTTGCAATGTCCTCCTTTTCTGCTTTTTCTACGGCCGTACCGTCTGATCTGCCTGCGCAAGGGGACGATCCAGCCATGGGTTCGATAGCCACCGCCTGGCGCCCGGTAAAAGGGGCCAGCCAGACGCTGGTCGAGCAGATCGCCCAGCATATGGCGCAGCGCATGGACGAGCAAGTCTTGCGTACGGGACTGCGCCTGCCGTCCATCCGGGCGCTGGCCCAATCGCTGGGTGTCAGTCGTTTCACTGTCGTCGAGGCTTACGATCGTCTCATGGCGCTGGGTCTGATCGAGTCGCGCCGCGGTTCGGGGTTTTATGTCGCGGCGAGAAAATCGCACGCCCCGCTTTTATCCAAAGAACAGGCGGCCGCATCCCTGCCGGGCCGCATGGATGTGGATTGGCTGCTGCGTACCTTGTTTCAGCAACCCGAGAACCCGGGTGTTCCGGCCGAATGGCTGGATGCCGATCTGGTGTTGTCGGCGGTCCTGCAAGTGCGGCGCACGGTAGGCCAGGGCTTGCTGGCCTATGGCAAGCCGCAAGGCTACGAACCGTTGCGGCGGCAGATCTCGGCCGATCTGAACCGGGCGGGAATCGGTGCCCATCCCGAGCACCATTTGCTGACCACCTGCGGCGTCACGCACGCGCTGGACCTGATTATTCGCCATATGGTGCGGCCGGGCGACGTAGTGCTGGTCGAAGATCCCGCCTGGTACCTGGTGTTTGCAAGGCTGGCCGCGGCGGGCGTGACGGTGCTGGGCGTGCCGCGCGCGCCCGACGGCCCGGATCTGGCCCGGCTGGAACATCTCGCCGCCAGCCACCAACCCAAGCTGCTGATCGTGAATACGGCGGTACACAATCCTACCGGCTATACCCTGTCCATGGGCAAGGCCTACGAGATCTTGCGTCTGGCCGAAAAATACGATTTCGCCATCATCGAGGATGACACTTATAGCGAATTGAGCGCCTCGCCGCCTGTGCGCCTGGCCGCTCTGGATCAATTGAACCGGGTGCTGCTCGTGGCCGGCTATTCGAAATTGCTGGCCGCCAGCCTGCGGGTAGGATACATCGCCGCGGCGCCGCAACGGATACACGCGCTGGGCAACCTGAAAATGCTGGCTGGCATGACTTCGCCGGAATTCACCGAACGCATTGTGTATCGGGTTCTGGCCGATGGCCATTACCGGCGCCATATCGAACGGGTCCGGGCGCGGGCCGACGCGGCCCGGACCCTGTGCCTGAAAAGCCTGCGCCGCCTGGGCCTGCAGCCTGAGCACCCGCCGGAGGCGGGACTCTTCGTCTGGGTCGATTGCGGCCAGGACACAGAACCGCTGGTGCGCCGCCTGGCGCAAAATGGCCCTTTGCTCGTACCCGGCTCGCTGTTTTCGCCCGCCCAGGCGCTCTCGACATTCCTGCGCATACCCGTTTCGCTAGGCGAAAGCAGGGCATTCTGGAAGTTGTTCGAGGAATGCCTGGGGGTGGCAAGGGAGGTATGATGATTCGATCAAATCGAGCCGTTTGCAAGAAAGGATGAACCGGGAAATGGATACGTTTGAAATCGTTGAATATGCAATAACCTCGCGGAAAAGCGTCAGGGGGTTTTTACCGAAAGCAATCGATATGAGCCTGGTCGAAAGGATCCTCGCCGCGGCGGCCTATGCGCCCAGCGGCAGCAATATCCAGCCATGGAAGGTGCATGTGGTGACCGGGTCAAAGCGCGATGAGCTTTCAAGCGCACTGGTTGAAGCGCATGATCGAAAAATACCCGAAAACCGGGAGTATCAGTACTACCCGGTGGCATGGCGCAGCCCTTATATAGAAAGGCGGCGCGAAACGGGCTGGGGCCTGTATGGCACGCTCGGCATCCAGAAGGGAGACAAGGACGCCATGGCGCGGCAGCACGGAAAGAACTTCCTGTTTTTTGGCGCTCCCGTCGTGCTTATTTTCACTATCGACAACGACCTGGAAAAAGGCAGTTGGCTCGACTATGGCATGTTTCTCCAGAACATCATGGTGCTGGCCCGCGGCGCCGGCCTGCATACTTGCCCGCAGGCCGCCATCGCGAACTACCCGGGTATCGTCAAGGAAGCGCTGGGCATAAGCGACAGTCAGACGCTGGTTTGCGGCATATCGATGGGCTATGAAGACAGCGGCTGCGTGGCAAATCAGTTCCGGACCCGCCGCATGGATCTGGATGAGTTCGTGACTTTTTGCGCGTAGGATGGCTGCGGTGGAAGGCTAAAACCGCAGCAATTTCACCTTGGAAGCGGCCGGCACGGTCGCCGAAAATTCATAGCGATTGGGTATGTCGTATACGTGCGGCTTGAAGCCGCGCGCCTCTTGCGTCATATGGCTTCTTGCCCATCATGGTATGTCACGCTATTAAAGAAAATAATACCAGGCAGTAATTTGGCTCATGCAGTTTGTGAGTCAGGATGGGGCAATCTATAGTAAAAACTCCTTGTTCAAGCCCATTGTCCGCTTTTTTTTCAGGAAAAAAATTTGTGAAAATGCAGCCTCCCAATGCGACGAGGCGGGCAGTAAGTATGCTCGCCGCGCTACTTGTAATGTTTGGCTCGCCCATGGTGCGGGCCCAGACTCCAGGCTGGCCCGCCGATCCGATAAAACTGATCGTTTCGTATCCGCCAGGCAGCGGCACAGATACGACCGCCCGGGTTCTGGCCGAGCGTATGTCTCTTAGCCTGGGGCAACAGGTCATCGTGGAAAACCGGCCAGGCGCAAGCGGCAGGATAGGCACGCTTTCGGTAGTGCGGGCAAAACCCGACGGCTATACCCTTTTATTCGGCACAGGCGCCGAACTGACCGCGGCGCCTATTACCGTTAAATCGCTGGCTTACGATCCTCTCAAAGATCTGCAGCCTGTCATGTTGATCAGCAAAAGCCTGGGAATGGTGGTGGCATCGCCTAAATTTGCGCCCAACACATTGAGCGAATTGGTCGCCGATGCCAAGGCCCATCCCGGAAAGTTGAATTATGGCTCGGGTGGGCACAATTCGATTCCGCATCTCCTGGGCCAACAATTCAATTTCGCTGCGGGAATCGAGACGACTCATGTTCCCTATAAAGGGGGCGGCCCTATGCTCATCGATCTGACCAGCGGGTTGTTGCAATATGCCTTCAGTTCTCCGGGAGCCTCGCTGGTCTATGTCCAGACTGGAAAGCTCAAGGCGCTGGCCATCGCGGCGCCGCACCGTTTGCCGGCACTGCCTGATGTTGCGACGATGGATGAGCAGGGATTTCCTGGTTTCGATAACGGCACTTGGTTCGGGCTGCTTGCACCTGCCCATACGCCTGCGGCGATCATTACCCGTTTGCATGCTGTGTTGCAATCCGCTTTGGCCGCGCCGGAAGTCCGCAAGACGCTCAAGGAACTATACATCCAGCCAATCGCCAGCACGCCGGAAGAATTCGGCCGTTTCCTGCACTCCGAAACCGATCGGTATCGGCGGCTTGCAGCCCAATTGGGCATCAAGCCCGAGTAGGGCGGCGTACTGCGACGCCGTGTCGCTCGCCATCCGATATCCATTTCAAGGAATATTCGTCATGCAAGGATTTTCAGCCATTCCACAGGCCGGTAGCGAAGCAAAGCGCTTTACGCAGGAAACATTTGTTTTCGATTGCCTATCGCTATTCTACGTCCTGGACGAACCCTGGGCCGAACGTTGCTTGCAGGCGGGAGTGAATGCGGCGAATGTCACGTTCGGCACCGACCAGAGCTGGGACGATGCGTTGCGCAGCTTCGATGTCGGCCTGGAAAAGATCGCCAAGAGCCCCTATCTTGCGCTGGCGACAAACCGCGCACAGATCGACTCGGCGCGTAAGCAAGGCCGGCTGGCGGTCATTGTCGGCACGCAAGGGTCGGCCATGGTCGATCTGGATTTTCACCGGCTGCGTACCATGCATCGTCTGGGCATGCGCTATTTCGGCCTGGCCTATACGGGTGCAACCTTATTTGCCGACGGCTGCGGCGAACGGCGCGATGCGGGGCTTACCTTTGCCGGTGAAGAATTGATTGATGCCGCCAATGAGCTCGATCTCATTCTTGATCTGTCGCATGCGGGGCATCGCGCCCGGGCCGAAGGTGCAGCCAGAGCGAAATACCCCGTCTGCACACACTCCAATGCCTATAGCGTCAATGCCAACGACCGCAATACCCACGATGAAACAGCTCAGCTAATCCGCGAAAAAGAAGGAATTATGGGCCTGTGCGGCCTGCCTCGCAGCGTCAGGGCCGCCGACCCGACGCTCAACGACATGCTCGATCATGCAGAACACTGGATACGCATAATGGATATCGGTCACGTCGGCATTGGGCTCGACTTCACGGAAGCCTACCAGGAAAGCGGCAGCCTATTGCCCGCATCCCTGCGGTGGCGCACATTGCGTCCGGACATCTTCGGCACTCCGGATGAGTTTCTCTCTCAACGCTACTCGAAAGGGCTCTCCACCATACTCGAATTGGCCAATCTGACCCAGGGTATGTTCGATCGCGGCTATACGCCCGAGCAGACCGCGGCGGTGCTTGGCGGCAACTGGCTGCGTCATTTCACTTCGGTTTATGGCTAGCGCCGCCAGCGGCTGTTTGAGCTCCAATGAAACAGCCTGCTGTTTGTCGCCTGTCAACGGAGATACCTATGTTCTTGCGATACTCCGCCCCTCGTGGCGGTCCGGGCCTTGTTTTTGGAGGCTGCTTCGCGTTATGTCGCCGCCTGTTGTTTGCCGGCATCGTGGCGATAGCAATGGCGCCTGGTATTGGCTTGGCGGCGAAGTGGCCCATGAAACCCATCAAGCTCGTTATTCCCTACCCTCCGGGTGGAGGTACCGATTTGGTTGCGCGTCTTCTGGCGGCGGAATTGTCTCAGCGCCTGGGTGAGACCGTAGTGGTCGAAAACCGGGCCGGGGCCGGAGGCCGGATTGGCGCGCAGTTTGTTGCGCAATCGGCCCCTGACGGGTATACGCTGCTTTTCGGCACTGGCGCGGAATTGACGATAGCCCCCTCCACGGTCGCATCGATGCCTTATGATCCGGCCAAGGATTTCGAGCCAATCAGTCAAATCGGCAAAGGGCCGTACATACTCGTTGCCTCCACCATGTTTGCGCCGAATACCTTGGCCGAATTGATTGCGTATGCCAAGGCTCATCCCGGCCAAGTCAATTATTCATCGGGGGGCGTTTTTTCCGCCCCTCATTTGCTGGGCATGCAATTCAATCTGGAAGCCGGAATGGATACAGTACACGTCGCCTATAAGGGTAGCGGCCCGTCGCTGGTGGGCTTGATGGGCGGGCAGGTGCAGTATACGTTCAATACTCCGGCCGTGACGCTGGACCTGATAAAGAATGGGAAGGTCAAGGCAATCGCGGTCGCCACCACGCAGCGCCTGCCCAAGCTGCCGCAGGTTCCGACCATGTCCGAGGCTGGATTGCCTGGATTTGTAGGCGGCTCGTGGTATGGCCTTTTGGCGGCTCGCGGTACGCCAAAAGCCATCATCGACCGGCTCAATGCCGAAACCGTACGGTTCGTGAATTTGCCCACGACGCGTCAAACGTTTCTGGATTTATACATAGAACCCGTTGGCGATACTGAAGGCGAGTTTGGCGGTTATATCCGATCCGAAATCGAACGGTATCGCAAGCTTGTAAAAGTATTGGGTTTGAAGCCGGAGTAGCGCCGCATACCGGTATTCAGTATGCGTGCGTGTCATCGGCGCAGGCGGCAAGATTTCCGATCCTTCAGTCGTCCACTTGGGAGAAAAGAGTGCGAGTATCTTTGGATGTTCCACAGGCCAATAGCGAAGCGAAGCGCTTTACGCAGGAAACATTTGTTTTCGATTGCCTATCGCTATTCTACGTCCTGGACGAACCCTGGGCCGAACGTTGCTTGCAGGCGGGAGTGAATGCGGCGAACGTCACGTTCGGCACCGACCAGAGCTGGGACGATGTGCATCGCAACTTCGATATTGGCCTGGAAAAGATCGCCAAGAGCCCCTATCTTGCGCTGGCGACAAACCGCGCACAGATCGACTCGGCGCGCAAGCAAGGCCGGCTGGCGGTCATTGTCGGCACGCAAGGGTCGGCCATGGTCGATCTGGATTTTCACCGGCTGCGTACCATGCATCGTCTGGGTATGCGCTATTTCGGCCTGGCCTATACGGGCGCAACCTTATTTGCCGACGGCTGCGGCGAACGGCGCGATGCGGGGCTCACCTTTGCCGGTGAGGAATTGATTGATGCCGCCAATGAGCTCGATCTCATTCTTGATCTGTCGCATGCGGGGCATCGCGCCCGGGCCGAAGGCGCGGCCAGGGCGAAATACCCCGTCTGCACTCATTCCAATGCCTATAGCGTCAATGCCAACGACCGCAACACCAAGGATGAAACGGCGCGGGTGATCGGGCAAAAGGGCGGTGTCATGGGCGTGTGCGGCCTGCCGCGCAGCGTCAGGGCCGCCGATCCGACGCTCAACGAAATGCTGGACCATGGCGACCACTGGATCCGTACCGTCGGCGTCGAGAACGTCGGTCTGGGCCTGGATTTCACCGAAGGCTACAAGGCCACGAAGCTGTTGCGTCCCCACACTGTGCGTTGGCGCACCCTGCGTCCGGATATCTTTGGCAGCGTCGACGACTTCCTGACTCAGGATTATCCGCGCGGCTTGGGCACGATTCTTGAACTGGCCAATTTCACCCAGGGTATGTTCGATCGCGGCTATACGCCCGAGCAGACCGCGGCGGTGCTTGGCGGCAACTGGCTGCGTCATTTTACTTCTGTCAATGGGTAGTCAACGGAGATGTCTATGTCCCTGCAACGCTGGTTAACAGTACTTGGAACCCTATGCATGCTGGCTGCTCCCGCAACAGGCACGGCGCAGGCAACAAAGTGGCCATCCAAACCCATCAGGCTCATCGTCGGTTATGCTCCTGGCGGCGGCACGGATGTTGCGGCGCGAATATTCGCAACGCAGCTGTCCCAGCAATTGGGTAAGGCCGTGGTTGTCGAGAACCGGCCTGGAGCGACCGGCAGAATCGGCACGAATCTGGTCGCCCGGTCGATGCCCGACGGATATACCTTGTTGTTCGGGACCTCCGCCGAGTTGACGATTGCGCCCGTGACGTCCGCCGCAATGACCTATGATCCTCTCAAGGATCTGACGCCGATTTCGCAAGTAGGCTGGCTGCCGAATATGCTGGTGGCGTCGACGTCTTTTCCCCCGAATACGCTGGCCGAGCTGATCACCTACGCGAAGGCGCATCCGGGCAAGGTCAACTACGGATCGGGTGGCCAGTATTCGCAGCCCCATTTGATCGGCCTGCGGTTCAATCTGGCCGCGGGCATCAACACGGTGCATGTGCCTTATAAAGGTAGCGGGCCGATGATTTCGGATTTGATCGCCGGTCAGGTCCAGTATTCTTTCAGTTCGCCCCAGCCCATGGTCGATCTGATAAAGTCCGGCAAGCTGAAAGCCATATCGGTGCTCTCGCCAGACCGTTTGGCGACCATGCCGACGGTGCCGACCATGGCGCAGGCAGGCTTGCCGGGCTTCATCGATAGCAATTGGGTGGGTTTGCTGGCACCGCAAGGCACACCGCAGGAGGTCGTCGCGCGTTTGCATGCGGCAACGGTTGCGGCGCTGAAATCGCCGCAGTTGAAGCAAGCCTTCGGTAATCTGTACATTTTGCCCATTGGAGGAAGTCCGGACGAGCTGCTCCGATTCATGAAAGCCGAGATAGGCAAATACCGTGAGCTCGCCGCCGCCATCGGCCTGAAGCCCGAGTAAGACGATCGCGATCAGCCTCCGATGTCGTCTCCAGCCTTCATGACTCCTTTTAGCCATGGCATAAGGGCGAAGAGCGGTGGCAGGCATTCGGCCCGAAGGATCTCGTGCGTTCGTTTTGTAAGCGCGCGCCCCATGGTCTCAAACTCGCCCCGGCGCACCAAAAGCGAGAGATCGCGGCTGATTCCTTCCTCGGGAAGGGGCTGTACGGAAATCCCTTCAAACTGCGGCCTGCCCTGGAGCAAATGCAAGGGGGTGGTAATTGCCCAGCCAACGCCCGCCGCGACCAGGCTGCACAGGACTTCGGCCGTTTCAACTTCGAGGCGGCGTTGATTGATCAGGCCCAATTTCTCCAGGTAACGGTCGGTCAAGAGCCCTGCGGTGGAGCGCGCGCTGTATCGAACCAGAGGCAGATTGCGCGCGATTTGTTTCAGATTTGAATGCTGCGTATATGCCGAATGCTCTTTCGGAAGAACCAGAACAAAAGGCTCGCGAAGAAGTAAAAGGCTGAGCTCTTCGGTTTTGCAACTGAGCAGTTCGGCGGATATGATGATATCCAGCTCGCGCGCGCGGAATCCGCGTAGATGCTCAGGTGAAAACCCTTGATAAACAAAAACATCGCGTGCGTACTCGCTAACGGTTCGGATGAGCGAAGGTCCGACTGTTGCCGCAAAGGAATCAAGCATGCCCATGCGTAGTCCCGGCACCGTGCCGCCGGCCTGGAGCGCGGATGTGAGATGATCTGTGTCGGCCAGTATCCGGTGCGCATGCTGGCGCAGTATCGTGCCCGAAGAGGTGAGTTGCAGTGGGCGGAACTCTCGATCAATCAATATCACGCCCAGGCCTTCTTCCATTTGGCGGATTGCCTGCGAGACAGCGGATTGCGTCATGCCCAGCTTCCTGGCCGCTGTTGTCATACTGCCCATTTCACTGACCGCCAGGAATACCCTCATGGAGCTGAGCTCGATTGTGAAGCGATTGCGCATGCCGGAAATCCTTTTCGGTTTGGCGACTTTGCATAATACGCGATACGGTATTGTGGGTGTAGACTCCGCAGCGGCCTGAAAAGGCTGTTTATTGGGGGGCGATGCCGGCTTGTTGGATTTGTTTACCCCATACGGCATGATCTTTTTTCAGGAATTTTCCGAAATCCGATGCATTGAGTGTGGAAAGTTCAAATCCGATCGAATCGAGTGCGGCGGAAAATTCGGGAGCCGCTGCAATTTCCAGGACAGCCCGGCTGACGGTTTCGATGTGTTGCGCGGAGGTGCCGCCAGGGGCAAGCAAGCCAATCCAGGAATGCATTTCGGGGAGGAAATTCAAGCCCAATTCCTTCATGGTGGGCACATCGGGGAGGTAGTGCGATCGTTTGTCGGTCAAGATGGCCAATGCGCGCAATTGATGGTTCCTAATGGCATTCAGGCTGGTCGCGAATTCGGCGCACATGAAATTGACTTGCCCGCCGAGGAGGTCGGTAATCGCCTGCGGAGTGCCTTTGTAGGGAACTGAGATCAGGTCGAGCCTGGCATTCCTTTTCAAAAGCTCTCCGCACACGGTTTGCATACCGTAGGCTGTTCCGTAGGAGAACGATTTCGTGGCCGTGCGCGCGGCATCCAGGAATTCGGCCATGGTTTTCCATGGCGCTTCCTGGCGTACCACGATGGCTAGTGGAAACCCGCCAATGCGTGCGATGGGTTTGAAGTCTGTAGTTGGGTCATAGGGGATTTTTTTGAAGAACCAGGGATTCTGTGACATCGTCGTGCCCGAGGCGGCCAGCAGCGTATAGCCATCCGGCTTCGATCTTGCGCCGCGATCGGTTCCGATAATGCCGCTCGCGCCAGGGCGATTCTCGACGATGAACGGGACGCCGAATTTTGCCTGCAAACCTTTGGCGAGCAGGCGGACAATGCTATCGGTCGCGGTACCCACGGCGAATGGCACGATGATGGAAACCGGTTTTTCGGGATAGGCCGCCGCGGTGGCGGTTCCAGGCCCCGAGAAGAGGGATAAGGCAAACAGGAAAGCCCATATCGCCCGATTGCTAGGCAATCGTGGCAGCAAGCTCATCACAACGGGTAAAGTACGCATTTGGATGTTCCTTTATAAATTGGATGAAACGTTCAAGCATGCGAAGCCGGCCCGGGTGAGCAATGAGCTGAACATGCAGCGCCAAGCGAAAATACGATCCTTCCCTCTCGTAGAGGCCGCGAAAATCTTCTTTCCACATTTCCTCAACAGTCAGGGGTGGCCAGATTTGCCGGCCTGGCATCGCGCCGTACAAGAAGAAAGGGGCGTCGGCCAAGTGCCACTCGACCGGTAGTTCAACCAGGGGGAGCGGCACGCCATTGCGAACATGGCGGTAGGGCCTGGTGCTGTCGTGAAAATTGCTTGAAACCGAAACTCCCTCGTCGATCAGATAATCGATGGTGCGAGAGGTGATTTCCCACGAAGGGGCTTGCCACGTCACGGGACGGCGGCCGGTTATTTTCTCCAGGGTCTCGATGCCGGAGGCCAGCTCTTTCCTTTCCTGGCTGGCATCGAGAAGCGGCGGCGACAGATGGTTGTAGCCATGGCTCGCGACCTCATGGCCGCGCCGGAAAATTTCCGTGACGGCCTCGGGGTGCCGGTGTGCGATCAGCCCGGGAATGAAGAACGTTGACCGCACGCTGTGACGGTCGAGCACATCCAGGAGGAATTTCAGGCCTTCCCGGATTTCGTACGTGCCATGCGAAAGAAGCACCGGTTTGCCGGCGTTTTCGGGAGACTTTCCAAGCCAGCTTGACTCGGCGTCCAGATCAATACCAAATACAACCGGGAAATTTGTCATGAGCGTCTATCTCGTTGCGAATCTTGGTGGGGTCGGTGATTGACCATCATTAAATGGCGTAGCCAGCTGCAGCCAAATATCGTGGCGGTTTCTTCTTGCGTATGACGGCGGCCCAACAAGGCTTGGGTCAGATTGGCCAATTCAGCTGATTTGAAAATGGAATTTTTGTGTGTTGTGGCGCAGTTTCGTCGAAATTCATGATTTCTTGCCGCCTTATTACGGAAGATTGCCTATAAGTATTAGCAATTCTTATTAAGC
This sequence comes from Paralcaligenes ginsengisoli, assembly GCF_054781135.1. Taxonomy (NCBI): domain Bacteria; kingdom Pseudomonadati; phylum Pseudomonadota; class Betaproteobacteria; order Burkholderiales; family Alcaligenaceae; genus Paralcaligenes; species Paralcaligenes ginsengisoli. Next base: position 206,218 of record NZ_BAAGUZ010000009.1, read on the forward strand.
GCTACGCCTCTACCCGGGTATTAATAAATCTTATTCGCCCCTCGCCTTTCCTTGATGGTGCTTGCCCAAGCCCCTGGCTATCAGGCTTACTGACATCTGTTTTAGCAATAAACCTTTTCCTTCCTGCCAATACTCATGAAGTATTCATTTCTCTCTCTCGCACGTAATGCTTTCAGCCACCATCGGGGCTGGATGCCTGCGTGGGATTCACCCGTACCGAAGAGGCACTACGATGTCATCATCGTTGGGGGAGGAGGGCATGGCCTTGCGACAGCCTATTATCTTGCCAAGCTTCATGGTGTGAAAAATATCGCGGTAGTGGAAAAAGGCTGGATCGGGGGTGGCAATACGGGCCGCAACACGACACTGATTCGTTCCAACTACCTGCTCGATACCAACGCGCGATTCTATGACTGGTCGCTCAAGCTGTGGGAGACGATGAGCCAGGAGCTCAATTACAACGTGATGTTCAGCCAGCGCGGCGTTCTCAATCTCGCGCATACCGATGCGCAGCAAGACGCTTATATTCGCCGCGGCAACGCAATGCGCATTAACGGAATCGATGCGGAATGGCTCGATCACAAGCAAGTCGAAGAAATGGTCCCGCTGCTCGACAGTAGCGAGCGGCCTCGTTACCCCGTTATCGGCGGCCTATTGCAAAAACGCGGCGGCGTTGCTCGTCATGATGCGGTAGCGTGGGGTTACGCGCGTGCGGCCAATGCGCTCGGTGTCGATATCCTGCAAAACTGTGAATGTATTGCGATCAAGCAGGAAAGCGGCAAGGTCAGGGGAATAGAGACGAATCAAGGTTTCATCGGAGCCGGCCAAGTAGGTATCGCCGTAGCCGGTCATACCAGTCAGTTGGCCAGGATGGCCGGCTTCACCCTGCCGATTGAAAGCCATTTGCTGCAAGCGTTCGTAAGCGAGCCGGTCAAACCGATCATCAATACGGTCGTGACCTACGGTGCGGGTCATTTCTACATGAGCCAATCCGACAAAGGCGAGTTGGTCATGGGCGGCGATCTGGATTTTTATAACAGTTATGCCCAAAAGGGGAACATGCCGGTTCTCGAGCATGCGACAGCTTGCGCAATGCAAATGTTTCCATTCATCAGTCGTCTACGAATGATGCGGCATTGGGGGGGCATCATGGATATGACGATGGACGGCAGTCCGATCATCAGCAAAACACCATTGCAGAATTTTTACATCGATGGCGGCTGGTGTTACGGCGGCTTCAAGGCAACCCCGGCTTCCGGATGGGTGTTCGCCCACACGATTGCTCACGACGAGCCGCACGAACTCAATCGAGGCTTCAACATGGACCGATTCGAGCACGGCCGCACTATCGACGAAAAGGGCAGCGGCCCAATCCCCAACGCACAGTAAGGCCTTTGCAATGCTTCTCATTAACTGCCCATTTTGCGGGCCGCGTAACCACACCGAATTCGACTGTGGCTCAGATGCTTCCGTATTGCGCCCGGCCGACGACGCGCCCGAGTCCGAGTGGTTTTCCTATGTTTATCTGCGCAGCAATCCCAAGGGCGCGCATACGGAATATTGGCAACATGCCTTGGGCTGCCGCAGTTGGATAAAGGTCAAGCGCGATACGCTTACCCATGATATTGCTGGCGTCTCACTGGCAAATGCTCTTGCTCAACGGGAGCAGCAATGAAACAAGCCTTTCGCCTGAAGCAGGGCGGCCTGGTCGATCGCTCGAAGACCATTTCGTTTTTGTTCGATGGCGTGCGCTACGAAGGCCATCCGGGAGATACGTTGGCAGCCGCATTAATGGCCAATGGGGTAAAACTCGTAGGCCGCAGTTTCAAGTATCATCGTCCGCGCGGTATTGTCGCCGCCGGGGTTGAAGAGCCCAATGCGCTGGTGCGCTTGCGCAGCGGTGCGCGCGCCGAACCCAATACTCGCGCCACGACCATTGAACTGTACGAAGGGCTCGTGGCGGAAAGCCAAAATCGTTGGCCTTCCTTGAAGTTGGACCTGATGGCCATCAACAACTTGCTGTCGCCCTTGTTTCCGGCCGGGTTTTATTACAAAACATTTATGTGGCCCGCACGGCTATGGCCAAGCTATGAGCGCGTGATTCGCAATGCGGCGGGAATGGGTGTGGCGACAAGGCAAGACGATCCGGACCATTACGAGAAACGCTTTGCCTGCTGCGACGTCCTTGTCGTGGGCGCCGGCGCAGCCGGCCTGGCGGCAGCTGGCGTAGCGATGCGAGCGGGGGCGAAGGTTTTTCTCGTCGATGAAAATGCAAGCCTGGGCGGCTCGCTGTTAAGCCAGGGTACGCATATCGACAATATTCCTGCGCCGCAGTGGGCGCGCGACACGGCTGCCAGCTTATCCGCCAGCAGCCGTGTCACTGTTTTGCCCCGCACCACGGCATTCGGGTATTACGACCACAATATGGTGTCGCTCATCGAGCGCGTGGCCGATCATGTTGCGGTACCCGAGCCGCAGCAGCCACGCCAGCGGCTATGGCAGATCCGCGCCAAACGCGTCGTGCTTGCCACAGGCGCGATTGAACGCCCCCTGGTTTTTGGAAACAACGATTTGCCGGGCGTAATGCTGGCATCCGCCATTCGCACCTATGCCAACCATTATGGCGTGGCGGCAGGCCGGCGCATTGTGCTGTTCGTCAACAATAACAGTGCCTATCCGGCCGCATTCGACCTTGCCAGGCTCGGCATCGACGTTGTAGCCATTGTCGATGTGCGGCGCACGATCCCGGCGGCGATTGCGGAACAAGTCCGATCCTTGGGCATCGCCTTGCACCAGGAATCCATCGTGTTGCGGGCCCTGGGCCGCGGCTGCGTCAAAGGCGCCGAAATCGCTTTGCGGGACGGCAGCCGCAGAACACGCATCGCATGCGATGTCATCGGCACGGCCGGCGGTTGGGCTCCTTCCTTGCACCTGCACTCGCAATCGGGCGGCAAGGCCGTCTACGATGAGCGCATTGCCACCTTCATTCCCGGACCGTGCAAGCAGGCGGCCATTTCCGCTGGCGCCGCACGCGGCGTATTTCAATTGCGCGAAGTGTTGAGGGACGGTGCCGCGGCGGCGACGTCGGCGTGCGCGGATCTGGGACTGAAACAGCAAGCGCCAGACATGATCGTGGGGGGCGACGAGCCTGACCTGGATATCGAGGCTTTTTGGCTTGCGCCGCAACCCATGGGAGTCAAGGCGAAGCAATTCGTCGATCTCCAGGACGACGTAACCGTGAACGACGTTGCGCTGGCCGCTCGTGAAAATTTCCGCTCGGTGGAGCATCTGAAACGTTACACGACGCTGGGCATGGGTACCGATCAGGGGAAGACCAGCAACATCAATGGGCTTGCTCTGATGGCGCTTGCACGGCAAGAGCCGATTCCGGTCGTTGGGACCACCACTTTCCGGCCTCCCTACACGCCGGTGACGCTCGGTGCGTTTGTGGGCCGCCAGATAGGTAAAGGTTTTTCCGCCACACGGATCTCTCCCATGCACCAGTGGCACCTGGACAACGGCGCAGTCATGGCATCGGCGGGACAATGGCTGAGGCCCAAGACCTATGTCGGCCCGGGTGAAACCTATGCGCAAGCATGGCGGCGTGAAACGCTTGCCGTACGCCGCGGAGTGGGAATAGCCGATGTTTCCACACTGGGGAAAATCGACGTCCAGGGGCCGGATGCGGCAATATTCCTTGACCTGGTGTACAGCAACCGGTTCTCTACCCTGAAGCCTGGCCGCGCGCGTTATGGATTGATGCTGCGCGACGATGGCATCGTACTGGATGATGGCACCACATCGCGGTTCGCGGAAGATCGGTTTTTCATGACCACCACCACGGCCCATGCGGGCAAAGTATTGGCCGGCCTGGAGTTCCTGCTTGCCACGGCTTATCAAAAATTACGCGTGCGAGTGACGTCGCTCACGGATCAGTATGCACAAATCGCACTGGCCGGCCCCAAGAGTCGAGCTGTCCTGGAGGCATTGCTTCCCGGTGTCGATGTGTCGGATGCGGCGTTGCCGCACATGGGCGTGCTGGAAACGAGCCTGGCCCATATACCACTGAATGTATTTCGTCTGAGCTACTCGGGCGAAATGGCATATGAACTGAACATTCCGGCGGGATATGGAATGGCGCTTTGGATGCGGCTGTGCGAAGCGGGAAAGCCGTTTGGAATTACGCCCTACGGCACGGAAGCGATGGGGGTCATGCGGATCGAGAAAGGCCACGTGGCGGGGCCGGAGATCGATGGAAGAACGACGGCCGACGACCTGGGTCTGGGTAAATTGGCAAGCAAGGCCGAGCCCTTTATCGGTAAGCCGCTGATGCATCGCGAAGGCCTGATATCGCCGGAACGGCCGAAGCTGGTTGGTGTAATGTCAACGTCGCCAGGCGCAAAAATCGTTGCCGGATCGGCTATCGTCCAGGAGCCTGTGGCCGCATCGGTGTCGCTAGGCTGGGTCTCGTCGTCTACGTATAGCCCAACGCTGGATACGCATATCGGGATTGCGTTCATCAAGAATGGCCGCGCGCTTATAGGCCAGAAGTTGACCGCATGGTCGCCCCTGCACAACTACTCATGTGAAGTGGTGGTGGGTGAGCCGGTGTTCTACGATCCTTCCGGGGAAAAACTTCATGGTTGATCATCCTCTTCAATACCGAAGCGCGCTGGCGGATTCGCCAGTCGTCGGAGAGCTTCCCGTGCGTAAGCATCGCATGGGGCTGTCAGAGCTCCCGGTCGATTGCGTGCTGGTTGCCGCCTATGCCGGGTCGCCCGACATCGCGCCGAGCATCGCGCGCATTGCCGGCGTCGCGGCGCCTGGCGCGCCCGGACTGGCTTCAATAGCCGGGCCTGTTTCAATGCTGCCGATTGCGCCCAATACCTGGCAAATCGCGACAACGCCCAATACCGGCACCGCGATTGCTCTTGCACTGAAAAGCGAACTGGGCAGCCTGGCTGCGGTAACTGATCTTTCCTTTGGCCGAATCGTTGCGATCGCGCTTCGCGGCGACGATTCCCATCTCGTGCTCGAGAAAGGGATAGGCATCGACTTCTCTGACGCGGCTTTTGCGGCAGGACGTGTCGTTGCGACAGGGCTGCATGCGGTGCACGTGCTGATCGTCAAAACCACGCCGGGCAGCTTCCACATATTGGTGCCGCGCAGCTTTGCGCTCAGCATCCTGGAATGGCTTGTCGATGCCATCGAAGAATTCAAGGTCTGATTTTTGGCAGGAGTTTATGGAAGTCGTGTGTAAAAAATTTGTTTTGCTCTTATCGTGCCTGGATCGCCCCGGCATCGTTCATGCTGTCGCTGGATTCCTGGCTGATCGCGGTTGCAATATTCTCGACAGTGCCCAGTTCGGCGATGTAAGCAACAACCGGTTTTTCATTCGGGTATGTTTTTCCAGTACGCATAGCCGTGAACGACTTGCCGGCGAGTTCACGGAACTGGCGGATGCCTTTGCGATGCAGTGGAGCCTGAACGATACGACCATCAGGCCGGGTGTTGTGATCATGGTGTCGAAGTTCGGACATTGCCTGAACGATTTATTGTTTCGGCATGGTTCCGGATTGCTGCACGTTGATATCCGCGCCATTGTCTCGAACCATCCCGATTTTTATTCGCTCGCTACCTCGTACAACATACCTTTCCATTGTTTTCCTCTGGATCCGGGCAAGAAGGCCGAGCAAGAGGATAGGGTGCTCGATGTCATCGAGTCGACGAAGTCGGACTTTGTGGTGCTTGCGCGCTATATGCAGATTCTCTCTGACAATTTCTGCAGCAAGCTTGTAGGGCGTGCGATCAACATTCACCATTCGTTCCTGCCTGGGTTCAAGGGAGCCAGGCCCTACCATCAGGCATACGAGCGCGGGGTAAAAGTGATCGGCGCGACCGCGCACTACGTAACGGCCGAACTCGATGAAGGGCCGATAATCGGACAGGAGGTAATCCGCGTCGACCATGCCTTCGACCCCGAAACACTCGCCAACATCGGACGGGACGCCGAATGCATTGCCCTGGCGCATGCTGTCAAGTGGCATGCCGAGCATAGAATCATTCTGAACGGCCGCAAGACCGTTGTGTTCCGCTAGCCCGGAAATTCCAGGCTGGCTGGTCCATTGTCTGGTGCGTTTTTGGTTCGGGTTGTTTACGGGATTCGATGGGTTGGTATTGGTATTTAAAGACATCGTCTATCGGGGCTTGGGTCAGGGCCGGCACGGCGTGCTTCATCCGGATCTATTCAGGCTTTTGCGCCTTTGCCTGAGACGGAGCGCCGCCCGGTTTTCTTTGGGATGCACTGAGGTTCGCCAAGGAGCTCGACCAGCCGCGACTCGCATGGGGAGAGGTCATACCCCCGTCGTTGCGAGATCATGAACGTGAGCGAACCGATGTGCCAGGCGCGGCGTTCAAGTTCGACGAGCTGTCCGCTCGCCAGATCCTCGCCAACAAGGTGCCGCGGCAAGTGTCCCCAGCCGAGACCGGCCTTGAGAAGATCACGCTTGGCACCGAGATCATTGACCAGCCACTGGCGCTTGCCGGCGACTCCCTGTTGGGTCTTTTCCGCTCCCGGCTGGTTGTCCGTCACTACGATCTGAATATGTCCACCAAACTCGTCCATCGGGATGGGTTTCGGTGTCGAAGCGAGTGGATGGGATGGCGCACATACCGTCACCATCTCCGCCTCACACAGCCAGCGGCGTTCCATGGCATCCGGGTTCACCTCCGTCACGTTCTCGATCGTGACGGCTAGGGCACACACCTTTTGGAGCACCAGGTTCTCGCCGCCCTGCATGCTCGTGATTCGCAGGTCGATCGCTGCAGTGTGGAACTCTTCTTGCAGCGTCCGCAAACAGTCGATCAGGTGGGCGCGCGGGAAGTAGGTATCGATCGCAATCGAAACCTGTGGCGCCCCGGTTCTGGCGATCGAGCCGGCGCGGTTCTTCATTTCTTCCGTGCGTGAGATTACCGCCCGCGCGTCCGGCAAGAGGCTGCGCCCCGCCGCGGTGAGCTGCGCCTTTCGTGTATTTCGCTCGAACAACTCGACATCAAACGCGCTTTCCAGCGCCTTGATCGCGTGGCTGATGGCTGACTGTGCGCGTCTGAGCTTCCGCGCCGCACCCGAAAAGCTTCCCTGGTCGCATACCGCAACGAACGCGCGCAGTTGGTTGATGGTGACATTGTCGAGCATATATATCTAAAAAGTAGATTGAATTAAGCGATTTTTCGTCAATTGTATTGATGTGTCAATAGGCCCATACTCGCTTTGACACTGAGTAAGCAGTTCCCTGCTTCCGTACAACTCCAAGGAAGGATGCACGACTTGACCAGGCTGAATGGAAAGACCGCTGTGATCGCCGGTGGCGCTACCGGCATCGGCCGCTGCCTTTCTCGCGTCGCAGGACAGCAGCTTCATGACCGCCAGCGAGGTCGCCGTCGATGGCGGCCTGGCACAAATCTGACGCGCTACGCCCGGCCGGCCACTCCAATTCGATATTTGGAGCCCGTAGGGCGTGGTAAACCCAAGGAGAATATATGAGCTATGCAATTATTGGCTTCGGCAAGATCGGCCAGGCTCTCGCCCGCGCCTTTGCCCGCAAGAACATCGAAATCGCCGTCGCCAACCGGCGACCGCCCGAAGCGTTGATGCCGGAGGCACAGGCGATCGGGTCCACGGTCATCCCCAAGACGCTGCAGGAAGCAATCAAGGCCGAGTTGATTTTTCTGGCGGTCCCCTTCGGGGAACATCGCGAGGTCGCCCAAAATCTGGCGAGCTGGCAGGGCAGGACAATTGTCGACGCGATGAATGGTTTTGGCGTCTCCTCTGCCGTGGTCGCCAAAGCCTTCCCCGGTGCCCGGTTCGTGAAGGGCTTCAATCATCTCCTCGCCGGCACCCTGGCTACCGACCCGCACGTCAATGGCGGTCGGCGGGTCGTGTTCCTGTCGGGCGACGACGAAGGTGCTGCAGCGTCGGTGGCGGCGGTTGCCGAACAACTCGGTTTCGCGCCCGTCAATCTCGGGAAGCTCGAAGAGGGTGGCGCGCTTGTGCAGGCGCGCGAGGACAAGAGCTGGGGGCCTTTGATCTTCCAGGACTTATTCAAGAAGGAGCCGTGAGCGATGTACGGCCGCCGCGGCAAGTTCGTGATCACCCACTCGCGCCGAGCGGCATCCGTGTGAATGTCCTATCGCCCGGCATCATCTCGACGCCGGGTTCCTACGAGTTTAGCAAAACGATTCCGGGATTTTCCCCTGATGATTGGCTCCGGAATATTCCGTTGGGTCGGATCGGCGCCACCGAAGACATCGCTGAGGTCGTCGCACTGCTCGTGGCGATTGTTCACCCGCCTCATGCGCAGCTCGTCGAAAGCCACGTCACTCTCTGGTAACGACAACCTTACCGATCATGTCGCCGGCCTCCACCAAACGATGGGCGTCGCGTAGCGTCAATGCATTGAAACCGGTTATACGTTTCGTTAATGTATGTTTGATGTCGCCCGCATCCACTAGTTGAGCTAATCGGTTTAGCAGTGCGTGCTGCCGCTCGATGGTGCGGGTCTTAAAGATTGGACGCGTGTACATCAACTCCCAATGAATGGAAATGGATTTTGCTTTGAATGGTCCGATGTCGAGATTCTCCGCATCATCTATTAACGCAAATTGCCCCTCTGGTCGCATTGCTTCAGCGATCTGTGCGATGTATCTTGCGCTGTAGTTGAGCCCTACAACGTGCGAGACTTCTTTAATACCTAACTCGGCAAGCTGAGGTACCCAAGGCTGATGATGATCGATCACATAGTGAGCACCGTGCTGCAACACCCAGTCACGCGTTTCCGGTCTTGATGCCGTACCGATAACAGTCAACCCTGTTAGACGTCGTGCGAGTTGCGTCAGGATTGAGCCGACACCGCCAGCGGCACCCGTTACGAGCAATACATTGTGCTCGGTTGGGTCTGCTGCATGTGCCTGAAGTCGATCAAACAGCAATTCCCAAGCAGTAATCGCTGTCAGCGGTAACGATGCAGCTTCGGCGAAGTCGAGCGAGACAGGCATTAGTCCAACAATGCGTTCGTCGACAGTCTGCAGTTCGGAGTTGCTGCCCGGCCGGTTAATGTCGCCCGCATACCAGACGCGATCGCCGGGGGCAAATCGAGTCGATTTAGCGCCGACCTTTCGAACGATGCCGGCAGCGTCCCATCCAATAATTCGTGGTCGATCCGGCGGGATTGTGCCTCCCATGCGAATTTTCGTATCGACGGGATTGACGGAAACCGCCTTGACCTCGACTAGCAGATCGAAGTCGCCTAACTCTGGCACCTCAATATCGACATCGACAAGTGAATCAGGGTGGTCCACAGGGTGATTCTTATAAAAACCGATTGCTTTCATGATTTGGCCTTGTTGTAAGCGTTTGTCCGATCAAGCTACTTCGAACCCTAATGAGCGAAGTGCTTTCTCGGCTGCCTGCCGATCCTGTAGTGCGTTACCGCCAGAGATGCCGATGCCGCCGATGACCTTGCCACCTTCTACAATCGCGCAACCGCCTCCTACGGAAACGACGCGCGGTCGATGAGCCAGCTGAGATACTTTGCTGTCTTGCAGAATGTCATTCCACACATGAGTCCCTAAACCGAATGACGAAACCGTCCAAGCTTTATCGATAGCGACATCAATGCTCAAAAATGGGGCGCCGTCGGCGCGTTCAAAGGAGACCAGATGTCCGGCTGCGTCGGTAACCGCAATCGAAACAATTATTCCCAGTTCTGCTGAGGCCGAACGGGCAGCCGTTACAAGCGCGTTGGCGGTTTCTGATCGTACAGTTGGTGTGGAAAAGCTCTTGCTTGAAGTAGTTGTAGTCATGATGTTCCTGTCTTTAAAAGAATGTTCCGAACTCAGGTCGACAGGTTAGCAAATGAAATTTAAAATGATAATAGCGTTGTATTACTATTACTTTCAAATGAAAATTGAAAATCTAAGTGATCTGCTAGTTATCCTTCACACCGCACGCACAGGCTCATTAACTGGCGCGGCAGCAGCGCTAGGAATGACGCCGTCGGCGGCAAGTGCTGCGCTTAAGCGGGTCGAGAGCCAACTCAGTACCCGATTGTTCGAACGTTCTACTCGCGCTATGCGTATTACGGACGAAGGGCGAATATTGCTGGACTATGCCCAGCGTGCGTTCGACTTGCTTAGCGAAGCCGAAACTCAGGTAGGTATCGATCAAGCCGAGCTTGTAGGAGTTGTAAGGCTCGCAGCCCCGTCGGACTTAACGCGTAGTGTACTGATGCCATGGCTAAATGAATTTTTAAATTTGCACCCGGCGGTGGAATTGCAGCTGCACGTGGGCGATAGGCCGATGGATGTGGTGCGCGACGAAGTCGATCTGGCATTGCGCTACGGCGAGCTGCCGGACTCTCAATTGGTTGGCCGCCTGTTGGTGGCCCCTCAGGCCGTGTTATGCGCGTCCCCTGAGTATTTACAACGTCATGGCACACCGTTATCGCCGCATGATTTAAAGCACCATAACTGCCTAACCTATATGCGCGGCGGTCAACCTCATCGCTTGTGGCGTTTTGAGCGAGGCGGGGTTGTCACTGACGTGCGGGTGAGCGGTGACCGTAGTGCTGATGACGCCTCTCTTGCTCGTGCCTGGGCAGTAGCTGGGTACGGAATACTTTTCAAGACAAGGTTAGAGTTAGAAGACGAGTTGTCCGATGGGGAACTCATTCCACTTTTAACAGAATGGAATACTGAGATCTATCCACTGCATGCCTTACTGCCTAGCGCTCGGTTTGTGCCGGCGCGAGTACGCGCACTCGTTGAATTTTTGGTGAACAAGTTTAGATCACGATGAAACCAATGATGACCCATCGCGAAACTGCGTGGGGCAATTGCTTGCTTATCCCAATGCCAGAAGTCTTTGCCTTCTTCCTGGTAGTGCTTGATAGACAACAATGCTGGATCGGGTCATGCATCCCAGGATATTGGCGACCGATGCAATTCCGCATCCGGTGATTTCTTCTTGCACGACTGGCTTGGATACCGACATGCTGGTAGTTGGCAACCAAAGGTACTAGGCTCCGGCGAATTGGAGTTTGCCGACACCTTGCAAATTAACGTGCTGGCGAGCGAGCCACAAGTCGTAAGCGTCCTGCATAGTCAGCCAGCTTTCCGGGCTGCGCCCAAGTGACTTGGAAAGGCGAAGCGCCATTTCGGGCGTCACACGAGAAGTGCCGTTGAGTACTCGGCTGAGGGTAGAGGCGGCTACGCCAAGTGCTTGAGCAAGTTCGCGCCCGCTGATATTGTTGGGCTCAAGGTAGATGCCAGAGATAAATTCACCGGGGTGGGGTGGATTGTGCATGTTCATCAGTGATAGTCCTCATAGTCCAGCACATAGGCGTTTCCGTCTTCAAACTCAAAGGTGATACGCCAGTTTCCGTTGACGGTGATTGACCAGCGGTCTTTCATTGAGCCTTTGAGGGGATGGAGCCTAAATCCTGGGATGTCCATGTCTTCGATAACCTGAGCGGTATCAAGGGCGGACAGTTGTAGACGAAGGCGTTTGGCATGGCTTACTTGAACGCCGGATGCGTTGCCAGTCTCGAACAGCCGACGAAGGCCTTTGTGCCGAAAGCTCTTGATCATAGGATAATTGTAGTGTGTTGCGCATCACGAATCAATAGGGCAAGCCCAGGGCCACCATGGAACGCTAGGTCTGACGGGGCTTTGCGGCCGACTAAAGAAGTCGGAAAAGGCGGACTTCGGAACAAAAACAAACTTTGGAATAAAAGTCGAGGCAAAAAAAACTTACTCAATGTAAGTGCTTTTTTTTACTGAATTCTTTGGCGGAGCGGACGGGACTCGAACCCGCGACCCCCGGCGTGACAGTCCCATTATCGAAGTCAATGTTTATGCAGGCTTACAGCCGCATCCTATTCCAAAAACGTGTTGGTTTGATGTCGCTTCATGCGGTTTGGCGTAGTTTCATTCCAAAGTTTTTTGAAGTGAAATTCATGCTCAGCCTTGCCCCTGGGATGGGCCTGCAAGTGGTCATGTTATATCCTTCAATAATGATTTCTGGCGAAAGAGAGATGCAGGATGGTGGCTGCTTTCGACCCAAAGCGGAAGTTCGTCTGTTGCAGGCCAATGACCTTTTTGAAGCGGCAAATGCTGTATGGATCTCTTGAGGCGACAGGATGCCACCCAATGGACGGTTACGTCGTAGGCATCACACCTGTTTTCCTAAGATTCGGCATTGAGTGCGACAGCTCCTTAGTCGGACTCGTTGAGATTGGCCATCGCATCAGAGATTCGTTTGTGCACGCTGTTCGAATAAGATCGTCGTGAATGCTACTTATTGACTAGAGCTTTGAGGCGCTTAATGTTTTCCGAATAGTTAACGGTATAGGCGCCAAACGCATGCGTCATCGACGTGCCTTTATCCATCCAGCTTTTTAAATCCCATCCCAGATCAAGTAGGTCGGAGACGGCGAAAACGAACTCCAGCGTATCGGTGATGAACGCGAACTCCGTGAAGTGCTCTTGATAGTCGAATGCCCCCTTGCTGCCATGCACATAGTGATTACGGCATAGAACGGCATGATGACATGGTAAAAGCAGTTCCGGAAATTTGTTGCCAACCAACGCAATGACTTTGTCGGCACGGTGATAGACTTTGTCGCGAAGACTGGCCGTACCAATACGCCCTAAGGTCGAGAGGACAGACTGCTTAGCGGAACTGTCCGGTAGCGTCGTGAATATCTTGCGGCTTTGAGTCACTGCCTCCCTCAGCGACGGATCAATCTCCTTCGTTTTAGGCGCGTGGCTCTCAGGTAGCAAATCAAACATGTTGGCAGCACCGACGATACGGTTGATGCTGTAGCTGCCGAAGAATGCGGTGGCAAACCGCTCCCTCGGATCGCCCATGATCTCCGCGCTGTTTATCCAACCTGTCGCGACCCTAGCAAACTCCTCGGAGCGCCGGTCCGGGGCCAGAAGACTGTCATTTAGGCTCACCTTTGAGTCACTCTTAACACGTTCATTGCATAAGCCCCAATACAGCCGTGCGGTCTGAGGCATGTCGTGTTCGGTTTCCTGTGAGCGGTAGATCAACTCCAGTTCAATCCAACGATAGCGCTGGCGGTGCCCGAGACTCAATTCGAACAATCCATGTAAGATTCGAAGAGCATGGACTGCCGCGTTCAGCGTCTTGGGCTCCGTAAATTCGATATTGGCGGTGACTTCGTTGTCAATGCCGATTCCTGCGGCGCTTCCCATGCTGTGGGAAGTGCGGTTCGTCAGTGAGATTTTCCCAATCTTGGATTGGCACGCCATGATTTCCCATAAACCGCTGAAATACAGGAGATGCGGATGCTCGCCGATCTGGGGTTGGAAAGGTTGTTTCTGCCAGCCATACTCCTCCGCTATCTTCTCTGAGCGCTTATGGTCCACCTCCAGAATCCGGCGCATTTCGTTTGCGTCCGGCATTAGGGACTGGAAGGTCTCGTGTCCGGTTAAAAGGTTGGTGACGTTCTCGAAATGGTAGCGAACCGCCTGAATAACAGGTTCTTCAGAGCGAATGAACTCTTCACCGACAACGATATAGTTCGGAAAAAACCTGCTCTCGAACTGTGTGTTTTCATCAAAGCGGTGCTGTGTTTTGCCATGGAGCACACACTCCAGAAGTGACGCTTTTTTGCCGTCACTTAGCATCCCGTGAATATCTGTATATTCGGCTTCAGGGCATGTCCAAAAACTCTTTCCCACGAGTTTAAGGATGCTGTCCGCGCCCGCAAATTTCAGCAGCCCGGCGAATTGGCTATCGCTTGAAAGGAAAACACCGTTGTACTGTTCGTGTGTCTGCATGGGAAAATATTAAAATTCACTGTTTGAAGCAAGAGCACAGCGCCCGGCACCCCGTTACTGCAAACTTACAACAAATTTGCGGCGATGGTCGCGTTGGCCTGCTGGCGGCGATATTCGCGACACGGCCTTATGCACAGTGCCTAGCCACTCTCCAAAATTTCATAAGTGAACGTCACATGCGCTGGAACATACTCTTTGGCATTGATCTCGCGTTGCACCTCATCAATCGTGATGACACACAGGACTCCATGGGAGTTTAGTAGGACTGCGCTCTGCCCCACAACTGGTTCGACAACGCGTCCAGGTGTTATAAAAGACGCTACATTGGATCGATCAAAATTCGGACTAACAATCAAACCGAGCGCTTTGAGACCGCTATCTACGTAGACATAGACACTGTCGTGAGAACGTCCACTGAATTTTATTTTGAATTCGAACTCCCCGTGACCAACCGTATAGTGATCATGGTTTTTATATTCAAAGGTTTTGCTCCCATTAAGAGTAGGACTTGCGTAAAGAGCAGGGTCGCGAAGAGCATCCACACGTTCTAGGTGCGCAGCACGCTTCCGAACCAACGATAACGGGACAGCATTAGTCTTGTCAGCCGGCAGACCCTCAACCCATCGCCAGATTTCGTCGATTTGAAGCGACCCGGGAAAATTGTTCTTTTCAGGGCTAGAATTAAAGTCAAAACCCTTTGGGTTATGATCATTAAGCCAGTTAGGTAGCATACGCTCAGGATTTCGAACGAAGGCAACGGACAACCATGTGGCTGGCTTGTCACTAAAGGCACTGCTTATCCATTTTGTCTCAATGCCAACCCCAGAATCTGGTTTGTTATTGGCTCTATCGACATAATTCTCGTCGACAATCAAAAGAACATGAGCAGCCTCGGTAACCTCTCGCATGAAACCGTGCAGACTTGATCCATAGTCAACTGTCTCATCGATTTTTACAACGTAGCCGATTAAATGAAGTTGGCTAGCGAGCAAGCGAACCCATTCTCGATGGGCTGTTGATGTCCACGCGTAAGAGATAAACAGATCGGCACTCATGCATTCATTCCCAGTTTACGTAGCGAGCCTGCTGCTCCCCTCGAGAGTATTTAAAAGATACCGAACGTCCTAGTTACTGTCGTTCATTCTGTCTTGTTCCGCTATTGGCCGACAGCGGATCTGTCTCGTCTCCATGAGTCCAATGCAAGCATGCGTCGGCGCCTTCAGGCAGACTCAAACACACGTATTTCAATGTGCAGCCCAGCTGCGGCGGCCATGTTCACCAGCGCATCAAGACCAAAAACGTTGATTTTTCCACGCATCAGATCAGAGACACGGGGCTGGGTCACGCCCAAAAGCTTGGCGGCTTCGGCCTGGCTCATCTTGACACGAGTTATGTGCTGCTTCAGCGCAGTCATGAGGGCTGAACGAAGCTTCATGTTTTCCGCTTCTTCCTGGGTGTCCTCGATGGCATCCCAGACGTTAGAAAATCGTTGGCTGCTCATTTGTTTAGCTCCTGCAACAGGTCCCGATAACGTTTCGAGGCCAAATCTATATCCGCCTTACTGGTTTTTTCCGTCTTCTTCTGAAAGCAGTGGATCACATAGACAGCATCGGCGAACTTGGCAATGTAGATGACCCTGAAGGTGCCGGCACTATCGCGAACGCGGATTTCCCTGACACCTTGGCCTACTGTGTTCATAGGCTTCCAGTCATCCGGGTCCGAGCCGTTCTGAACTTGATCGATCTGGTGGCCAGCTTCGCGCCTGGCAGAAAGAGGGAAGGCGCGAAGATCATCAAGTGAGCTTCCCAGAAACTCGATAGGCTTAAGGGCGGGCATGGGTAATTTATACAATATTTTGTATATGACTGCAAGCGTCATATTCACGAACCATCATGGATATCGCTGGCGATCGCTAGTGCCGCTCACAGCCTTCCCCGACTATCTCGCAGGTGTTGCTTCGCGTAATCTGCGGCGGCTTGTGAGGCAGGTGCCGGGTCTGTCCGACAAACGGCTACGCCGGAGAACGCGGATCGGCTTTTTGCCAAACTGCAGCAAGGCAGCGCAGCTGAATTTCCATTTCTGTTTGAGATTTTAGCCTTTACCTCGCAGAGCTAGGCCTGGCGCGGCTTAACCACCGGTAAAGAGGCTGAAAAAGGGGAGTTTTGGAATGAAACCTAGCGGTTTGGAAGAAAAATCAAGGCGAAAAAAAAGCACCTACATGATGTAGATGCTTGATTTCACTGAATTCTTTGGCGGAGCGGACGGGACTCGAACCCGCGACCCCCGGCGTGACAGGCCGGTATTCTAACCAACTGAACTACCGCTCCGCAGCGGTGTATACATAAACCAAAGCAGATTTTTTGAGAAAAATCTGGCGTCCCCTAGGGGATTCGAACCCCTGTACTCACCGTGAAAGGGTGATGTCCTAGGCCTCTAGACGAAGGGGACAGGACGAAACAGCGTTGCATTCTAACATATTGAATGCAGGTTCTTCGGATAGACTGGTGGAGGTAAGCGGGATCGAACCGCTGACCTCTTGCATGCCATGCAAGCGCTCTCCCAGCTGAGCTATACCCCCAAAATTTGGTGCGTCTAGCGAAGAGGTGAGATTATGCATGAAATTTTGGCGGCGTGCAAGTTGCCCCAAGCCTACCATGATTTGACCGCGCGCCAAGGCGGTAACGGCGGTGGCGGGAGGCATAGGGCTATTCAAATAGCGTATGCGACGCTCGTGCCGCTTGTGTGTAAATTGCAGGTAGCGAGAGCTTGCGTTGGGCCAGGCGCTCGGGGCGCAACGCTATCAGAAAGTCCTGGCTGGCGCTTAAGCCAGGCAGCGCGCTGCCTGGCTTAAGCGCCAGCAAAGTAATAATGCGCTTGCCGATCTGCGCTCCTATGCCTTCGGCAGAAGGAACGACCGCGAGTGCGCCGCCGCCCTCCACAAAAGGTACGCGTACGCCGATGACCAGCGGTTTGGATTCATGTTCGGTCCAGGTCGAGAGTAGTTTGTTGTCGACGGGATGAGCATCCGTGGCCGAGAGCGGCAAGCCGTTGAAGCTTAGCGCGATGAGTACGTCGGCATCTTGATTTGCGGCGTGTACCGCGGCTTTCCACGCGTCGAAATTGGGCACTAGTTGCACGTCGACCAGGCGGTTGGGCGCCCAGATGAAGTCTTTCACTTGCTCGCGCTCGGCCCTGCCCGTTTCGTCGTCCATGCCCAATACACGAATGCGCACCGACTGCCGGCGCAGGTAGCGCAACACATCGTTAATCTCCGCCAGCGGCAATACTTCTCTGATGCCGGTGGCGTTTGCGGCGTCAGGGTATCCGAAGTGGGAGGGGTGTTCACTCGTTGCGTATATGATACGCATGCCGGCGTGGTTCACATAGTTGCGGCCTACGTATTTCTGGGCCTCTTCGCCTATTGGTACCAGGATATTGGGCCGGTAGGTGTTGATGACGTGCTCGGCTTGTTTTGCGGCATCGCTCCAGTCTATTTTGTCGGTCTGGTCGGTAAACGCCATATATTGCCAGCGAATCGAAATGGGCGTCCGGTTTTGGGCCAGTTCGCGGTTTATACCCTCGTTGACCGCTTGTTCCCATTGACCCGTTTCGGTGTAGCTGTGCAATATCAATATGCGTGGCTTGTCGTGGTTGAATAGGCTCATTGCGGCAAAGAGCAAAATAACAAGCAGCCCGGCAAATAGCAGTGTCAGTCGTGATTTCATCGGAGAGATATCAAGAATGTTTCAGTGGGATATCGATGGCGCTTCAATTCAGTCCCAGCCAGTTCCAATAAGGAATTGAAGCGTACGCCAGCAGCACACGCAGAGGGTTTAGCCACCATATATGGCGCATGAATATCGATTCGCTGCAGCGCGCTTGCAGGCCGTTGTTTTTTGCCTGGGTATACGTGGACATCTGGTGCGGGAAAAACCAGATATCACTGAATAGCGACACCAGGAACATGACTATCCAGGGGTGGATGCCTTGCTCGATGCCCATTGGCAAGAGCATGGCCAATGCCAATAGCATGCCCGCGGTCAGTGGCAGAACAAGCCGTATGACGACGGTTATCGCCAACGCCAACAGAATGAACCAGCCCAGGTGGCCATGAATCCAGTCAAGCTTGTTGCCTATGGCGTTGATCAGCAAAGGACTCAGGCCCAGATAGTTGATGGCGCGGGTCAAGCCATCAAGACTCAAAATGAAAAAGAGCATGGGCCAATCGATATTTTGCAGGAAGGCCCTGCGGTCGAACAGGCCCAGCGCCAACAGGCTGACCAGAATAAAACCCGCCAGCCATGCCGTAAGCGACAGATATAGTTGCGGGAACGCAGCGCCCAGCAGAAACGCCACGAAGGCGCACAAGGCCAGCCATTCGCGGCTGTCCAGCGGACCCAGCAGTCGCAATTGCACTACAAGGCGTTCGCGAGGCAAGGGTCGGGCTTCCTCATTTGAGGAATATAAAAAACGCATGGCGAGCAGGTGACAGGCCAGCAGGCCAATGGCCACGATGGCCGCGGCGACCAGCCAGTGGGAACCCTGAAACTGCAGTTGCACCTGGGTGGGCAGCATGGTGAAGGCGGCCAGATGAGCCGATTTGCTGGTGAGCAGCAAGGGGGCAAACAGTGTGGCGCCCATAAAGGTGGCGATCATGAGTGCGGTGGCTTCGCGACTCTGTTGCGGTGCTTCGATGTTGTTGTCCATTTCGCGATAGAGCGGCAACAGCAGCGCCAGGCGGGCGCTGTCGGAAGGAACCATGATCGACAGCAGCATGCCGAAAAAGGTTAGGGCGGTACGATGCCAGAACGGTCGGTCGGGCGCCTTGAGCAACAGCCAGAGCATGAATCGGTAGACCAGGCCCGAACTCAGCAGCACGGCCGAGATGGCGTAGACGCCCAGCAATAACAGAAATGCGGGCGAGTAAAACCCGGCCAGGGCGATTTGCGCCGGCACCAGGTTGATGAACAGCATTGCCACGAGGGCAATCAGGGGGGGGACGAACTCATCGACCACGGCGAACAGCCACATGGTGGCTGTCATGGTGAGCAGCGCAAGGTAGATGGCGCTGTGTTGCGGCAGCGCATTCTGCATGGCTGCCAGATAGGCCAGGGGCGGCAGCGCCAGCGTTGCAAGCCAGCCGATGCGTTGTTTCATCGGCATAGAGGAGCGCTCGATTTTGATGGTCGGGCGTTCTTCCATTACCACTTTGCCCATCTGCGCCGCCAGACCGATCAAGGCGGCCGATTGCATCTCGGGCCGATGCGCGGACAGGGCCCGCAGCGCCGTTCGTGTGATGCGCAGCGCAACGAGCGGCGTGGTGGCCCGCGCGGTGCGCAGGTAGCAGGCATCGTCCGCAAAGGCTTCATCGCCAAACGCTTCATCGGCGCATCTATGCCAGGTGTCGTGTTCGGCCTTGAGCGCGACTTCGCCCGATAGTATCCAGTAATAATAAGACGCCTGGACGCCCGCCTGAAAAATCTCCGTGCCGGCCGGAAACTCGCATTGAATCGTACCTGCCAGCAAGCGGGCCAGTTCAATTTGCGTGCAGTCGGTAAATAGTGCGTTCTTGCGTAGGGCAATGGCGAGAGAGGCCTGCATACATACCTGCATCCAGAGTTACGTCCTGAAACAACGCGAAACAGCGACTATGGTAAACAAATAACGGCGGTTCAGATACTCCTAATTTTTTGGCACAGTGAATTAGCGGAGAGATGGCATCCGCAAGTGGTGCTCCTGCAACAAGACGGTGCCGCTACGGGCGCGGTTCGTCGGGGATGCGTTTGCGCAAGGCCCATCCCAGCAGCAGGAGCAGGCAGGTCCAGACAATGATCGGCCAGTCGCCCCATCGTACATAGGGAGTAAGGCCGCTGGTACCCTGTACTTCGACGTCCAGCACGCCTTTGTGCATGGGGTCGAGTACCGCGCGTACGGTGCCTTGGGGATCGATCGCGGCGGTCATGCCGGTATTGGTGGCGGTGATCATGGGGCGGGCGGTTTCGAGCGCCCGCATGCGTGAAATCTGCAGGTGCTGGCGCAGCGCCCAGGAGTCGCCAAACCAGGCCAGGTTGCTGATATTTACCAGGATATTGGCGCCGGGGCCGGCAAGCTCGCTGTCCCGTACAGACTGGATGATTTGTTCGCCGAATACATCTTCGTAGCAGATATCGGGGGCGATGGTCTGGCCTTGGATATTGAACAGGCGCTGACGTACCGGGCCCCGGTCGAAGTCGCCCAATGGAATTTGCAGCATGTCCACGAACCAGCGGAAGCCGTAGGGTATGAATTCACCGAAAGGCACCAGGTGGTGCTTGTCGTAGCTCATATCCAGGGTACCCATTCCCAGGCTGGACAGGGATGTATTTGCCGTAAAGGCGATCGCGCTGTTGGTGTAGCGGTCCCGGCCGTTCACGGTTCGGTGCAAGGGGATGCCCATGAATATGGTGGCGCTGCGTTCTTTGGCGATATGCAGCCATTGTTCCCATACCTGGGGGGCAACCCGGTCCTGGAAGACCGGCATGACGGTTTCGGGCAGTACGATCAGGTCGGGGGCGCCATCGGGTTCTTTGGGCGGAAGCGCCGCCAGGCGCATATAGGTTTCGATGCCCTCGTGCATCAACTGCGGATCGAATTTTTCCGACTGGGGAATATTGCCTTGCACCAGGCGCATGATCATGGGCTTGCCGTGAGGCTGCGACCAACTGATGTGGCTGAGCAGAATGCCGATCAGACCTGTGACGATGGCGGCTCCCACCGCCACGGCCGCTGATGCGTCATTCTGATTGTCCTTGGCGCAGGCCAGCAGGGCGATGGCGCCCGCGGCAAAGGCCGCAAGCCAGCTCAGCCCGTAAACACCGGTGACGGGCGCCCAACTGGCAAGTACGCCTTCGACGTGCGCATAGCCAATATTGAGCCAGGGAAACCCGGTAAACAGTGTGCCGCGCAGCCACTCCGTCGTCGTCCAGCATGAGGCCCAGACGGCTGCGATCAGCAACTGCCAGCGGTAGTTGGAGACTTTGCCGAGATGCCCGGCCGATAGATAGCGCGCCAGTGCGCCTGCCAGCACGAAGAACAGCGCCAGGAAGGCGGCCAGAATGAGAATGCCTGCCGCGGCGAGCGGAGCGGCCAGCCCGCCGTAAAAATGCAGGCTGATATACAGCCAGTACAGGCCCAGCGCGAAATTCCCCAAGCCGAACCAGAAACCGGCCATTGCGGCTTGCCCAACGCCGCTGCTGCGAAACGTAACGCAGGCCAGTGCGGCCAGGCTGAAAATCTCGACGAAAGGCAATGTCCATGAAGGCAGGGGCCCTGGCGCAAACGACAAGGCATGGACGGCTCCCAGGATAAGCAGGCCGATACCGCGTAGCCAGGGATTTCGTGCTTGATTCAAGGTCTTACGCCGCCTGGCCGGGGGTGGAAAGCTGAGTTGTGTCGTCGTGCTGGACATGCAGCCACAGCGCGCGTTTTGCGTCGGCGCCGACCACGGTGATGGTCAGCCCCTGCGAGGCAATGCTGTCGCCGCGGCGAGGTATGCGCCCCAGTTCGGCCGCCAGCCAGCCGCCGAGCGTGTCGTAATCGTCGTGGGGCAGGTCGGTGTTGAAAGTACGGTTGAAGAACTCGATCTCGGTGATGCCCATGACACGCCAGTTGTTCGTGCCTGTCTGGAAAATGGTTTTTTCGGCATCTTCGTCGAATTCATCTTCGATTTCGCCTACGATTTGTTCCAGCACGTCTTCCATGGTGACCAGGCCCGATGTACCGCCATGCTCGTCTATGACGATCGCCAGGTGGTTGCGGCTGCTGCGGAATTCGTGCAGCAGCACGTTAAGGCGCTTGGTCTCGGGAATGAATACCGCCGGGCGCACCAGCGGCCGCAAATCGATGGACGGCTTGGTCAGCGACAGCAGCAGGTCCTTGGCCAGCAGAATACCCACGATATTGTCGCGATCGGTTTCGTAGATAGGAAAACGCGAGTGGCCGGTGTCGATGATTTCGGGCAATAGCTCGGACAGGGGCTTGCCGATATCGAGCATGTCCATTTTGGATCGCGGCACCATGATGTCGGCGACAGTCTGGTTTGCCACTTCGAGCGCTCCGGAAATCATGGCGTACGACTCACCGTCGAGGACTTGCCGGTCGTGAGCCGCCTCGAGTACCGCTTTTATATCTTCTCGATCTTCCGGCTCGGGGCGTATCAGTGCAGCGAGTTTGGCGAATAAAGACTTGGATGAGGTTCGCGCCGGGCGGGGCTCGGCATCGGGGGGGCTAGGATCTGGCATTGTCCACAGGACGAGTTTCAAGGAGTTTCAGCATAACCGAAATTGGGTTTTCGTTTATGAATTTTGTGGTTCGTAAGGGTTGGATATGCCCATTTTCCGGAGAATCCGGGCCTCCAGGGCTTCCATTTCCAGGGCTTCGTCCGGATCGATATGGTCATGGCCCAGGGCGTGCAGGACGCCGTGTATGGTCAGGTGCGCGGCGTGGTGCAGCAAGTTTTTCTTTTGCTCGCGGGCTTCGCGTCGCAGCACCGGAATGCACAGAACGATGTCGCCGCTGAGAGTGCCGTCGGGGCCCAGGCCGTATTCAAAGGTGAGCACATTGGTGGCGTAGTCGCGTTCGCGAAACTCGCGGTTAAGCCGTCGCCCCTCGCGCGCATCGACCAGGCGCAGGGTCAGGGCCATGCATTGCATGGCGGGATCCAGGCCGGGTGCGACCGCCTCGATAGCGTGCTGGATCCAGCGGCGCAGGCGCCAGCGCGGCAGCTCGGCCATGGCAACGCCGTATTGCACGGCCAGGGCAAGCCTAACTGACATGATCGCCGGCCCGTTCGTAGGCATCCACAATGCGGGCGACCAGAGGATGGCGCACTACGTCGCGGCTGGTGAACCGGGTGGTGGCTATGCCTTGTACCGAGCTCAGCACGTCGACCGCGTGGATCAGGCCGCTGGCCTGGCCGCGGGGCAGATCGACCTGCGAGGGATCGCCATTGATGACGGCCTTGCTGCCGAAACCGACGCGTGTAAGAAACATCTTCATTTGTTCGGGGGTGGTATTTTGCGCTTCGTCCAGAATCACGAAGGCGTGATTCAGCGTGCGGCCGCGCATATAGGCCAATGGCGCGATCTCGATGGTTTGCTTTTCGAACAGGCGCTGCACGCGCTCGATCCCCATCAGATCGTACAGGGCGTCGTAAAGCGGACGCAGATAGGGGTCGACTTTTTGCACCAGGTCGCCCGGCAGGAATCCCAGCCGCTCGCCGGCTTCGACGGCGGGCCGGGTCAATACCAGGCGCTGCACGGTTTCCCGCTCGAGCGCATCGATGGCGCAGGCAACGGCCAGCCAGGTTTTTCCGGTGCCGGCTGGCCCGATTCCGAAGGTAATGTCGTGGTGCAGTATTTGGTTCAGATAATCGCGTTGGCGCGGAGTGCGCGGTCGCAGATCGCTTTTGCGGGTTCGCAGGATGATGCGGCCATCGTCTTCGGGCGGCAGTTCGGGCGCGGCGGCAGGCGTTGCTGTGGCCGTCGCTGGAGTGGCTTCTGCGACCGGGCCTGCGCCAAGCTCGACCAGGCCCAGTTGTATGTCGTCGATCGACAATGCCTGGTGTACCGCGCGGCGATGAAACCATTCAAGAGCCTGGCCGGCCGCCTGGGCCTGCTCGCCTTCGATGGTAACGTGATTGCCCCGCCGTCCTAGTTTGACGTTCCAGCCGTCGGCAATCTGGCGCAAGTTTTCGTCCAGCGGCCCGCAAAGATTGGCCAAGTGGGTATTGTCGCCGTCGAGAGTAACGGCAACAGCTGTCTTGTGGCGGTGGTGGGCACGGCTCATGCACGGCCTTGCGCGGGCGATTCTGCGATGAGTATTTCACCCTTCAGGGTATTGGTAAGAGCCTGGGTGACGCGGACGTCGGCCATATGCCCGATCAGGCGCGTCTGGCCCGCGAAATTGATGATGCGGTTGTTTTCGGTGCGGCCCATCATCTCGTTCGGATCGCGGCGCGACGGCCCTTCGACCAGTACGCGCTGGGTGCCGCCTATCATGGCGTGGCTGATGGCCGCGGCCTGTTCGTTGACCAGGGCCTGGAGCCGGTGCAGGCGCGCCAGCTTTTGCTCTTTGCTGGTGTCATCCTGCAGATCGGCGGCGGGTGTGCCGGGGCGGCGTGAATAAACGAAAGAGAATGATTGGTCGAAACCGACGTCGCGGATCAGCGCCATGGTTTTTTCGAAGTCGTCCTCGGTTTCTCCGGGAAAGCCGACGATGAAGTCCGACGACAGGGTCAGGCCGGGGCGGGCGGCGCGCAGGCGGCGCACTATCGACTTGAACTCCAGCGAGGTGTAGCCCCGCTTCATGGCGGACAGCACCCGGTCGCTGCCGGCCTGCACGGGCAGGTGCAGGAAAGGCACCAGCTTGGGCAGCTTGCCGTGCGCCTCGATGAGCCGCGTCGTCATTTCTTTGGGGTGCGATGTGGTGTAGCGTATGCGTTCGATGCCTGGAATTTCGTGCACATACTCGAGCAGCATGGCAAAGTCGGCGATTTCGGCGGAATCGCCCATGGGGCCGCGGTAGGCGTTGACGTTTTGTCCCAGCAGCGTGACTTCGCGCACGCCCTGGTCCGCCAGGTCGGCGATTTCGACCAATACGTCATCGAAGGGGCGCGAGATTTCGGCGCCCCGGGTATAGGGCACGACACAGAAGCTGCAGTATTTGCTGCAGCCTTCCATGATCGACACAAAGGCGGTGGGGCCGTCGACGCGGGCAGGTGGCAGTGCGTCGAATTTTTCTATTTCGGGAAAACTGATATCGACTTGCGAACGTCCCGATTCCCTGCGCTTGGCGATCAGTTCGGGCAGGCGATGCAAGGTTTGTGGGCCGAAGACGACGTCGACGTAGGGCGCGCGCTTGACGATTTCCGCGCCTTCCTGGCTGGCCACGCAGCCACCCACGCCTATTAGTAGATGCGGCTTGGTTTGTTTCAGGTGCTGCACGCGGCCCAGATCGGAGAAGACTTTTTCCTGGGCCTTCTCGCGCACCGAACAGGTATTGAACAGAATGACGTCGGCTTCTTCCGGGTCCTGGGTAATCTCCAGACCCTGGTCTTCACGCAGCACGTCCGCCATTTTTTCAGAGTCGTATTCGTTCATCTGGCAGCCGAAGGTACGGATGAACAGTTTGCGTGTCGGCGTGGAGAGGGCGGAGGCGCCGGCAGGGTGCACGGCGGAAGGCAGTGTGGAGGTCGCGGTTGCGCCGCTGCGCTTGATGGGGGTTTCTTGCATAGTTGTGGCCGTAACGGGTGTATATCCCGGGGGCAGTAGGTAAAACATAGCATTTTACCCGATAGCAGGGGCGGCGTCGGATGCGATGTGTGTTGCGCTTCAATAAACGCAAGGGGCGCGGGGCTTGGCGCTATTAGTGCGTTTTTGGTTCGAGTGGGTTACGGCGTTTGAGTGTTTACGGGATTCGATGTTTTGGTGGCTTTGGTATATAAAGACGCCGTCTATCGGGGCTTGGGGTCAGGGCCGGCACGGCGTGCTTGATCCGGATCTACCTCGTCCAGGCGGGCGTCGGGCCAAACTCGCTACGCCGCTGGCGCGGCTACGCTCAAACATGGCCCGCCGAAAGCCCCCGCCTTCCCTACGGTAGCATCCGGCGCACGCCTTACGCCGGTCCTGACCCCAAGCCCCGATAGACGGCTCGCGTTGTGGCATGCCTGGAATGAACTTGCCGACTCAGCGTATACCTCGATGCATGACCTCAACGCAAGCCGCAGGGTGGGCGGTGCTGTGTAGTCCGGCGGTAGT